>NZ_JBVIJE010000013.1:0-222598 GCF_055581585.1 Streptomyces sp. NPDC031426
AGGAAGCTGCACGGCCACCGCTGATCATCGGTGTGTGAAGACAGAAGATCATGCGGTGGCCGCGGGTCACAGCGTAGTGCCTGCCCGCTGGCAGGACGCATTCGAGGGCCTGATGGGTCGAATAGCCAGTCGGTTCTCCCGGGTCGAACCCCGCCGCCGGGTACGGAAATTGATCCTCGGGCTCCTGTCGGACCTGCCGCGCAAGAACTGCTGGACCATCGCCGAGCACATCGGGGACACCACCCCGGACGGGCTGGAGCACCTGCTCGGCCGCGCGAAGTGGGACGCCAACCAGCTCCGCGACGACCTGCGCGAGTTCGTGCTGGAGCACCTGGCCGACGAACAGGCGGTCCTCGTGGTCGACGAGACCGGCGACCTGAAGAAGGGCTCCCAGACCGTGGGCGTGCAACGCCAGTACACCGGGACTGCGGGCAGGATCGAGAACGCCCAGGTCGCCGTCTACCTCACCTACACCTCCCGGCACGGGCACGCGGGCATCGACCGCTCCCTCCACCTGCCCGCTTCCTGGGTCGGCGACCGCGACCGCTGCGAGCGGGCCGCCGTGCCAGACGAGGTCAGCTTCGCGACCAAGCCGCAGCTGGCCTGGCAGATGATCGAGCGAGCTCTGGATGCCGGGGCCCCTGCCGCGTGGGCGGCCGGGGATGAGGTCTACGGCGACAATCCGCACCTGCGCGCCGCCCTGGAGAAGCGCGGGCTCGGCTACGTACTCGCAGTCTCCCGCACCCATCGCGTCCCCACCCAGGCTGGCCCACAGCACGCCGACCACCTCGCGAAGAAGATCCCGCGCCGGGCCTGGCAGAAGGTGTCCGCCGGGCGCGGCGCCAAGGGGCACCGCCTCTACGACTGGGCACAGGTCGCCATCAACTCTGGCGATGTGCCGGGCCATCAGCACCTGCTGATCCGCCGCAACCGGAGCACCGGCGAACTGGCCTACTACCGCTGCTACTCGCCCCGCCCGGTCCCGCTGTCCACGCTGGTCGCGGTCGCGGGTAGCCGCTGGACGGTGGAGGAAATGTTCCAGAGCTCAAAGACGCTCGCGGGGCTGGACGAGCACCAGGTCCGCCGCTGGAACTCCTGGCACCGCTGGGTCACCCTGGCCCTCCTCGCCCACGCATTCCTCGCCGTCACCAGCGCCCTCGAACGCCGCGACCAAACACCAATCGGCGATGGGAGCAGCCCCGACGCGCTGATTCCGTTCACCTGCAACGAGATCCAGCGCCTCTTCGCTGCCCTGCTCGTTCGGCCCTCCTGCGACGCGGCCCACCGACTTCGCTGGTCCACCTGGCGACGACGCCACCAAGCCCGGGCCCGCCACAGCCACTACCGTCGCCAGGCCGCCCTCCGCTCATAAAGATCACAATCTACGGCTGGAGTACTAGCCGGTAGGGGCTCTCTGCTGTCACCAGGTAATCCAGTACCGGAGCCGACCCATGGGCACCCATACTCGGTCACGTGTTCCTGACGATCTCGACTACTGGCGACGAGCAGCACCCGGCTACTGACCTGGGGTTTCTCCTCCACAAGCACCCTGACAACCCGTTCTCAACCAAGCTGTCCTACGGCACGGCGCACGTCTTCTACCCCGAGGCGGACGACCTGCGCTGCACGGCCGCGCTGCTGCTGGAGATCGACACGCTCGCGCTGGTCCGGCGGGGCAAGGGCAAGGGCAAGGGCCGCGGCGGCGCCCCCGACGCGGCGCTCGCGCAGTACGTCAACGACCGCCCCTACGCGGCCTCCTCGCTGCTCGCGGTCGCGCTGAGCGGCGTGTTCTCCAGCGCGATGAAGGGCACCTGCCACGCCAGGCCCGAACTCCCGGAACGGGCACGGCCGTTGCGCATCGAGGTGCCCGCGCTGCCCGCCCGCGGCGGACCGGAGCTCGTACGGCGTCTCTTCGAGCCGCTGGGCTGGACGGTCACCGCCGAACCGGTCCCCCTGGACGCCGAGTTCCCCGAGTGGGGCGACTCGCGCTATGCGCGTCTCGTCCTGGAGGCCGAGGAGCTGACCCTCGCCGAGGCCCTGCGCCACCTCTATGTCCTGCTGCCGGTCCTCGACGACGCCAAGCACTACTGGGTCTCCTCGGACGAGGTCGACAAGCTGCTGCGAGCCGGCGAGGGCTGGCTGCCCGCCCACCCGGAGCAGAAGCTGATCACCAGCCGGTACCTCTCCCGCCGCTGGTCGCTGACCCGGCAGGCGATGGAGCGGCTGGAGCTGGTGCGGCTCGCCGAGGCCGACGACAGCGAGGTCGAGGAGATCGACAACGCCGTCGAGGCCGAGACCGAGGAGGTGGAGCGGCCCACCCCGCTCGCCGTCCAGCGCAGGGAGGCGATCCTCGCCGCCCTGCGGGACCGGGGCGCCGCGCGCGTCCTGGATCTCGGCTGCGGACAGGGTGAGCTGGTGCGGGAGCTGCTGAAGGACGTGCGGTTCACCGAGATCGTCGGCCTCGACGTGTCGGTGCGGGCGCTCACCATCGCCTCCCGCCGGCTGAAGCTGGACCGCATGGGGGAGCGGCAGGCGTCCCGGGTCAAGCTGGTGCAGGGCTCGCTCGCCTACACCGACAAGCGGCTGAGCGGCTTCGACGCCGCCGTGCTCAGCGAGGTGATCGAGCACCTCGACCTGCCCCGGCTGCCCGCCCTGGAGTACGCCGTGTTCGGGCACGCCCGTCCCCGTACGGTCCTGGTGACCACCCCGAACGTCGAGTACAACGTCCGCTGGGAGACCCTGCCCGCCGGACACGCCCGGCACGGCGACCACCGCTTCGAGTGGACGCGCGAGGAGTTCCGCACCTGGGCGGCGAGAGTGGCGGAACGACACGGCTACGGCGTGGAGTTCGCCCCCGTCGGCCCGGACGACCCCGAGGTCGGTCCGCCCACCCAGATGGCACTGTTCACGATCAAGACCGAGAAGGAGGCGAAGGCGGCATGACCGAGACAACAGAGAACGAGGGGCGGATCCTCCCCGTCACGGACCTCTCCCTCGTCGTCCTCGTCGGCGCCTCCGGCTCCGGCAAGTCCACGTTCGCACGACGGCACTTCAAGCCCACCGAGGTGATCTCCTCGGACTTCTGCCGCGGTCTCGTCTCCGACGACGAGAACGACCAGAGCGCGACCCGGGACGCCTTCGACGTCCTGCACTACATCGCCGGCAAGCGGCTGGCCGCCGGCCGGCGCACCGTCGTGGATGCCACCAGCGTGCAGCAGGACGCCCGGCGTCAGCTGATCGAGCTGGCCAGGACGTACGACGTGCTGCCCATCGCCATCGTGCTGGACATGCCGGAGGAGGTGTGCGCCGAGCGCAACGCGGCCCGCACCGACCGCGCCGACATGCCCCGCCGGGTCATCCAGCGGCACATCCGCGAACTGCGCCGCTCGCTGAGGCACCTGGAGCGCGAGGGCTTCCGCAAGGTGCATGTACTGCGCGGCGTCGAGGAGGCCGAGCACGCCACCGTCGTCACCGAGAAGCGCTTCAACGACCTCACCCACCTCACCGGCCCCTTCGACATCATCGGCGACATCCACGGCTGCTCCGCCGAACTGGAGGCGCTGCTCGCCAAGCTGGGCTACACGGACGGCGTCCACCCGGACGGCCGTACCGCCGTCTTCGTCGGCGACCTGGTCGACCGCGGCCCGGACACCCCGGGCGTGCTGCGGCGGGTGATGTCGATGGTCGAGACGGGCAACGCGCTGTGCGTGCCCGGCAACCACGAGAACAAGTACGGCCGCTACCTGGCGGGCCGCAACGTCCAGCACACCCACGGCCTCGCCGAGACCATCGCGCAGATGGAGGGCGAGAGCGAGGAGTTCAAGGAGCGGGTACGCAGGTTCCTGGCGGGTCTGGTCAGTCACTACGTCCTCGACGGCGGAAAGCTGGTCGTCTGCCACGCCGGCCTGCCCGAGAAGTACCACGGCCGCACCTCCGGCCGGGTCCGCTCGTACGCCCTGTACGGCGACACCACGGGCGAGACCGACGAGTTCGGTCTTCCGGTGCGCTACCCGTGGGCCGAGGACTACCGGGGCCGCGCGGCGGTGGTCTACGGCCACACCCCGGTTCCCGAGGCGACCTGGCTCAACAACACCATCTGCCTGGACACCGGCGCGGTCTTCGGCGGCAAGCTGACCGCGCTGCGCTGGCCGGAGCGCGAGCTGGTCGACGTACCGGCCGAGCGGGTCTGGTACGAGCCGGCCCGCCCGCTGCGCGCGGAGGCGCCCGGTGGCCGGGACGGCCGGCCGCTGGACCTGGCGGACGTCCACGGCCGCCGGGCCGTGGAGACCCGGTACGCGGGCATGGTGGCGGTCCGCGAGGAGAACGCGGCGGCGGCCCTGGAGGTCATGAGCCGCTTCGCGACCGACCCGCGCCTGCTGCCGTACCTGCCGCCGACCATGGCACCGACGCCGACGTCCCAGGTGGACGGCTACCTGGAGCACCCGGTGGAGGCCTTCGCGCAGTACGCGGCGGACGGCGTCGAGCGGGTCGTGTGCGAGGAGAAGCACATGGGCTCGCGGGCCGTGGCCCTGGTGTGCCGGGACGCGGAGGCGGCACGGAAGCGCTTTGGAGTGGACGGTCCGACCGGGTCGCTCTGCACCCGTACCGGGCGGCCGTTCCTCGACGACGAGCAGGTGACCGAGGAGATCCTCGGCCGGCTGCGCTCGGCGATCACGGGGGCGGGACTCTGGGACGAACTGGCCACCGACTGGCTGCTGTTGGACGCCGAGCTGATGCCGTGGTCGCTGAAGGCCTCGGGGCTGCTGCGCAGCCAGTACGCGGCGGTCGGCGCCGCGTCCGGCGCGGTCTTCCCGGGCGCGCTGGCCGCGCTGGAGGCGGCCTCGGCCCGGGGCGTCGACCTCACCGGCCTGCTGGACCGGCAGCGGGACCGGGCCGCCGACGCGGCCGCGTTCACCGCCGCCTACCGCCGCTACTGCTGGACCACCGACGGCCTGGACGGCGTACGCCTGGCGCCCTTCCAGCTGCTGGCCGTCCAGGGCCGCAGCCTCGCCGCGCTGCCGCACGACGAGCAACTGGCCCTGATCGACCGGCTGGTGGAGCACGACGGCACCGGACTGCTGCAGACCACCCGGCGGCTGTACGTCGACACCGGCGAGCCGGAGTCGGTGCGCGCGGGTGTCGACTGGTGGCTGGAGATGACCGGTCGCGGCGGCGAGGGCATGGTCGTCAAGCCGCTCGGCGCGCTGGTCCGGAACACCGACGGCCGGCTGGTGCAGCCCGGCATCAAGTGCCGGGGCCGGGAGTACCTGCGGATCATCTACGGCCCCGAGTACACCCGCCCGGACAACCTCGCCAAGCTGCGGCAGCGGTTCCTGAACCACAAGCGGTCCCTCGCGCTGCGCGAGTACGCCCTCGGCCTGGAGGCCCTGGACCGGCTCGCGGACGGGGAGCCGCTGTGGCGGGTGCACGAGGCGGTGTTCGGGGTGCTGGCCCTGGAGTCGGAGCCGGTGGATCCGCGCCTGTAGCCCGGTGGATCCGCGCCTGTGGCCCGCCACGCCGCATCCCGTCCGTCACGGAACGCCCTTGTGTCGCCGCACCTTCTGCGGGCTCAACGGCTTCGCCATGACCTTCCGCGCCAAGCCCGGGGAGCGGCTGTGGGCGGAGCTCGACCGGCTGGTGCGCCGGCGCCGCCTGGCGGGCCGGGCACGCGTACTCCCGGCTGCTGTTCGAGGAGGACGGCGGGGAGCTGTTGGTGCACGACCGGCGGCACGGGCGGCCACCGGCCACCCACCGCTTCACCGGCTGGCGCAGCGAGGCGCTGCGCCGCCTGGAGGAGGGCCGTACCGTACCGGCGCTGCACCGGCTGCTGACCGCCGACGGCCAGGGGCCGGTCTCGGACGTCCTCACCGCATGGGTCCGGCAGGCCTTGGAGCTCGGCCTGTTGTTCCGCGACGGGGCCACCTATGTGGCCCTGCCGACCTGGGGGCGAGCCGGTCCGCCTGGCCGAGGGCGCGGTATGAGCGCGCCTGCGACCGCCGTGCCGTACCGGCTCACGGGACGGCGGGTCGAGGTGACCGGGCCGCTGGACCTGAGCGGCTCGGGGCGCAGCACGGCGGAGACGGTGCGCTTCCTGCGCGAGTGCCGGAGCCAGGGGCTGCCGGTTGCCTGGCGGGCCGTGGGCAGGCCGTCGTACGACATCGGACTGCTGCACCACCTGCCCCCCCGCCGAGGGAACTGTCCGCCGGACGAGGCGGAGTTGGCCGCCTGGCGGGCCGGACACGTCTTCGGGAGCCTCCACCACCGCCGCGGCCCCGCCTTTGTGACGGTCCTGGATCGCAGGGAGAAGGGCACGGCCGTACGGCTCACCCTCGACCACCCCGATCTCCTCGCCGCGTTCCTTCGCCTCCAGGACCCGGCACCGCTGGACGCGGTCGTCGGTCGACCGGGAGGCCGTCGGTCTCCTCCGAGCCGAGCGGCTGGTGCCGGCCGCCGGAGGCTGGGCGGTGGCGCTGCCCCCGCGCGTCCGGCGCCGGCCGGTCCCGTGCACCACGGTCTGACCGGGCCTTCTCGTCAGGGAGACGAAAACAGGAGGAGTCGGAAACGGTCAACAAGGGCGTGAAGACGGGCGCGGACGGCCAGGATGGAGGCATGGCATACCACGTCGACTCCGAGGCCGGGCGGCTGCGCCGCGTGATCCTGCACCGGCCCGACCTGGAGCTCAAAAGGCTCACCCCCAGCAACAAGGACGCCCTGCTCTTCGACGACGTGCTGTGGGTGCGCCGGGCGCGCGCCGAGCACGACGGGTTCGCCGACGTCCTGCGGGACCGCGGGGTCGCCGTCCACCTCTTCGGCGACCTGCTCACCGAGACCCTGGAGCTTCCCGAGGCCCGCGCCCTCGTCCTGGACCGGGTCTTCCACGAGAAGGAGTACGGCCCCCTCGCCGCCGACCATCTGCGCGCCGCGTTCGAGGCCCTGCCCGCACGCGAGCTGGCCGAGGCGCTCGTGGGCGGCATGACCAAGCGCGAGTTCCTGCGGGCGCACGCGGAGCCGACCTCCGTCCGCTTCCATGTGATGGACCTCGACGACTTCCTCCTCGGCCCCCTCCCCAACCACCTCTTCACCCGCGACACCTCCGCCTGGATCTACGACGGAGTCGCGATCAACGCCATGCGGCTGCCCGCGCGGCAGCGGGAGACCGTCCACTTCGAGGCGATCTACCGCCATCACCCGCTGTTCCGCGCCGAGACGTTCAACGTCTGGTCCCAGGGGCAGGCCGACCACCCCTCCACCATCGAGGGCGGCGACGTCCTGGTGATCGGCAACGGCGCCGTCCTGGTCGGCATGAGCGAGCGCACCACCCCGCAGGCCGTGGAGATGCTGGCGTACAAGCTGTTCGCGGCAGGCTCGGCACGCACCATCGTCGCGCTCGACATGCCCAAGCGGCGCGCCTTCATGCACCTCGACACCGTGATGACCATGGTCGACGGCGACACCTTCACCCAGTACGCGGGGCTCGGCATGCTGCGCTCGTACACCATCGAGCCGGGGGTCTCCGAGAAGGAGCTGAAGGTCACCGACCATCCGCCGGAGCACATGCACCGCGCGATCGCCGCCGCCCTCGGCCTCGGTGAGATCCGGGTGCTGACCGCCACCCAGGACGTGCACGCCGCCGAGCGCGAGCAGTGGGACGACGGCTGCAACGTGCTCGCCGTCGAGCCCGGAGTCGTCGTCGCCTACGAGCGCAACTCGACCACCAACACGCATCTGCGCAAGCAGGGCATCGAGGTGATCGAGATCCCGGGCAGCGAGCTGGGCCGGGGCCGGGGCGGCCCGAGATGCATGAGCTGTCCCGTGGAGCGAGACGCTGTATAGATTTGTGAATGGTCGTATATACTTCCATTGTCATTCGTAGTCGTACGTCTGGAGCGCGCCCCATGGCGACAGTCCCGACCGCCCTCGCCGGCCGCCACTTCCTCAAGGAGCTGGACTTCACCGAGGAGGAGTTCCGCGGCCTGGTCGAGCTGGCAGCCGAGCTGAAGGCCGCCAAGAAGGCGGGGACCGAGACGCAGTACCTGCGCGGCCGGAACATCGCGCTGATCTTCGAGAAGACCTCGACGCGCACCCGCTGCGCGTTCGAGGTCGCCGCCGCCGACCAGGGCGCCCACACGACCTACCTGGATCCGTCCGGCTCGCAGATCGGCCACAAGGAGTCCGTCAAGGACACCGCGCGGGTGCTGGGCCGGATGTACGACGGTATCGAGTACCGCGGGGACAGCCAGGCCAAGGTCGAGGAGCTGGCGGCGCACGCCGGCGTGCCCGTCTACAACGGGCTCACCGACGACTGGCACCCCACCCAGATGCTCGCCGACGTGCTCACCATGACCGAGCACAGCGCCAGGCCGCTGAAGGAGATCGCCTTCGCCTACCTCGGCGACGCCCGCTTCAACATGGGCAACTCCTACCTGGTCACCGGCGCCCTGCTCGGCATGGACGTGCGGATCGTCGCCCCGAAGGCCTACTGGCCCGCCGAGGACGTCGTCACCCACGCCCGCAAGCTCGCCGAGGCGAGCGGCGCCCGGGTCACCCTCACCGAGGACGTCCGGGAGGGCGCGTCGGGAGCGGACTTCGTCGCCACCGACGTGTGGGTCTCCATGGGTGAGCCGAAGGAGGTCTGGGCCGAGCGGATCGAGGCCCTCGCGCCGTACGCCGTGACCACGGACGTCCTGCGCGCCACCGGCAACCCGGACGTGAAGTTCCTGCACTGCCTGCCGGCCTTCCACGACCTCGGCACCAAGGTCGGCCGCGAGATCCACGAGACCTACGGCCTGACCTCGCTGGAGGTCACCGACGAGGTCTTCGAGTCCGCGCACTCGGTCGTCTTCGACGAGGCCGAGAACCGCCTGCACACCATCAAGGCGGTGCTGGTCGCCACACTCGCCCGCTGACCCTGGCCCACCGCCCCGACCTGCCCTTATCCTGACCGGCGGCCCCGCACCACCCCAGCCCGGGCCGCCGCCGCGACCTCACCCGGTCGCCCGCACCACCCAGAAACGAGCACCACCCGCAATGCCCGCTCCCCGCATCAAGTCCCCGCACCTGCTCGTCGCCGAATCCGGCGCCGACCGCGAGGGCCACGGCCTCAAGCGCACGATGGGCCTCTTCCAGCTCATCTGCTTCGGCGTCGGCGCCATCGTCGGCACCGGCATCTTCGTCGGCCTCTCCGACTCCGTCGCCCAAGCCGGCCCGGCCGTCGTCGTCTCCTTCGTCCTCGCCGCGATCACCTGCGTCTTCACCGCCTTCTCCTTCGCGGAGCTGGGCGGCGCGATCCCGGTCTCCGGCTCCTCGTACTCCTTCGCCTACGCCGGCCTCGGCGAGTCCACCGCCTTCCTGGTCGGCTGGTGCCTGCTGCTGGAGTACGGCATCTCCATCTCGGCCGTCGCCGTCGGCTGGAGCCAGTACGTCAACGAGCTGCTGCACAGCCTCACCGGCGTCCAGCTCCCGGCCGCGCTGTCCGCGGGCCCGGGCGACGGCGGGATCATCAACCTCCCCGCCGTGATCGTCATCGCCCTGGCCTCCGTGCTGCTGGTGCGCGGGGTGCGCGAGAGTGCCCGGGCGACGGCCGCCATGGCCGCGGTCAAGCTCGTCATCCTGCTGGCCTTCTGCGCCATCGGCTACAGCGCCTTCAAGCACGGCAACCTCACCCCGTTCTCGCCGGCCGGCCTCGGCGGCATCGGCGCGGGCACCACGGCCGCGTTCTTCTCCTACATCGGCTTCGACGCGATCACGACCGCCGGCGAGGAGGCCAAGAACCCGCGCCGGGACATCCCGGTCGCGATCATGGTCTGCATGGGCATCGTGACCCTGCTGTACTGCGCGGTCGCGCTGGCGGCGATCGGCGCCATCGGCGGCCAGCAGGTCGCCGGCCGCCCCGCCGCGCTGTCGTACGTCGTCAACGAGGTCACCGGCTCGGCCGTCGGCGGCGGAGTGATCGCCTTCGGCGCGGTCATCGCCATCGCCTCGGTGGTCCTCGCGGTGATGTACGGCCAGACCCGCATCCTGATGTCGATGTCCCGGGACGGCCTGATCCCGCGGGTCTTCGAGAAGGTGAACCCGAAGACCTCCACCCCGGTCGCCGGCACGCTGATCGTCGCCCTCGTCTTCGCGCTCCCGGCGGCCTTCGCCTCCCTCGACGCCGTGATGAACCTGTGCACCATCGGCACCCTGGCGATCATGGCCGTGGTGAACATCGTGGTGATCGCCCTGCGCCGCCGCGAACCGGGCCTCACCCGCAGCTTCCGGGTGCCGCTGTACCCGGTGGGCCCGCTGCTCGGCGTCGGCTTCTGCCTGTACCTGATGTACGAGACCGGCTGGCAGACCTGGGTCCAGTTCGCGGTGTTCCTCGTGGTGGGCCTGCTGATCTACGTCGGCTACGGCCGCCGGCACTCCACGCTGGCCCGGGCGGCCGCCCCGGAGGTCACGCCGAGCGCCGCCGCTGAGCGGGAACCGCAGGCAGTCTGAACCACACCGCCTTGCCCGACGGGGTGGGGCGGTGACCGCAGGACGAGCTGAGGGCGCGGATCAGCAGCAGCCCGCGCCCGCCCTCCTGCCACACGTCGGGCTCCTCGATCACCGGCCGGGTCAGATGGCCGGGCGGCGCCGGGTCCGGGTCGTGCACCTCGACCTGGCAGCCGGTCGGCATCAGCTCCACCACCAGCTCTATCGGGCCGCGCCCGGCGGTGTGCTCCACCGCGTTGGCCACCAGCTCCGCCGTGAGCAGCTCCGCGGTGTCGCTGTCGGCCGGGTGCTCCACCTCGGCGAGGGCCGTGCGCACCAGGGCACGGGCCACGGGCACCGCCGCGGCGGTGTGCGGCAGTGCGATGCGCCAGGAGGCCGGTTCGGTGGGGCGTTCGTGCAAGGCGAGTCCGTTCATGGAGCAGGCTGTCCTGCTTTCGACTGTAGGAATGGTACGGGCCCGGCCACTTCGGACCGTCGGCGGGCTTCGCCCGGGACCCTCGGCCCCGGTACCGGCGGCTTACCCCGGCGAACGCCCCGCCTCGCCCGCCCGGGCCCCTTGTTACGGCGCTGTCGAGAACCGGTGACGCACGTGACCGGATCCGGCCGATCGGTCGCCGTCTGTCGCGTACTCGTGACGACAGTCACAAATGAGTGATAACTTCATGGGACAGTGCAACGTACGGCACCGCCGCCCTAGGAGGCCGCACGTCATGAGTCCCTTCACCGGCTCCGCCGCCCGCACCTCCGCCTGGGAGCACCTGCGGGTCCGGCTCGCCGACGGTGTCGCCACCGTCACCCTCGCCCGTCCCGAGAAGCTCAACGCGCTCACCTTCGGCGCCTACGCCGACCTGCGCGACCTGCTGGCCGAGCTGTCCCGGGAGCGCGCCGTACGCGCCCTGGTGCTGGCCGGCGAGGGACGCGGCTTCTGCTCGGGCGGCGACGTCGACGAGATCATCGGCGCCACCCTCGGCATGGACACCGCGCGGCTGCTCGACTTCAACCGGATGACGGGCCAGGTCGTGCGGGCGATCAGGGAGTGCCCGTTCCCGGTGATCGCCGCGGTGCACGGCGTGGCGGCCGGTGCCGGAGCGGTCCTGGCGCTGGCGGCCGACTTCCGCGTCGCGGACCCGAGCGCCCGCTTCGCCTTCCTCTTCACCCGCGTCGGCCTGTCCGGCGGCGACATGGGCGCGGCCTATCTGCTGCCCCGTGTCGTCGGCCTCGGCCACGCCACCCGGCTGCTCATGCTGGGCGAACCGGTCCGGGCCCCCGAGGCCGAGCGCATCGGCCTGATCAGCGAGCTGACCGAGGAGGGGCGGGCCGACGAGGCGGCTCAAGCGCTGGCCCGCCGCCTGGCCGACGGCCCCGCACTGGCACACGCCCAGACGAAGGCCCTGCTCACCTCCGAGCTGGACATGCCCTTGGCGGCCTCCGTCGAGCTGGACGCCTCGACCCAGGCCCTGCTGATGAACGGCGAGGACTACGCGGAGTTCCACGCGGCCTTCACGGAGAAACGCCCGCCGAAGTGGCGGGGGAGGTGAGCCTTCATGCGCGTGGCGATCACCGGCGGCGGCCCCGGGGGCCTGTACGCCGCAGCGCTCCTCAAGCGGCTCGATCCCACCCGTGAGGTCACCGTCTGGGAGCGCAACGCCCCGGACGTCACGTTCGGCTTCGGAGTCGTCCTGTCCGACGAGACCCTCGGCGGCATCGAACACGCCGACCCCGTCGTCTACGCGGCCCTGCAAAGGGACTTCGTCCGCTGGGACGACATCGACATCGTCCACCGGGGTGTCACCCACCGCTCCGGCGGCCACGGCTTCGCCGCGCTCGGCAGGCGCCGTCTCCTGGAGATCCTGCACGAGCGCTGCCGCTCCCTCGGCGTGGACCTGAGGTTCTCCACCGAGGCGCCGCACCCGGACACGCTCTCCGCCGCGTACGACCTCGTGATCGCCGCCGACGGAGTCAACAGCACCACCCGCGCCGCCTACGCCGATGTGTTCCGCCCGCGGGTGACGACACACCGCTGTCGCTACATCTGGCTCGCCGCCGACTTCGCGTTCGACGCCTTCCGCTTCGAGATCGCCGAGACCGAGCACGGCGTGATGCAGCTGCACGCCTACCCCTATGCGGCCGGCGCCTCCACCGTGATCGTGGAGATGCGCGAGGAGGTCTGGAAGGCGGCGGGATTCGACGAGCTCACCCCGCACGAGTCCGTCGAGCGCTGCGCCAAGATCTTCTCCGACGCGCTCCGCGGCCGCCCCCTGCGCTCCAACAACTCGGCCTGGACCACCTTCCGTACGGTGGTCGACGACCGCTGGTCGCACGGCAACGTCGTCCTCCTCGGCGACGCCGCGCACACCGCCCACTTCTCCATCGGCTCGGGCACGAAACTCGCCGTGGAGGACGCCCTCGCACTCGCGGCGTGCCTGCGCGAACGGCCCACACTCGAAACGGCACTGGCGGCCTACGAGGAGGAGCGCAAACCCGTCGTCGCCTCCACTCAGCGCGCCGCCCGGGCCAGCCTCGAATGGTTCGAGAACCTCTCCCTCCACCTCGGCCGGCCGCCCCGCCAGTTCGCCTTCGACCTGCTCACCCGCAGCCGCCGCGTCACCCACGACAACCTCCGGCTGCGCGACCCCCACTTCACCGCCGCGGTCGAGCGCGAGTTCGGCTGCCCGCCCGGCACCCCCCCGATGTTCACCCCGTTCCGGCTGCGTGGTCTGACCCTGCGCAACCGGGTCGTGGTGTCGCCGATGGACATGTACTCCGCCACCGACGGCGTCCCCGGCGACTTCCATCTGGTCCACCTCGGCGCCCGCGCCCTCGGCGGGGCCGGTCTGGTCATGACCGAGATGGTGTGCGTGAGCGAGGAGGGCCGGATCACGCCGGGCTGCGCCGGGCTCTACACCGGCAGGCAGGCCGAGGCCTGGCGGCGGGTCACCGACTTCGTGCACGCCCAGGCGCCCGGCACCGCGATCGGCGTGCAGCTCGGGCACTCCGGCCGCAAGGGTTCCACGAAGCTGATGTGGGAGGGCATGGACGAGCCGCTGCCGCGCGGCAACTGGCCCCTGGTCGCCGCCTCCCCGCTGCCGTACAAGCCGGGCAGCCAGCTCCCGCGGCAGCTCTCCCGGGCCCAACTCACCGACATCCGCGAGCAGTTCACCGCCGCCGCGTGGCGGGCCGCGCGGGCCGGCTTCGACCTGCTCGAACTGCACTGCGCGCACGGCTATCTGCTCTCCGGCTTCCTCTCCCCGCTCACCAACCGGCGCACCGACGCCTACGGCGGCTCGCCGGAGCGACGGCTGAGGTTCCCGCTGGAGGTCTTCGACGCCGTCCGCGCGGTGTGGCCGGCGGAGCGGCCGATGACGGTGCGCATCTCCGCGACGGACTGGGCCGAGGGCGGAACGACCGCCGAGGACGCGGTGGAGATCGCCCGCGCCTTCGCCGCGCACGGCGCCGACGCGATCGACGTCTCCACCGGGCAGGTGGTGGCCGAGGAGCGGCCGGAGTTCGGGCGGTCGTACCAGACGCCGTTCGCCGACCGGATCCGGCAGCAGGCGGGTGTCCCGGTGATCGCCGTCGGCGCGATCTCGTCCTGGGACGACGTCAACTCCCTGATCCTCGCCGGGCGCGCGGACCTGTGCGCGCTGGGCCGTCCGCACCTGTACGACCCGCACTGGACCCTGCACGCGGCGGCCGAGCAGGGCTACGAAGGCCCCGGTGTGGTCTGGCCCGCGCCCTATCGCGCCGGCAGCCGCCGCCCGCAGACCGGCCGCACGGACGCCCCGAAGCCGCGGTTGTCCCTCGGTGGATGACTGTCAGTGCCGTCTGCTGTACTCGACTCGTGGGGCAGTGAGACGAACGGAGACGTCATGGGCGTGTCGCGCGAGTACTTCCTCGCCGGTGACCGGGGCACGGCGGTGGAGCGGGTCATCGGACCGGACGGTGAGCGGCTGGGCTTGGCCGGGGTCGATGTGGGGAACATGGACCCTCATCTGGCGCTGCCCCGGCTGATCGCCTTCGCGGCGGGCATACCGCCCGCCCGCGGGGAGCGGCCCGAACTGGTCTCGCCCGACCCGGACGAGGTGCCGTACCCCCATGAGACGCTGGTGGTGTCCGGGACCGCGTGGGACGAAGGGACGTTCCTCGAGGAACTGCCCGACGCCTGGCGGGACACCCTCGCCGACGTGGTCGAGGACGCGGTGCCGATGCTCGCGCTCCAGGCGTGCGACATCGACGAGGCGTACTTCGCCGACTACCTGCACGCCGAGGACAGCATCCGCACCTTCGTCGGCCTGGCCCATCGCGCCCGGACGGAGGGAGCACACCTGTACTGCCTGACCTCCCTGTGAGACCGCCCCGTCTCACACCCCCGCGAACTCCGCACCCGCGTCCCGCAGCCGCTCGTGCAGGGCGCGGAACACCTCCGCCGAGCGCAGGCCCGGCCAGCCGGTGGGCAGCAGTGGGGTGGGCAGGCCGGGATCGGTGTACGGCAGGTGGCGCCAGGAGTCGAGGGCGAGGAGGTAGTCCCGGTAGGCCTCCTCGGGCGGGGTGCTGCCGCGGCGCTCCCAGGCCCGCAGCACCGGGGCGTGCGCGTCCAGGAACCGCTCGTGCTCCTTGGCGATCGCGGTCAGGTCCCACCAGCGGGCGACCGCCTCGGCCGTCGGGGCGAAGCCCACGTGCTCGCCGCGGAAGAGGTCGACGTACGGGTCCAGGTGCAGCCGGCGCAGGGTGTGCCGAGTCTCCTCGTAGAGGCGGGCCGGGGCGATCCACACCCCGGGGGCCGCCGTGCCGAAGCCCAGGCCGGCCAGCCGGGAGCGCAGCACATGCCGCTTCTGCCGCTCGGACTCGGGCACGGAGAACACCGCGAGCACCCAGTCCGCGTCCTCCACGGGCGTGGTCGCGTAGATCCGCCGGTCGCCGTCCTCCAGCAACTGGCGTGCCTCCGGGGAGAGCTCGTAGCCGGCCGCGCCCTGCTCGGTGCGGGCCGGCAGCAGCAGGCCGCGGCGTTTGAGCCGGGACACCGAGGAACGCACGGAGGGCGCGTCCACGCCGACCGCGGCCAGGAGCCGGATCAGCTCGGCGACGGGCACCGGGCCGGGCATGAAGCGGCCGTACGCGCCGTAGAGCGTGACGATGAGGGACCTGGGGGCGTGCTGCTCGGACACGTTGATCATTTTAGGTCGTCGGCATCACTGCCGGTCACCTTCGCTGCGCAGCCGGAAGCGCTGGAGCTTGCCGGTGGCGGTGCGCGGGAGCGCGTCGAGGAAGACGAACTCGCGCGGGCATTTGTAGGGTGCCAGCTCGGACTTGAGGAAGCCGCGCAGGGCCTCGGGGTCGCGCCGGGCGCCCTCGCGCAGCACGGTGTAGGCGACCACCACCTGTCCGCGGGCCTCGTCCGGGCGGCCGACGACCGCCGTCTCCACCACGTCCGGGTGCCGCAGCAGCGCGTCCTCCACCTCCGGTCCGGCGATGTTGTACCCGGCGGAGATGATCATGTCGTCGGCCCGGGCCACATAGCGGAAGTAGCCGTCCGGTTCGCGGACATAGGTGTCGCCGGTGATGTTCCAGCCGCCGCGTACGTACCCGCGCTGGCGCGGGTCGGCGAGGTAGCGGCAGCCGACCGGGCCGCGCACGGCGAGCAGTCCGGGCTCGCCGTCCGGCACCGGCCTGCCGTGCGCGTCCTGCACCCGCGCCTGCCAGCCCGGCACCGGCACCCCCGTGGTGCCCGGCCTGATCCGCTCGTCGGCCGCGGAGACGAAGATGTGCAGCAGCTCGGTCGCGCCGATGCCGTTGATGACGCGCAGGCCGGTGCGCTCGTGCCAGGCCCGCCAGGTGGCCGCGGGCAGGTTCTCGCCGGCCGACACACAGCGCCGCAGCGACGAGACGTCGTGCCCGTCGAGCTGCTCCAGCATGGCGCGGTAGGCGGTCGGGGCGGTGAACAGGACCGAGACGCGGTGCTCGGCGATCGCGGGGAGCAGTTGGCGGGGTCCGGCCTGTTCCAGGAGCAGGGAGCTGGCGCCGGCCCGCATCGGGAAGACCACCAGACCGCCCAGGCCGAAGGTGAAGCCGAGCGGGGGGCTGCCGGTGAAGACGTCGTCCGCCCGGGGGCGCAGCACATGCCGGGAGAAGGTGTCCGCGATCGCCAGCACGTCCCGGTGGAAGTGCATGCACCCTTTCGGGCGACCCGTGGTGCCCGAGGTGAACGCGATCAGGGCCACGTCGTCGGCCGCGGTGCCGACCGCCGGGTACGGCGTGCCGGGTGCCGGGCGGTTGAGGAGGTCGTCGGGGCCGTCCCCGCCGTACGTCGTGATCCGCAGCCCGGGTATGTCGGCCTTCGCCAGGTCGTCCACGGACCGGATGTCGCACAGCGCGTGCCGCACCAGGGCGATCTCGCACATGGTGGCCAGCTCGTGCGGGCGCTGCTGGGCCAGCACGGTGACCGCTATCGCGCCCGCCTTCAGCACCGCCAGCCAGCAGGCGGCGAGCCAGGGCGTGGTGGGGCCGCGCAGCAGCACCCGGTTGCCGGGGACCACGCCGAGGTCGCCGGTGAGCACGTGCGCGATCCGGTCCACCCGCGCGCGCAACTCGCCGTACGTCCAGCTCGGCCCGTCCGGGGTGTGGAAGACCGGGTGGTCCGCCCCGGCGTGGTCGAGGAGTTCGGCGGCGCAGTTCAGCCGCTCGGGATAGCGCAGTTCCGGCAGGTCGAACCGCAGCTCGGGCCACTCGTCCGGCGGCGGCAGATGGTCGCGCGCGAAGGTGTCGACATGGGCCGAGCGGTGCATGGCGGTTCGCCCCCTTGCCGTGACAAGCGTCGAAGACGGGCGTCGTGGTGGGCACCGGCGTCCTGATGGGCTCGCGCATCGAGCGTATCGTCTTGGTGACGGCAGTCAAGCTTGCGCGATAACGTGGGTGGGGAGCCGGGGTGGCCAAGAGGGTGGCTCGTCGCCGGAAGGCGCTGGGGCGGGCCGCGGTGGTGCCGTCCCGGACGGTGAACGGGAAGGGTCAGGGTGGCCCGGACCGGAGGGAGGACCGGCAGTGCCCGCATTCTCGCTCGACCCGCGGCAGGCCGCCTGGTGCGCCGAGCTGCGCACGACGGCCGCCGAACGGCTGCGCCCGCTCGCCGACAAGGGCGAGCCCGGACGCGTCAACCGGCCGCTCCTCGCCGAGCTCGGCCAACTCGGCCTGCTCGCGAGGCTGTTCACCTCGGGTGCGCTGGACCTGTGTCTGATGCGCGAATCCCTCGCCCAGTCCTGCACCGAGGCCGAGACCGCGCTCGCGCTGCAGGGCCTGGGCGCCCATCCGGTGCACGCCCACGGCAGCCCCGCCCAGCGCGAGCGCTGGCTGCCCCGGGTCGCCGACGGGAGCGCGGTCGCCGCCTTCGCGCTGAGCGAGCCGGGGGCGGGTTCGGACGCGGCCGCGCTGTCCCTCGCGGCCGAGCCCGACGGCGCCGGCCGCTGGCGGCTCACCGGCGCCAAGCGCTGGATCTCCAACGCCCCCGAGGCCGACTTCTACACCGTCTTCGCCCGCACCACGCCCGGCGCCAAGGCCCGCGGTGTGACCGCCTTCCTCGTCCCCGCGGACCGGCCCGGGCTCACCGGCACCCCGCTGGACATGCTTTCGCCGCACCCCATCGGCGCCCTGGACTTCGACGCCGTACCGGTGACCGCCGACGACATGCTCGGCGAGCGCGATCGCGGCTTCACGGTCGCCATGGGCACCCTCAACCTCTTCCGCCCCAGCGTCGGCGCCTTCGCGGTCGGCATGGCTCAGGCCGCGCTCGACGCCACCCTCGGTCACACCCGCCGCCGCGAGGCCTTCGGCGGCCGGCTGATGGACCTGCAGACCGTCTCCCACCAGGTCGCCGAGATGGCCCTGCGCACCGAGGCCGCCCGGCTGATGGTGTACGCGGCGGCGACGGCGCACGACGAGGGCGCCGCCGACGTCCCGAAGCGCGCCGCGATGGCCAAGCTGCTCGCCACCGAGACCGCGCAGTACGTCGTCGACACCGCCGTCCAACTGCACGGCGCCCAGGCCCTGCGCCGCGGCCACCTCCTCGAACACCTCTACCGCGAGGTGCGCGTCCCGCGCATCTACGAGGGCGCGAGCGAGGTCCAACGGGGCATCATCGCCAAGGAGTTGTACGCAAGGACCGAGGAGGCCCCCCGGTGACGACCGAGCGCGTCAACCCGCCCGAGCTGCCCCCGCCCACGGGGTTCTCGCACGCCGTCGTCGCCTCCGGCTCGCGCGTGGTGTTCCTCGCGGGCCAGACCGCCCTGGACGCCGACGGCAAGGTCACCGGGGACACGCTGCCCGAGCAGTTCGAGCGGGCCCTCGGCAACCTCCTCGCGGCCCTGCGCGCGGCCGGCGGCACCCCCGCGGACCTCGCCCGGGTCACCGTCTACGCCACGGACGTCGCCGCGTACCGCGCCCACGCCGGCCGACTCGGCCGCATCTGGCGGGACTTGGCGGGCCGGGACTACCCGGCGATGGCCGTCGTACAGGTCGTACGGCTGTGGGACGAGCAGGCGATGGTGGAGCTGGACGGGTTCGCGGTGCTGCCGTAGCGGGCCGGGGTCAGGCCGCTGTGGCGAGGCGTTCGGCCGGGACCCGGCACGGCGGCACCACGCTGCCGTCCGGGTGCAGTTCGCCGCTGTCGTCGAACACGATCGAGCCGTCGCACAGCAAGGTCCAGCCCTGCTCGGGATGGGCGGCCACCGGATGCCGCAGGGCGGGGCCGGACGCGGGGCACGAGGACTGGTTGGAGCACATGGCGCACCTCCACATCGGGATGTGAGGGGCCGGCGGGTTCGGCCGCCGCCCGTCATGCATAGACCATGCTCCCGCCGTGAACGCCCCGGAACCGCGCGCCGTGAAGCGTGACAACAACCGGACAACTCCCGGACGGTTCCAGGACGCGCCACCGATGGAGTGACGATCACGACCTGCGGCACGGCCGACCGGTACCAGTGGCAGCCATCGTCCCCCCACGGAACCGGGAGATACCCCATGCCCACTCGCCCCGCCCTCGTCGCGGCCCTCGGCGCCGTCGCCCTGCTGTGTGTCGCCGGCGGCCCGGCAGGCGCCGACTCCTCCGAGACCGTCACCGTCGACACCCCCGGCCGTATCGCGTCCGACGGCACGATCACGCTCTCCGGCAGCTACCGCTGCACCGCCGGCACCGGACCGGTGTTCGTCAGCTCCTCGCTCAGCCAGAGCGACGCCCGGGTCAAGCACGGCATCGGCGGCGGCGTCGCCCAGTGCGACGGCGCCGAGCACCGCTGGCAGAACACCGGCAAGGCCGGCTCCGAGACCCTCAGGACCGGTCCCGCCCATGTGCAGGCCACCCTCATGGAGTTGCGGCCCTCGGACATCGCCCCGCTGCCCGCCTTCCACGGGGTCACGGACCAGAACATCACCCTCGTCCAGGGCTGAGCCACGGTGCCGGGCGGCCCGGACGCGGGATACGCCGGGCCGTTCGGTGCTGTCGCGGGGTACGCCGGTCAGGAGCGCTGCCAGCTGTGCGGCGCGTGGAAGGCGTGCGGGCGCCAGGAGGTGGTGCCGGGGGAGGAGGGCTCCGCATCGGCACCGGCGAGGGCGCCCCGGCTGAGGAGCAGCACCGCGAGGGCGGCCAGTTCCTCGTCGGTGGCCTGGCCCTTCTCGACCCGGATCGGCGGGGTGGGGGACGCGGGGGACACGGGCATGGGGACCTCCGTCACATGGCGGGACTCACCGGGGACACTCACTGCGGGGGGTTGCCGTGCTTGCGGGCCGGGCGCTCGGCGTGCTTGGTGCGCAGCATCGCGAGCGCGCCGATGAGGACGGCGCGGGTGTCGGCCGGATCGATCACATCGTCGACCAGGCCGCGTTCGGCCGCGTAGTACGGGTGCATCAGCTCGGCCTTGTACTCCTTGACCAGCTCCGCCCGCCTGGCCTCGGGATCGTCGGCCTCGGCGATCTGCCGCCGGAAGATGACGTTCGCGGCGCCCTCCGCGCCCATCACCGCGATCTCGTTGGTCGGCCAGGCGTAGGTGAGGTCGGCGCCGATCGACTGGGAGTCCATGACGATGTACGCGCCGCCGTAGGCCTTGCGCAGGATCAGCGAGATACGGGGCACGGTGGCGTCGCAGTAGGCGTACAGCAGCTTGGCGCCGTGCCGGATGATGCCGCCGTGCTCCTGGCCGACGCCGGGCAGGAATCCGGGCACGTCGAGCAGCGTGACGATCGGGATGCTGAACGCGTCGCACAGCTGCACGAACCGGGCCGCCTTCTCGGACGCCTCGATGTCCAGCACACCGGCCAGGGTCTGCGGCTGGTTGGCGACGATCCCGACGACCTGGCCGTCGAGGCGGGCCAGCGCGCAGATGATGTTGCGGGCCCAGCGCTGGTGCACCTCCAGGTACTCGCCGTCGTCGACGATCTCCTCGATCACCCGGGCCATGTCGTAGGGCCGGTTGCCGTCGACCGGCACCAGCTCCGTCAGCGCCTCGCAGCGCCGGTCGGCCGGGTCGTCGCAGGGCACCGCGGGCGGGTTCTCGCGGTTGTTGCGAGGCAGGAGGGAGAGCAGATACCGGACCTCCTCCAGACAGGTCTGCTCGTCGTCGTAGGCGAAGTGGCACACCCCGCTGGTCTCGGCGTGGACGTCGGCGCCGCCGAGGCCGTTCTGGGTGATCTCCTCGCCGGTCACCGCCTTGACCACGTCGGGGCCCGTGATGAACATCTGCGAGGTCTCGCGGACCATGAACACGAAGTCGGTCAGGGCCGGGCTGTAGGCGGCGCCGCCCGCGCACGGGCCCAGCATCACGCTGATCTGCGGGATCACCCCGGAGGCTGCGGTGTTGCGGCGGAAGATGCCGCCGTACCCGGCGAGCGCGGTCACGCCCTCCTGGATGCGGGCGCCCGCCCCGTCGTTCAGGGACACCAGGGGCGCGCCGGCCGCGATGGCCATGTCCATGATCTTGTGGATCTTGGCGGCGTGGGCCTCGCCCAGCGCGCCGCCGAAGATCCGGAAGTCATGCGCGTAGACGAAGACGGTACGGCCCTCGACCGTGCCCCAGCCGGTGACCACGCCGTCGGTGTACGGCTTCTTCGCCTCCAGGCCGAAACCGGTCGCCCGGTGCCGGCGCAGCGGCTCGACCTCGTGGAACGAGCCCTCGTCGAGGAGCAGACCGATCCGTTCCCGCACGGTCAGCTTCCCCTTGGCCTGCTGTGCGGCCGTCGCCTTCTCACCGGGGCCGGCGAGCACGCGTGCGCGCAGCGCGGCCAGTTCCGCGACCTGGGACTTCATGTCTCCCTGCCTCTGTGTGAGGTGGACATCGGATACCGCGCCCGCGCCGGCTGCCGGCCCCGGCGTGCGTGGGCACGAGCGTGGCAGGGCACGCTGACCGGCGACTGACGGGCGCTCACGGCCGTCGATCCGCACGGCCGTCAGACGGGTTGGAGCGGGGTGTGGATGCGCGGGTCACCGGTGAGGGCCGGATCGTGGGAGAGGATCGCGGTCTCGACCTTGCGCAGCGCGGGGGAGGGCTGGATGCCGAGTTCGTCGTCGAGGTGGCGGCGCATACGGCGGAAGACGTCGAGGGCGTCGGCCTGCCGGCCCGCGCCGTACAGGGCGATCATCAGCTGCTCGCAGAACCGCTCCCGCAACGGGTGGTTGGTGTGCGCCTCGGCCAACTCGGCGAGCACGGCCGCGTGCCGGCCGAGCCGCAGCTCCGCGTCGAAGCGCAGCTCCATGGCCCGCATCCGGTACTCCTCGTAGCGGGCGCCGGCCAGTTGGCAGAGGGTGCCGCCGGGAAGGCCGCCGAACACGGGCCCGCGCCACAGCGCCAGGGCCTCGCCGAGCGACCGGGCGGTGCGCGCCGCGTCCCGGTCGGACGCCGTCTCCGCCTGCCGTACGGCCCGCACGAACTCGGCCGCGTCCAGCTCGCCCTCGCCGACACTGAGCCGGTATCCGGCGGGATGGATGGTCACCCGCGAGGCCGGCCGGTCCGGTTCCAGCGCCCGCAGCCTGCGCCGGAGCCTGCTGATGTGCGCCTGCAGGGCGTTGGCCTGGCGGTCGGGTACGGCCTCGCCCCACATCTCCTCGGCCAGGCCCTCCCCGGAGACCGGACGCCCCTCGCTGACCAGCAGCGTCTGCACCAGGGTGCGCTGCAGGTCCCCGGAGACGTCCGCCGGACCCGCGGCGGTGCATATCTCCAGTGCCCCGAGAACGGAGAACCTCAGCATGTCTCTCCCCCTTGACGACAATTCCTCGGCGATGGTGTTTCTGGGGTGGTGCTGCGGTGAAAGACAGAGTGACCGAACAGGCCGCGCCCCGGCGGGCCTCGACTCCTTCATCGGCCCGCCGGGGCGGCTGCTCCGCCGGGACGGGGTGGCCGGCGGTTTCTGGGGGGTCCGGTGCGCCATCGTCTTCGGCGGCGCACCGGCCGGGCGGAATCCGATTCCGCTCGCCGAATCGGTGAATTCCCTTTCACCCGGATGGGGAATTCCGTTCGGCGATGATTCCGGCGGTGGGCGGAGAGGGCAGGATTTGAACCTGCGTGGGCCTGCCAGGCCCGACCAGAGCTGTGCTCACGGTCCCCGATCAGCCACTCCGGGCACCTCTCCTCGTTCCCGGCCCGGACGCCCCGCGCCGTTCACATGGACCACATTGGCAGTACCGGCTGACGGAATGCTGACACGCTTCTGACGTAGGCAATGAATTTCCAACGACCCTTTTGCGGGACAACCTTCCGGTGCTGTACTCGCTTCGACACCCCCGTGCCGTGAAAACGCTCCCGAAAGGGGTAAGGGAATGACCGCCACCACCACCGAAACCGCCACCGGCAACCGGATTCTCGACGCGATAGGCAGGCACACCGCGAGCGAGAATCCGAGTTCCTTCCTGGCGCTCAACAGCGGAAACAGCATCTTCACCGTCCCGGGCGCGGACGGCGTTGTCGTGTACCGCCGCACCGGCCGCTGGGCCGTGCAGTTCGGCGGCCCGTTCGCCGCCGAGCAGGACTACGACACCCTCCTCGACGCCTTCCGGCAGTACGTGCGCGACGAGGGGCTGAACCTCGTCGGCGTCCAGCTCCAGCGCACGGACGCCGAGCGCTACGCCCGGCGCGGCTGCACCGTCAACCAGGTCGGCGCCTCCTGGGCGGTTGCCCTCGCCGAGTTCACCCTGCGCGGCACGAAGTTCATGCAGCTGCGCAACAAGATCTCCCGCGCCCACCGCAACGGCCTGACGATCCAGGAGGCCGACGCGGCCGACGTGCGGGACGCCATCGCCACCATCGACAGGGCCTGGCTCGGCTCCAAGGGCGGCGCCCAGCAACTGGAGTTCCTCGTAGGCCAGATCGGCGGCGAGGCCCAGGCGCACCGCCGGCTGTTCACCGGCACCATCGAGGGAGCCCCGGTGGCCTACATCTCGTACTCGCCGGTGTACGGCAGCCGCGCCGGCTGGATGCACGACCTCAGCCGCCGCATCCCCGAGGGCTCCCCGGGGCTGATGGAGGCCATCAACGCGCACGCCATCGAGGTGTTCCGGGCCGAGGGCGTCGAGTGGCTGCACTTCGGGTTCACCCCGTTCACCGGCCTCGACGCGGGCCACGAACTCGACGGCCACAGCGCCGCGTTCCAGTGGCTGATGCACGCCCTGTGGGCCGAGGGCGCGGCGCTGTACCCGGCGCAGACCCAGCTGTCGTACAAGCAGAAGTGGGCGCCGGACGTGATCATCCCCGAGTACGTCGCCTTCGACGGCCCGCAGGCCTCGCTGCCCGGTTTCGCGCACATCTTCCGTGCGTGCGGCGCCTTCTGACCGACCGCCATCGCCGCACATCACCTCACGTCACCTCACCGAACAGGAGACTTCGTCATGAGCCCGTCCACCGAGGAACTCCAGCACGCCATGGTCGAGCAGCTGATGGCCGTCATCGGCGCGCCCGACGACGAGCAGGTCGCCCAGGCCGCCGACGCCGCCGTGCGCGCGCTGGACGAGCGGCTGTGTGCCGAGGCGGCCGCCTGACCACGCCGCCGGCGGCCGCCGGCCGGAGCACCGGCGGCCCGATCAGACCGGTATCAGTGCCACATCAGTACGGCACGGAACGCTGGACACACGTTCGCCCGGCGGCCCGGGCCCGGGAGCACCGCACTGTGTTCCCGTCGCCCGGACCCGCCGGGCGGACCCCGACAGGACCTGTCCCGCGACGGTGACCGCACGCGGGAGCCGAAGTCGAACTCGCGGCGCCCGCGGCTCCGCGCGGGCAGCGGCGCCGCCGCTCGCACCGGGCACTTCTCCCAAGGAGAGCAACGCATGCAGCGTCCGCACACCCAGACGGCCGGGGTCCCGGCCTCCGAGGCCGCCCCGCGCCCCGGCGCCTCGGCGACCTTCGCCGAACTGCTCAAACGGGTCAAGGCCGAGGGCCTGCTCGACCTCGACCCCCGCTACTACGTGGGCAAGCTCGCCCTCAACACCACCCTGCTGCTGATCGGCTTCGCCGCCTTCTTCGAGCTGGGCGACACCTGGTGGCAGCTCGTCACGGCCCTGTGGATGGGCCTGTGCGGCGGCCAGTCGGCGTTCATGTGGCACGACGCCGGCCACAAGGCCATGTTCCGCAGCAAGAAGGCCGCGTCCGCGGTCGGCTATGTGCACGCCAACCTGGTCAACGGGGTCAGCTACGGCTGGTGGGTCAACCACCACAACCGGCACCACAGCAACCCCAACCACCTGGACATGGACCCGGACATCGCCCGGCGCACCGCCATCTTCGACATCAAGCAGTACCCCACCCGCAAGGGCACCCAGAAGTTCGTCGTGCGCTACCAGAGCGTGCTGTTCTTCGTGCTGCTCGTGCTGGAGGGCTTCAAGATGCTGAAGACGGCTGTCCTGTCGATCGCCCAGGGCAGGACCAAGCGGCCCGTGCTGGAGACGTTCCTGATCCTGCTGCGCGCCGCCGTCTATCTCACCTGCGTCTTCACCGTGCTGTCCCCGGCGCTCGCGGTCGCGTTCGTCGTCGTCCAGCACGCCTCCCTGGGCGTCTACTTCGGCATGATCTTCGCCCCGAACCACAAGGGCATGCAGATCCGCGACGGCGAGGAGGAGACCCTGGACTGGCTGGAGCGCCAGGTCCTCACCTCCCGCAACATCCGGCCGGGACGGCTGGTCGACTTCCTCTACGGCGGCCTCAACTACCAGGTGGAACACCATCTGTTCCCGGCCATGCCGCAGAAGAACCTGCCGCGCGCCCGGGAGCTGACCATGGAGTACTGCGCCGAACGCGGTGTGCCGTACCACGAGGTCGGGTTCTGGGCCTCCTACCGCGAGGTCGCCTCCTACCTCCACGAGGTCAGCGCGCCGGTCCGCCGCGGCGATGTGGAGGAGCAGATCCGGCGCCGGGCCATGGAATCGGTCTGACCCCCCACCTGTCGCCGCGGCCGCACGCCCGGGCCCGTCGGCGGCCCGGGCGGTTCCTTGGCCAGGGGCGGACGTGCACCCCACGCAGGAACCCGTAAGGAGCCAGCCCCATGTCCCAGACCACCGCGGCGGCGGGCGGTCTCACCGCTCCCGCCCCGATCGGCGCCCGCCTGGACCGGTTGCCGATCACTCCGCTGCACCGCAGACTCACCGCGGTCATCGGTGTCGGCCTGTTCTTCGACACCTTCGAGAACAACCTGTCCGGCACCATCGGCAAGGTGCTGCAGAGCGACTTCGGCTTCGGCGCGACCTCGCTCAAACTCGTCCTGGCCTCCGCGTTCCTCGGCCAGTTCCTCGGTTCGCTGACGCTCGGCCGGATCGCCGACCGGTTCGGCCGGCGGCGGGCCTTCCAGGTCAACCTGGCCGTCTACTCGGTCTGTTCACTGCTCGGCGCCCTCGCGCCGAACGCCGCCTGGCTGATCGTGACCCGCTTCCTCGCCGGGCTCGGCATCGGTGCCGAACAGGCCCTGTCCGACTGCTATCTGGCGGACGTGCTGCCCGCCTCGCGGCGCGGCCGGTTCATCGCCCGGGCCTACACCCTCGCCTTCTGCGGGGTCCCCGCGGTCGGCTTCGCCGCGCTGTGGCTGGTGCCGCGGACCCCGCTCGGCGTGGCCGGCTGGCGCTGGCTGTTCGTGCTCGGCGCGCTCGGCTCGGCCGTCGTATGGCTGCTGCGGCGCGGGCTGATCGAGTCCCCGCGCTGGCTCGCGGCGCAGGGCCGCGCCGCCGAGGCCGAAAGGCTGGTTGCGCGCATGGAGGCGCAGGCGGCCGGCCGGGGCCTGCTCCCGGCCCAGCCGGTGCCCCGGCCCCAGTCGCCCGCGCAGCGCGCCCGGCTGCTGGACGTCGTCCGGCCCGGCCTGCGCCGCCGCACCCTCGTGCTCTGGCTCTTCTGCGTGCTCTCGGTCGTCGGCTACTACGGCTTCGGCACGCTCGCCCCGCAGATCGTCGCCGCCAAGGGCTACGGCGTCGTCGCCGGCCTCGGCTTCACCGCGCTGTCCTTCCTCGGCTACCCCGTGGGCTCCGCCCTGGCCCAGCCCGTAGTGGACCGGATCGAGCGGCGCACCCTGATCGCCCTCTCGGCGGCCGCGATGGTCGGGGCGGGACTCGGCTTCGCCTGCGCGGGCTCCGCCGCCCTGATCGTGACGTGCGGCTTCGCCTACACGCTGGTCAGCAATGTCTTCTCCAGCGTCTCCCATGTGTACCTCTCCGAGCAGTACCCCACCGCGATCCGGGCCACCGCCGCCGGCGCCGCCTACTCGCTGTCCAAACTCAGCGCCGCCGCACTGCCGTTCGTCCTGCTGCCGGTCCTCGACGCACACGGCGCCGGTGCCCTGTTCGCCGTCATCGCCGCCGCCATGGCCGTCCTGGCGGTCACCGTGCTGACCCTGGGCGAGCGCACCACCGGCACCCCGGTCGACTGAACCCACCGACCAGAACGAGGAGTTGAACATGGCCTACGTCATCGGACTGCCCTGCGTCGACATCAAGGACCGCTCCTGCATCGACGAATGCCCCGTCGACTGCATCTACGAAGGCCGCCGCGCCCTCTACATCCATCCGGAGGAATGCGTGGACTGCGGGGCCTGCGAACCGGTCTGCCCGGTCGACGCCATCTACTTCCAGGACGACCTGCCCGAGGAGTGGGGCGACGACCACGCGGCCTCCAACGCCGACTTCTTCGCGAACCTCGGTTCGCCCGGCGGCGGCAGCGCGCTCGGCCCCCAGGACCACGACTCGGCACTGGTGAGCGCGCTGCCCAAGGGGGTGTCGGTGGCATGAGCGGCATCCTCGCCGGCAAGCGGATCCTGGTCACCGGAGTGGTCACGGACGCCTCGATCGCCTTCCATGTGGCCCGGATCGCCCAGGAGGAGGGCGCCGAGGTCCTGCTCACCGGCTTCGGTCGGCTCTCCCTGATCGAGCGGTTCGCGGGCAAGCTGCCCAAGTCCGCCCCGGTCATCGAGCTGGACGTCACCGACCAGGACCACCTGGACACCCTCGCCGAGCGGATCGGCGCGCACACCGACTCCCTCGACGGCGTCGTCCATTCCATCGCCTACGGCCCCCAGGGCGCCTTCTCCTTCCTCGACGGCACCTGGGCCGACGTGTCGACGGCCGTGCATGTCTCGGCGTACTCCCTGAAGTCCCTCACCACGGCCTGCCTGCCGCTGCTGGAGCGGCGCGGCGGCTCGGTCGTCGGCCTCACCTTCGACGCGAGCGTGGCCTGGCCGCACTACGACTGGATGGGCGTCGCCAAGGCCGCCCTGGAGTCCACCAGCCGCTATCTGGCCCGCGAGCTCGGCGGCCGCGGCATCCGCTGCAACCTGGTCGCGGCCGGCCCCCTGCGCTCCATGGCCGCCAAGTCCATCCCCGGCTTCACGGAGCTGGCCGACGTCTGGTCCACCGACCGCGCCCCGGCCGGCTGGGACCTCACCGACCCCGACCCGGCCGCCCGCGGCGTCGTCGCCCTGCTCTCGGACTTCTTCCCTCGCACCACGGGCGAGATCGTGCACGTGGACGGCGGGGTGCACATGACGGGCGCGTGAGCCGCGCAGGGAAAAGGGGCGGGAGTGCGACTCCCGCCCCTTTCCGCTGCCCTCACTCGGTTCCGCCGCCCGGCAGGATCCGCCGGAAGCCGGTGTAGGGCACCAGCGCCTCGGGCAGCAGCACGGACCCGTCGCCCTGGACGCCCTGCTCCAGCAGCGCGGCCACGGTCCGCCCGACGGGCAGGGCCGAACCGTTCAGGGTGGCCGCCGGGGTCTTGCGGCCGTCGGCCCGCTTCACCCGGATGTCCGCGCGGCGGGCCTGGAAGGTGCCGCAGTCGGAGACCGAGGAGATCTCCCGGTAGGAGCCGCCGCCCGGCAGCCAGACCTCGATGTCGTACGTCATCCGCGCCGAGAAACCCATGTCGCCGGCGGGCAACAGCACGGTGCGGAAGGACAGTTCGAGCCGGCGCAGACATTCCTCGGCGTGCCCGGTCATCAGCTCCAGCTGCTCCTGCGCCTGCTCCGGCGCGCAGATCCGCACCAGCTCCACCTTCTCGAACTGGTGCAGCCTGAGCACACCCCGGGTGTCCCGGCCGTACGCCCCCGCCTCCGCACGGAAGCAGGGGGTGCGGGCCGTGAAGGCGTACGGCAGGCTCCGCGCGTCCAGCAGCTGTCCGGCCACCAGGTTGGTCAGCGGCACCTCGGCGGTCGGGATCAGGAACAGCTCCCGGTCGCCGACCTGGGTGCGGAACAGGTCCTCCTCGAACTTGGGCAGTTGCCCGGTGCCGGTCATGGTGTCCCGGCTGACGAGGAACGGCACGGACTGCTCGGTGTAGCCGTGCTCGCGGGTGTGCAGGTCCAGGAAGAAGTCGCCGAGGGCCCGCTCCAGCCGGGCACCGGCACCCCGGGCCACGCTGAACCGGGCGCCGGACAGCCGGGCCGCGGCGGAGGAGTCGAGGATGCCGAGCGCCTCGCCGATCTCGGCATGATGGCGGGCCCCGTCCGCCGGACGCGGCGCGGGACCGCCCCGCCGTATCTCCACCGCCTCCTTCTCCGAGTCCCCGTCCGGGACCGTGTCCAGCGGCAGGTTGGGGATGGAGAGCAGCAGCTCGCACAGTTCGCCCGAGGTCTTCCGGGCCGCGCTCTCCGCGCGCTGCACCTCGGCCCGCAGCGCCCGCGCGGCCTCCTTCTCCGCCTCGGTCGGCGGGCCGGTGCGGCGGGCCTTGGCCGTGCGGTTCAGCTCGGTGCGCAGCCGGGTGACCTCGGCCTGGGCGGCGGAGCGGTCCCGTACGGCGGCGCTCAGCGCGTCCAGGTCCAGCGCGTGGCGGCGGCGGGCCAGGCGCCGTACGGCGTCCGGGCCCGCCTCGATCAGCTCGTGGGCGTCATGCATGGCGGTCTCCAGTCAGGGCGGGGGAGGGTGCCGGTGCGGGGGAGGCGAGGTGCCGGGTGCCGAGCCGGCGGTAGCGCAGCGGGTGGGCCGAGCGCATGCGGGCGGCGTACGCAAGACCGCCCAGCGCGACCAGCGGCAGCAGCCAGGGCAGGGCGGCGATCACCTTCGACGGGGAGCCGGTGAGCATGTCGAAGTTGCCGACGACCAGCCAGACGGAGGCGGCCAGCCCGGCGAAGCCGAGCAGCGGGGCGAGGGTCTCCCGCCACCAGTGCCCGCCGCCCCCGCGCAGTCGCAGCCCGAGCACCGACAGCGCGGCCAGCGCCTGCAGGGCGACGATGCCGAGGGTGCCGAGCCCGAGCATGCTGGTCGTCAGGTCGGCGTACGGGTCGAGTCCGGCGACGGCGAACCCGGCGACGACCGCGACCGTCAGCGCGCTCTGCGCGAGACTCGCCCGGTGCGGGGAGCCGTGCTTCGGGTGCGCGGCGGCCAGGGCGCCCGGCAGCAGACCGTCCTCGGCGAGGACCTGCGCATACCGGTTGGCGGCGCTGTGCAGCGCCAGCGTCGCGGCGAACAGGCTGGTGCACAGCAGCACTTGGAGTCCGGTGCTGCCCCACTTGCCGAGGAAGTCGTCGCCGAGCACGAAGAACAGATCACCCATCTCCTTCCCGGCGACCTCCCGCACCCGGCCACTGCCGACCGCACCCACCGCCAGCCAGCTGGTCAGCGCGTAGAAACCGGCGATCAGCACGACCGCCGCGTAGGTGGCCCGGGGCACACTGCGCCGCGGATCCCGCGCCTCCTTGCCGTACAGCGCGGCCGACTCGAAGCCGATGAAGGAGACGAACGCGAACATCAGCGAGACCCCGGCACCCGGTCCGGCGGCCGTGTGGGGCGAGAACGAGACGGCGGGCAGCGCGTGCACCCCGTGCCGGACGAGGATCGCCCCGTCGAGGGCCGCCAGCACACCGATCTCCCCCAGCATCAGCAGGGCGAGCACCCGGGCGCTGAGCGCGATCTCCCGGTACCCGAGCACGGCGGTCAGCACCAGCCCGACGGCGGCGCACCACTCCCAGGAGATCGTCACCCCGTGGGCCGCGAGCACCAGTTGGGTGAAGTAGCCGAGCGCGCCCGCCAGCCCGATGGTGGCGCAGTTGTAGGACAGCAGAGCCACATACCCGGCCGCGACGGCGGGCGGCCTGCCGAGCCCGTCGGCGACGGAGGCGTAGAAGCCACCGGAGCCTCCGGTACGCCGGGCACTGACCGCGTATCCGACCGAGAAGCAGAGCAGCGTCACGCCGGCGAACAGGAAGGCCGCGGGTACGCCGGCGCCGTCACCGAAGGCGAACGCGAGCGGGACCGTGCCGACCATCGCGGAGAGCGGAGCGGCGGCGGCGACGATGAGGAAGAGGATGTGCCCGGTACCGAGCCGGCCGGGTGGGGAGGGGGGACCACTGGTGGACATGGGGACTCCAGAGCAGACGGGACGTGACAGGGGAACAGCCGCCCGCGGAGGCTTGCTCGGCGGACGGCTGCTTGCTCAGGGGCTCAGGCGGGCGCGATCGCCAGCGCCGTGTTCTGCCCACCGAAGCCCAGGGAGTTGCTCAGCGCCAGATCGATCGGCATCTCGGTCAGGGTCTGGGCCAGCTTGATCTCGATCCGGGGATCCGGCAGGACCAGGTTGGCGACGGGCGGAATCAGTTCGTGCTCCACACTCAGCAGGGCGAACGCGGCCTCGACGGCCCCCGCCGCGCCCAGCAGATGCCCGGTGACTCCCTTCGTGGACGTGACCAGCGGATCCCCACGCAGGGTCCGCTGGATCATGCGGGCCTCGGACAGGTCGTTGAGCGGTGTCGACGTGCCGTGGGCGTTCACGTGCTGCACGTCGTCCGGATCGGCACCCGCGTCCGCGAGCGCCGCCCGGACCGCCGCCTCGATGCCCGCGCCGTCCGGATGCGGTGACGTCATGTGGTGGGCGTCGGCCGTCGCTCCGTAGCCGATGATCCGGCCGTGGACATGGGCGCCCCGCGCCCGCGCGTCGGCCACCCGCTCCATCACGAGGATCCCGGCGCCCTCGCCCGCGACGAACCCGTCCCGGTCGGCGTCGAACGGCCGGGACGCGGAGGCCGGATCGTCGTGCCGCTTCGACAGCGCGCCCATCTGGGCGAACCCGGCCATGACCAGCGGGGTGATCATGGCCTCGCTGCCGCCCGCGAGCACGATGTCGCAGCGGCCCAGCGCCAGCAGGTCCCGGGCCGTGCCGATGGCGGTCGCACCCGAGGCACAGGCCGTCGCCACCACCAGGTTGGGCCCGGTCGCCCCGAACTCGATGGCCGTCTGACCGGCCAGCATGTTCGGCAGCTGCATGGGCAGCAGCAGCGGCGACACCCGGTCGGCGCCCTGCTCGCGCAGCACATGGTGCTGGTCCTCGACCGTGCCCGGACCACCGTCGGCGCAGCCCAGCACCACACCCACCCGCGCGCCGTCCCAGGTCTGCGGGTCCAGGTCCGCGTCGGCCACCGCCTCGTGCGCGGCGACCAGCGCGAACTGCACGAACCGGTCCAGCCGGTGGGCGCGCCGCGCACTCAGCAGGGTCTCGGGGTCGAAGCCGGGCACCCGGCAGGAGATCTGTACGGGGTTGTCCGCCAGCACCGGATCGAGGGCGGCGGCCGGCCTGCCGTCGCAGACCGCCGCCCAGCTCGGCCCGACCCCGATCCCGCCCGGGGTGACCAGGCCGAGCCCGGTGACGGCGATGTCCATGCCGGCCATCAGACCGTCGCGCTCCGCTCCTCCATGAGCCGGACCATGTCGGCCACGGTCTCGGCCTCCAGGAGGTCGTCGTCGCTGATGTCCAGGTCCAGCTCGGACTTCAGCAGCAGCGACAGCTCCACCACGGCCAGCGAGTCCAGCTCGATGTCCTCCCGGGTCGCCTCCGGGGTGATGGCCTCGGGCGACACCTTGAGCTTGTTGGACAGGATTTCCTTGAGCTGCTCCAGCATGTCGGTTCCTTTCGAAGGTGTACGCGCCCCGCGTACCGCTGACTACGAGTGGCTGACGTCGCGTCGGTTATCCGCGCGTCAGAAGGTCTGCAGCTGAGGCCAGACGACCGTCGCCGCTCCCCACGACAGGCCGCCGCCGAACGCGGTGAGCAGCACCCGGTGGCCCGTGCCGAGCCGGCCCTCGGCCGCGGCCTCCGCGAGCAGGAGCGGGATGGAGGCGGCGCCGGTGTTGCCGACCCGTGCGATATTGCTCAGCCGCCGTTCGGCCGGAATGCCGAGCCGGTCCGAAACCGCCTCCAGGATCCGGGCGTTGGCCTGGTGGGCCACGAACCGGTCGACGTCGGCGAGGCGCCAGCCGGCCCGCTCGGCGGCCTCGGCGGACGCGGCGGTCATGTGCTCCACCGCGTGCCGGTAGGTGTCCCGGCCGAGCATCTGGAAGTAGTGGTCCTCCTGGGCGGCCGGGCGGCCGGTGGACCGCTGCCGGGAGCCGCCCGCGGGCACCTCGATCAGATGGCTCAGCTCGCCGTCGCTGCCCAGCACCTGCGGACCGATCGCCCCGGGCTCGGCGGCCGAGCCGGCCCGCAGCACCACCGCGCCCGCACCGTCGGCGAAGATCACCGCGGTGGTGCGGTCGGCGGGGTTGATGATCGTGGTGAAGGCGTCGGCGGCGACCAGCAGCACGCTGTCCGCGATCCCGGCCGCGATCAGCCCGGCGGCGGACGCGAGGCCGTACAGGAACCCGGAGCACACGGCCGCCACGTCGAAGGCCGGCACCGGTCCGAGCCCCAGCCGCGTGGCCACCTGCGGTGCGGTCGCCGGGCAGGGCTGGTCCGGAGTGGTGGTGGCCAGCACCACCGCCCCGACCCGCTCCGCCCCGGCGGACTTCAGGGCCCTCAGGCCCGCCTCCACCGCCAGGTCGCCGGTGGCGGTACCCGGCGAGACGACGTACCGTTCGGCGATCCCGGTGCGGGACCGGATCCAGGCGTCGGAGGTGTCCAGCCGGGCCGCCAGGTCGTCGTTGGTCACCCGGTTGGGCGGCACGTACGACCCGATGCCGGCGATCACCGCGGCCCGCCCGGTGCTCATGCGCCGGCCTCCGAGGCGAGGACCTCGACGGGCAGGCCCATGTACGCCATGCGGACCTCGGCCATCTCGTCGGTCCACCGCTCCGCCATGTCGTAGCGCTGCTCGGCGGTGGTGTCGAGCAGCCGCACGCCCGGCCAGATCTCGTAGTCGCCGATCAGATCCGCGTGCCGGAACATGCCCTCCTGGAACAGCTCCTCGCGGTGGATGACGAACTCCCGGTCCGGGATCTCGTCCCACAGCTTCACGCCCGCGCGCAGGATCTCCAGCAACCGCGGCCTGTACTCCGGGTGCTCGATCACGTGGTCGCGCAGGATGGTGCTGGCCACGGTGAGGTGCCTGATCTCGTCGATGGCCGTGCCGCGCGAGATCTCGCCGGTCGCCGGGGACAGCGGGGTCCACTTGCGCTCGCTCAGCTCGGCGGCCGGGGCGAGCACGCCCTCGATGACGATCGCGAACACGGCGACCCCGCCGGGGAAGTCGCCCCGATCGCGGACGATGTCCAGGGTGAAGTCCACCACCGGGTCCAGGACCCGCTTGCGGTAGTCCCGGGCCATCTCCTCGATGTCCTTCAGCAGGGTGTGCTGCGGGATGCCCAGTTCCACCAAGTGCTGGCGGAAGACCCGGGCGTGCCGGGCCTCGTCGAGCAGCTGGGTGGCGTAGAACTCCATCTGGGGGATGCCGGGCGCGATCGAGACGTAGTGGCCGAGGAGGCGGGTGGCCAGCTCCTCCGCCAGCGCCCGGAAGCCGAACTCCAGCACCAGGGCCTCACGCAGCGGGCCGGGCGCCTTCAGGAAGTCCGGGGTGAGCGCGTTTACGTGGTGGCCGGTCGCCCCGCGGTCGCGCAGGGTGCCCTGGGCGACGGAGGTGATCCAGTAGGCGAGGTCGCACTCCTCGGGGCCGAGGGTGAGTTCCTTCGCGCCGTCCAGCAGACCGGGCGCCTTGTCCCAGTCCGCCTCGGGAGCAACGGGTGACGAGGTCATGACGCGGCGGCCTCCTTCGCCGGGCGCAGGGAGCCGGCGTACAGCCCGCCGGCGTAGCTGAACAGCGGGAGCCCGTCGTCCGCGGTGGCACGGACGACATGGCCGAGCAGCAGCTCGCTGTCGCCCGCCGCGTGCGCGGAGTGGAAGCGGCAGACGTAGTGGGCGAGCGCGCCCGCGATCAGCGGGGCGTGCGCGTACCGGTCCGCCGTCCAGGCCAGGCCCGCGAAGGCCGCGTCGCCGTCGGGCCGCGTGCTGTCGGCGAACCGCCGGGCCACATCGGCCTGTTCGGCACCGAGCACATTGATGGCGAACCGGCCCTCGGCGGCCGCCAGCCGGGCGAAGGACGAGCCCGCGCGCAGCACGACCCCGACGAGCAGGGGCGCGCGCGAGACGAGCGTGACCGTGCTGGCCGTCGTGCCGTGCATATGGTCCTCGGGGCCCGTGGTCAGCACGGACACCGGGGAGGCCAGGTGGTACAGGGCGCGCCGGCGCTCGGCGGGGTCCTGTCGGACCGGACGCCGTACATCCGTGGCGGTGGTCATCGCACGGCCTCCGTCTCGCGTACGGCGGGCCGCGCCGGGACGTGCCCGACCGGCACCGGGTCCATGGCGTGTCCCACGGGCTTCGGGTGGGGCAGCCCCAGGTCGTCCAGGAGCCGCAGATAGCCCTCCTGGCGCACCGGCTCGAAGGGCAGCGCGAAGGACTTCATGAAGTTGCCGAACAGGCCGCGGTCGCCGAACAGATGGAACGGCAGCACCAGCAGTGCCCATTCGGGCCTGACGAGCCAGCACCACAGCGCGGCCACCGCGCCCTGGGTGATGAGGCTGTGCATGACGTTGTAGAGGACGTAGTACGCCTTGTGGATCGGCAGGCCGCCGCTCCTGCGGAACGCGATCGCGCCGGGGACGTAGCCGATCAGGTCGATGTAGAGGAACAGTCCGAGCGCCGGCAGCCAGCGGATGTCGCCGAAGTGGTAGACGATCAGGCCGGTGGTGACGGCGAGGCCCACCAGGTACTCGGCGCGGTGCAGCGAGTAGGTGCGCGGGGTCTCGAAGGGGTTCGCCTGGTCCATGGTCAGCTCCTCGCGCGGGTCCTAGGCGCCGACCGCGGCGGGCTCGGTGAGTTGGATGCCGCCCTGGATGCGCACGGCCGGGAACAGGCCGGTCAGCGCCCAGGCGACGGTCTCCTTGATGACCCGCTCGGCGATCGGGTCGAGGATGCCCTCCAGGCTCGGGATGCCGAAGTCGAAGTCGGCGTCGAAGCGGACGGTGACGTCCGCGCCGGACTGCTGGACGGACCAGGTCCCGGAGAAGGAGTCGAAGTCGCCGTCGGACTGCTCGAAGCGGATCGTGCCCTCCTCGGGCACGATCACGTCGTCCTCGGTCCAGCGCAGCAGACCGCTGCGGAAGTGCAGCTCCCAGCTGGAGGAGGCCTTCGGATCGGGGTAGGAGGCGTGCACGGTGGTCGCGTTGACGTGGGGCGCGAGGTCGGGGTACTTCTCCCAGCGCCGTACGGCGTGCAGGACCGTTTCGGCCTGCTCCGCGGGTATCAGGGCATCGAGTTCGACGTGCCGCACGATCAGTTACCGCCTTCCGGCATCTTGGCCGCGCCCTTGATCAGGTCGCGGGTGGCCAGGTCGAAGGAGTTGACGAGGAAGTCCACGTCGGTGTCGTCCAGCACGGCGGGCGGGGTGAACCGCACCACCGAGCTGCCGTTCATGGAGTGGTTGGCGACCACGCCGTGGTTGAACAGCTCGATCAGCAGCTCGCCGGCGAGACCCGCCTCGACCAGCTCGACACCGATGAGCAGGCCCCGGCCGCGCACATCCACCACCAGCTCGGGGATGTTGCGCCGGGCGACCTCCGCGATCCGCGGCAGCAGCCGGGCGCCGAGGTCCATGGCCCGGGTGACCAGGCGCTCCTCCTTGACGGCCCGGATCGCGCCCTGCACCGCGGCCATCAGCACCGGCTGCCCGGAGAAGGTGGCGGTGTGGACGTAGGGGTCCTTGTCGAAGGGGCGGAACGCCTTGCGGGTGGCGACGGCCGCCGACACCGGCATCACCCCGCCGCCGAGTGCCTTCCCGGTGAGCAGGACGTCCGGTACGACGCCCTCGATGTCGGCGCCCCACCACTCGCCGAGCCGCCCGAACCCGGACTGCACCTCGTCGAGGATCAGGAAGCCGTCGTACTCCCGGACCAGCTCCTCGACCCGCTTCAGGTAGCCCTTGGGCGGGACGATCACCCCGCCCTCGCCCTGCACCGGCTCCAGGATCACGCAGACCTCGCCCGGGTGGGCCCTCAGCTCGGCCTCCAGGGCGTCGGCGTCGCCGTACGGCAGATGCTGGAAGTCGGGGACCAGCGGGCGGAACGGCGCCTGGTAGACGTCCTTGGCGGTCGCCGACAGCGCGCCCAGGGTCTTGCCGTGGTAGCCGCCGCGCATCGAGATGGTCCGCTTGTAGCCGCCCGCGCGGGCCAGCTTCAGTCCCGTCTCGACCGCCTCGGCGCCGGACAGCGCGAAGTGCACGCGGTCGAGACCGGGCGGCAGCACGGAGACCAGGGCCTCGGCGGCGCGGGCCACCGTCGGCTCCAGCAGGATGCGGGTCGCGGTGGGGTGGGTGCGCAGCTGGCGCTCCACCTCCTCCATGACGATCGGGTGCCGGGCGCCCATGATGAACACGCCGTAGCCGCCGGCGTTCAGGAAGCGCTCACCGTCACTGGTGGTGAGCCAGGCGCCCTCGGACGCCACCTCCATATGACTGCCGAACAACTCGGCGAGCGTGGCCCGGCCCTTGCTGAGGTGGGCGCGGTAGAGGTGGAGGATCTCCGCCTCGGTGTCGGCGGCCGAAGTCGCCGGTGATTCCTGGATAACGGTCACGTGTCGCTCACTCCAAAGAGGGTGGTCATAAGGTCGGTGGGGTGCAGCGCCCCTTAAGGGGCGCGGGGAACTGCGCGACCAGCCATAGACGGACCGCAGCCGCCCACGGGCTCTGCCGACCGAGCTCTACGCCAGAACCAGCGGCCCCCCGCCGAAGTAGGCAAGAAGCGGCTCGGCGGCACCGATCCGGGACGGCGGATGAAAGGCCAGTGCTCGAGTAGCGGCAGCGCCTTGCGCGGAGGCCGAGTTGCTGATGAACTCCAGCCCCCCGAGCAGCTCCAGCGCCCGCCCCACGATGTCCGGCAGCGCGTTCTGCACCGCGTACCGGGCGACCAGCACCCGCGCCACCGACTCCTCGTCACCGGGCTCGGGGCCCGTGCCGCGGGCGACGCCCTCCAGCAGAGCCAGCGCGGCCTCCATGTCGACGGCCAGCGCGGCCCGTTCCTCCACGCCGCCCCGCTTGCGCTCCAGCACCTGCTCCACCAGCGCGGCGGCGGTGCCGGCGTACCCGGCGGAGATCAGCATCTCGAACCAGACGAACCCGGCCGACTGAAGGTCGTCGAGGCGGCTGGGGTCGTCGGCGCCGGCCCGGACCACCATCTCGGCCGGCACGAACACGTCCGCCAGCCGGACCTCGTCGCTCTCCGCGCCGGCCAGCAGGTCGTTGCCCCAGAACGGGTGCACGGACAGACCGGGGGCGTCGGCGGGGACGATCGCGAGCGCCAGCTCCGGCTCGCCGCCGTCCTCGCCGTGGATCGCGATGGACGCGGTGAGCAGGCTCATCGAACCGGACAGGCTGCACGGCTTCTTCGCCCCGGAGAGCAGGAACCCGCCCTCCACCGGGCGCGCGGTCACGGCCGGCTTGAGGATGTTCTGTGCGGTACGGCCCTCGGCCCAGCCGGAGGCCATCACCTGCTGCTCCGGGACGATCCGGTGCAGCAGCTCGGTCTGCGCGGCGGTGAGCCGGCCCGACTTCACCGCGAGCGAGTACAGCATGGCGGCGGTGAAGTGGTGCATGGACACGGCCGCCACCAGGGACGGCGACAGGGCGCCCAGGGCCAGCTGCACGCGCAGCGCCTCCAGCGGGGCCGCGCCATGGCCGCCGTAGGTCTCGGGGATGAGCAGGCCGACCCCGCCGTGGATGCGGAAGAGGTCGATCACAGGGCTGCCGGGCCGCTCCCGCTCGGCGTACGGGATCTGCTCCAGCTCCTTGAGCAGTCCGGGGTGGAACCGCTCGCAGACGGTCCGGGCGGCATCGAGGGAACGCACGGGAAACCTCCGCAGGTCGGAATGTGGTCAGGCGCCGAAGACCGCGTCGTACGGGCTCACGTCGCGGGCGATGCTGACTCCCTGCACATGGGAGGTCTTGAGCATCGGGTAGTTGGCCTCGCCGAAGGCGCCGCCGGTGCGGCCGGTGCCGCCGTGGCTCGGCAGGTACGGCAGGAAGCCGATGTGGGAGTCGTTGACCTTCAGCAGACCGCCGTTGACCGTGCGCCGCACGAAGGTCTCCACGACGTGGTCCGAGCGGGACCACAGCGAGTTGCGCAGCCCGTAGTCGTTGCTGTTGACGAACTGCAGGAAGGCTTCCAGCAGGGCGTCGTCGTGGTCGCGTTCGGCGATCACGATCGGGATCAGCGGGAAGAACGTCTCCTCGCGGACCACGTCGTACGTCCGCGCCCGGTCCAGGCCGTCCACCCGCACCACCGTCGGCTGCAGGAACACGCCCGTCTCCGAGACCGTGCCGTCCAGCTCGGTGCGGTGGCCGCCGGTGACCAGCTCGGCGCCGTTGTCCAGGGCCTGCCGCAGCAGCCGGAAGAACCGCTCGCTGCGCCTGACCGGCGACAGCAGCACGTCCTCCTCCTCCGGCAGGCCCGGACGGATGCCCTTGACCTGCTCCTTCACCTCGGCGATCAGCGCCTCGGCGACATCGGGGTGGACGAGGACGTAGTTGGGCACCATGCAGATCTGCCCGGAGCCGTAGAAGGCCTCCGTGATCGCCTCGGCCGCCCACTTCACGTCGGCGTCCTTCCACACCACGATGCCGTCGTTGCCCGCGAGTTCGAGGATCGGCTTCTTGCCGTGCGCCACGCACTGCTGCTCGAAGCGCAGGCCCTCCTGGCTGCCGCCGATGTAGAAGATGTCGTTGATCAGCGGGTCGGCGATCCAGCGGTCCATGGTCTGCTTCGGGTTGGAGCACACCGCGTTGAGCACCCCGGCCGGCGCGTCGACCTCCTCCAGCAGCGGGGCGACGACGTCCCGCAGCAGCCACATCGTGGACAGCGCGATGCTGCGCGGCGCCCGCACCACCACCGCGTTGCCGGCCATCAGCGCCAGCACGCACAGGGCGGCGCTCGGCAGCGGGGCGTTCTGCGGCGGGTTGAAGGCGACCACGCCGTCCGGCTGGCGGTGCAGGATCAGCTTGCGGCCGTTGTACTCCTTCTCCACCCGCATCTGCTTCAGGTACCAGCGCAGGGAGCCGGGGGCGTAGATCTGCAGCAGGCAGCTCAGCTCCCAGCGGGCGAGCTTGACCGGGTGGGACTCGGCGACCAGCATGCGCAGGAACTCGTCCTGGTGCTTGATCAGTTCCTCGCGGAAGCGGGTGCCGAGGCGCATCCGCCGCTCCAGCGGTACGGCCGCCCAGTCGGGGGCGGCAGCGGCGGCGGCCTGGGTGGCCAGGTCGATGGCCGAGTCGTCCGCGATCGCGCAGCGCCCGACGACATAGGGGTGCCTCGCCGCCTCGGATTCCGGGTCCTGTTCGAGGGAGCGCTTCAGGCTCACGCTGGTGAACACGTCTTCCAGCAGGGAGCGTCCGCTGACGGTGTAGACCCAGCCGTCTCCGGCGACGTCCTTGCCCGCGATGTAGAGGTCGTAGCTCTTCAATCCGGAAGGTGCCTCAGCACTCTCCTCCTGCGCGGCTTCGCGAAGCATCTTCAGCCTTTCGGATATGGCGTGTGGATTTCTTGAAGCAAGGCGAGCGTGGCAGCGGAATCTGACCCCGCGCTGACGCCCGACTGACCGGCCTGATCCGGCCAACTGCCTTGTACGAAGCCGTCAGTGGGGCGTCAGCCGGCGCTGCTTGCATGAGGCGCATGCCACCTGTCGACAGCACCAGCCGGCGCCTGCGCGAGCTGCCGCGCAGCGAACTCGCCGAAGAGATCGAGGGAATCGTCCTGGCCAAATTCAGGACCGTTCTGCTCATGGACGATTCCGAGGATCTTCCGCTCGACATCAGCTATTTCGATCTCGGCCTCACCTCGCTGCGGCTGACCGAGATACGGCAGAGCCTGGAGCAGCTCCTGGACCTGTCGATCAACGTCAGCGTGCTCTTCAACGAGCCGACGATCGCCCATCTCGTGGACCACCTGACCCAGGCCGTCAAGGAAGCTTGAGGAGTCGCTCCATGCCGCGTACGGAGACAGAGCAGGCGCCCGAGCCGGTCGCGATCGTCGGAATCGGTCTGCGGTTCCCCGGCGGCAGCGGCTCGCCCGACGAGTTCGACGCCTTCCTCAAGGAGGGCAGGAGCGGGATCGGACCGATCCCGCGGGACCGCTGGGACGTCGAGGCGTTCACCCCCGAGGGCCCCGACGACAAGGGCAAGATCATCGCCTCGGCCGGCGGGTTCCTGGACCGCATCGACCTGTTCGACGCGGGCTTCTTCAACATCTCCCCGAAGGAAGCCCGCTACATGGACCCCCAGCAGCGGCTGCTGCTGGAGACCGCCTGGCAGGCCCTGGAGCACGCCGGCATCGACCCGGCCCCGCTGCGCCGCGGCAACGGCGGCGTCTACATCGGCGCCAGCTCCATCGACTACGCCCTGGAGCTGGACTCACTGCCGTACGAGGAGCTGGACGGCCATCTGGCGTCCGGCATCACCATGTTCCCGCTGTCGGGCCGGCTGTCCTACTTCCTCGGCTGGCGCGGCCCGAGCATGAGCGTCGACACCGCCTGCTCCTCCTCCCTGGTCGCCCTGCACCTCGCCGTGAACGCGCTGCGCGCCGGCGAGACCGACATCGCGCTGTGCGGCGGCGTCAACGCCCTGCACCACCCGCGCATCCCGGTGATGTTCTCCAACGCCCAGATGCTCGCCCCGGACGGCCGCTGCAAGACCTTCGACGAGTCCGCCGACGGCTACGCGCGCGCCGAGGGCTGCGGCATCGTCGTGCTCAAGCGGCTGTCCGACGCCGAGCGCGACGGCGACCAGATCCTCGCCCTGGTGCGCGGTACGGCCGTCGGCCAGGACGGTGACAGCGCGGGCCTGACCGTGCCCAACGGACCGGCCCAGGAGAAGGTCATCCGCAGCGCGCTCGCCGCCGCCCGCCTGACGCCCGGGGACATCCAGTACGTCGAGGCGCACGGCACCGGCACCCCGCTCGGCGACCCCATCGAGTTCGGTGCCATCGGCGACGTGTTCGTGGACTCCCACACCAAGGACCGGCCCGTGCTGGTCGGCTCGGTGAAGACCAACCTCGGGCACATGGAGCCCGCCTCCGGCATCGTCGGCGTCATCAAGACCGTGCTCCAGCTGCGGGCCCGGACGATCTACCCGCACCTCAACCTGGAGACGCCCTCCGGCCGCATCCCCTGGGACCTCTACCCGCTGCGGGTGCCCACCGCCTGCGAGCCGTGGGACGCCGAGGTGCGGCGGGCGGTCGTCAACAGCTTCGGGTTCGCCGGCACCATCGGCGCGGTGGTGCTGGAGCAGGCGCCCGCGCCCGCGGAGCCCGCCGCGGGCGAAGGGGCGGCACCGCTGTTCACCCTGTCGGCGAAGAACGCCGCCGCCCTGCGCGAACTCGCCGCCGCCTACCGGGAGTCGGCCGACCGGCAGCCCCTGGAGGCGCTGTGCCACAGCGCCAACACGACCCGCGCCCACCACCCTTACCGCATCGCCGCCCCGGTCGCCGACCGGGCCGCGCTGGCGAGGCTCCTCGACCGGGCCGCCGAGCAGGAACACGAGGGCCCCTCGGGCATCCGCAAGACCGCCTTCCTGTTCACCGGCCAGGGCTCCCAGTACGCCGGCATGGGCGCCGCCCTCTACGCGGCCTGCCCCGTCTTCCGCGAGCACGTGGACGCGTGCGACGAGCTGTTCGCCGCCCATCTCGGCCGTTCGGTAAGGGACTTGCTGCTCGGCACCGCCGCCGACCCGGAGGCGATCGACCGCACCGAGTACACCCAGCCCGCCCTGTTCACCCTGGAGTACGCCCTCGCCCGGCAGTGGATGGCCTGGGGCGCCCGGCCCAACGTGCTCATCGGACACAGCATCGGCGAGGTCGTCGCCGCCGCCGTCGCCGGGCTGTTCGACCTGCCCGACGCGGTCCGGCTGGTCGCCGCCCGCGCCCGGCTGATGCAGGCCGTGCGCACCGCGGGCGGGATGGCCGCCGTCGCCGCGCCCGTCGAGGACGTCGAGCCCCTGCTCCAGGGACATGACGACCTGGCCCTGGCGGGCATCAACGCCCCCGACCAGACGGTGATCTCGGGCGCCACGGCCGCGCTGGACGAGGTGGTCGCCGCCCTGGAGGCCAAGGGCGTCCGCGTGGACCGGCTCAAGGTCTCCCACGCCTTCCACTCCCCGCTGATGGCCGAGGTCTACGACGACTTCCGCGCCGCCCTCGACGGCATCACCTTCCGCGAGCCGGCCATCAGCCTCATCTCCAACGTCACCGGCCGCCTCGCCCGCTTCCGGGAGATCGGCGACCCGGACTACTGGGTACGCCACATCGGCGAACCCGTCCGCTTCCTCGACGGCATCCGGGCCGTCGCCAAGCGCGGGCGGCACGCGATGGTCGAGATCGGCCCGCAGGCCGCGCTCACCGCGCTCGCCCGGCGCGGCGTCACCGCCGAGGACCACCTGTGGCTCGCGAGCCTGCGCCGCCGCGACACCACCACCGCGACCGCCCTCACCGCGCTCGCCGACTACTACACGGCCGGCCTCACCGTCGACTGGAGCGGCTACCACGCCGGACACCCGGTGCCCGCGCGCGTGGACCTGCCGACCTACGCCTTCCAGCGCAAGCGCTACTGGCTGCCCTCGGTCACCCCGCGCCGGTCCGCCGCGAACGGCAGCGCCCGGCACCCGCTGCTCGGCATCGAGGAGCGGTTCGCCAGCGGGGTGCGGGAGTTCACGGCCGAGTTCACCGCCGAGGAGCTGGGCGCGCTCGCCGACCTCGCCGACGGCGGCCGTACCGTGCTGCCCGCCGGCGCCTACGTCGACCTGCTGTTCGCCGTGCAGGACGCGGTCCAGGGCCACGCCCGCTCCGCCGTCCGCGACCTGAGGCTGCTCGCCCCGCTGGAGCTGCCCGCCGAGACCGTGACCGCGCTGACCACCCGCTGGCGGCCCCGGCACGGCGGCGGCGCCGAGGTCGAGGTGTTCACGATCGTCGGCGGTGAGGAGAACCTGCACGCCACCGCCGTCGTCGCCGCGGCGCCCGAACCCCTCGTCCCGGTCTCGGAGCTGGCCGAACTGGACGCCACCCTCGCCCCCGCCGCCCAGCACATCGACGACGAGGACATCTACACCGACCTCGCCTCCGTCGGCCGCCCCCAGGGGCCGAGGATGCGACTCCTGCTGCGCGCCGCCCGGCACGGCGACGGACTGGTCACCGGCGAGCTCACCGGCCGCGACGCCACCGCCGTCGAACACGTCCCGGCCGAGCTGCTGGAGGCCGCCGTGCAGGCCCTGGTCGTCCTCGACCCCGAGGGCCCGGTGTTCGTGCCGCGGGAGATCGCGGCCGTACGGCACTTCCGCAAGCCGCGCGGTCAGAACCTGAGGGTCCTCGCCCGGGTGCGCGGCGAACAGGACCGGCGCCTCGCGGACGTGCTGCTGCTGGAGAACGGCGAGCCGGTCGCCGAGCTGCTCGGGGTACGCATGGCCCGGCCCGAGGGGCGCGCCGGCCGCCGGCAGTTCCTGCACCGCCCCGACTGGGTGCGCCGCGCCCTGCCGGCCAAGGAGCACAGCCCGGCCCGGCATGTGGTGCTGCTCGACCCGTCCGCCGCGCGGGCCGCCGAACTCGCCGCCGAGCCCGGTCTCAAGGTCACCTGGCTGACCGGCCTCACCGACCTCAAGGCCGCCCTGGAGGACCCCACCGTCACCGACGTCTGCCGGCTGTGGCGGCAGCGCCCCGAGCCGATGTCCGCCGAGCGGCTGCGCGCCGAGTGCGAGGACAACTACCGCGAACTCCTCGCGCTCGTGGGCGCGTTGGAGGCCGTGGCCCGGCCGCCCCGGCTATGGCTGGTCACCGAGGGCGCCCAGTGGCTGCCGGGCGACCCGGCCGGCGACGGCGGCCACCTCGGCGCCGCCACCCTGTGGGGCTTCGGCCGGGTGCTGCTCACCGAGTACCCGCAGTACCGGGCCACCCTGGTCGACCTCGCCCCCGGCAGCGGCCTCGCCCCGCTCGCCGAGGAGTGGCGGGCCGAGCCGCCCGGCGAGTACCAGGTCGCCCACCGGCCCGGCCGCCGCTATGTGCGCCGGCTGCTCGCCGGTGACACCGCGCTCACCTGGACCGGGGGCTTCGAACTGCGCGCCCCCGACTCCGGCGACCTCTCCGACCTGGCCCTCGCCCCGGTCCCCGACCGGGCGCCCGGGGCCGGCGAGGTCCAGGTCCGCGTGCACACCGTCGGCCTCACCGCCGAGGACGCCCGCGCCGCCCTGGACACCGGCCGGGCGGAACGCGCGGCGGAGGGCGAGGAGGAACCCCCGCCGCTGCTCGGGCGGCTGGCGCGCGGCACGGTCCTCGCCACCGCCGACGGCACCGGATTCGCGCCGGGCGACGAGGTGCTCGTGCGCCACGACGGCACCTTCCGGGCCACGCTCACCGTGCCCGTCCCGGCCGTCGTCCACGCCACCGGCTCCGACGACACCGCGCCCCGCTTCCGGCTCGACGAGACCGGCGAAGCCCTGCGCACCGCCCTCGCCGACCCGGCCGGACGGGCCTGGGTGACCCTGCCCGAGGACCCGGCCGAGCAGCCGCCGGACGCGGTGCTCCTGGCGGAGGGCCGGGCCGGATCGCAACGGGACGCGGTGATCCCGCCGGAGGGCCGGCCCGAGCCGCAGCAGTACGCGGTCGAGGAGGGCCCCGCCCGGCTCCGCGCCGACCGCACCTACCTGGTCACCGGCGGCCTCGGCGGTCTCGGCCTGGTCACCGCCCGCAAGCTGGCCGCCCTCGGCGCCCGGCACCTGACCCTGGTCAGCCGCGGCGGCCGGGCCACCGAGGAGGCCTCGGCGCTCCTCGCCGACCTCGCCGCAGACGCCGAGATCGACGTCGTTCGCGCCGACATCTCCCGCCCGCAGGACGTGCGGCGGCTCGTCCGGCAGCTCGCGGCGGGCCCGTACCCGGTCGGCGGGATCGTGCACGCCGCCGGCTCCTACGACAAGAAACTGATCTCCGAGCTGACCTGGGAGTCCATCGACGCCCAGCTCGCCGCGAAGGCCTACGGCGGCTGGCTGCTGCACGAGGCCGCCGAGGAGTCCTTCCCGGAGCTGGAGTTCTTCGTCACCTACTCCTCCATCGCCTCCGTCCTCGGCGGCGCCACCCAGGGCCACTACGCCGCCGCCAGCGCCGCCCTCGACGCGCTCGCCGAGTGGCGCGGCCGGCGCGGGGTGCCCGGCCTGTCGGTCAACTGGGGCGCCTGGGCCCGGGTCGGTATGTCCGCCCGCCTCGAGGAGCACCTCAGCCAGGAGATCGAACGCAGCGGCGTCCGCTTCTTCTCCCCGACCCGCGCACTGGACACGCTCGCCCGGCTCTGGGGCCGGCCGCGCACGCAGCGGATCGTGGGCGAGTTCGACTGGGACCGCTATGTCTCCGGCAGCGTCACCGGCGACCTGTTCTACGACCGGCTCGCCCGGCGGACCACGGACGAGGACGGCACCGGCCTCGACCTCGGCGCGCTGGCCGCGCTGCCGGAGGCCGAACGGCTCGCCGCCGTCACCCGCGTGGTCCGCGAGAAGGTCGCCGCCGTCCTGCACCTGGAGGAGGGCGACGAGCTGGACGCGAACGCCGAATTCGTGTCGCTGGGCCTGGACTCCCTGATGGCCCAGCAGGTCAAGGCCGCACTGGAGCAGGCGTTCCGGCTGCCCCTGCCGGCCTCCCTCACCCATGACCACCCCACGGTCCGCGCGCTGGCCCGGTTCGTCGACGGGCAGCTCGCCCCGGCAGCGTGAACAGCAAGGGACGGGAAACCGAGATGACCGACACACCGAGGGAGCGCTGGACGCTCCACCACTCCGTGCGCGCCCACGCCGGAAGCCGCCCGGAGCACCCGGCGATCGTCTGCGAGGGCCGGGTCACCACCTACGCCAAGCTCCACCAGGACAGCAACCGGGCCGCGCACGCCCTGCGCGCCGGCGGCGTCCGGCGCGGTGACCGGGTCGCCTACCTGGGCCGCGAGTCCGCGAACTACTACCTCGTGATGATCGCCTGCGCCAAGGCCGGCGCGGTCCTGGTCCCGGTCAACTGGCGGCTCACCCCGAACGAGGTCGACCACATCCTGCGTGACTCCGGCGCAACACTGATCTTCGTGGACGACGAGTTCTGGGACACCGTCGCCACCGTCCGCCACCAACTGCGCGGACTGCGCCGGGTGATCCGCGTCGACGGCACCGACGCCGACGGCGAACCCGCGCGCGGCACCGGCGTGCTCGCCTGGGCGGCCGACCAGCCCGAGACCGACCCCACGCCCGGCACCGGCCCGGACGACGCGGTGATCCAGATCTACACCAGCGGCACGACCGGCCTGCCCAAGGGCGCCGTCCTCGCCCACCGCAGCTTCTTCACGCTGCCGCACGCGAGCCGCGCCGAGGGCGTCGACTGGATCGACTGGCGGCCCGAGGACGTGGCCCTGATCTCGCTGCCGGGCTTCGGCGTGGCCGGCATCGGCTGGTTCCTGCACACCCTCAACGCGGGCGGCACCAACGTCATCATGCCGCAGTTCGACCCGCAGGAAGCGGTCCGGCTCATCCGAACGCACCGCGTGACGACCACCTTCGCCGCTCCCGCGATGCTCCAGGCGATGGCGGCCGAACGCGAGGCCGGACCCGAGGCGTTCCGCTCGCTCCGCAAGATCGCGTACGGCGCCGCCCCCATGTCCGAGACCCTGCTCAAGCAGTGCCTGGAGACGTACGACTGCGAGTTCGCCCAGATCTACGCCAGCACCGAGACCGGCAGCGTGGCGGTGTGCCTCCCGCCGGACGCCCATCACCCCGGAAGCACCAGGCTGAACTCCGTGGGCCGCCCCTGCCCCGGCACCGACGTCAAGGTGATCGGCCCCGGCGGCGAGACCCTGCCGCCCGGCGCGGTCGGCCAGATCTGCGTCCGCACCCCCTCCCGGATGCTCGGCTACTGGAACCTGCCCGAGGCCACGGCCCGCACCCTGGTGGGGGAGTGGCTGCACATGGGCGACGCCGGCTACCTCGACGAGGACGGCTACCTCCACCTGTGCGACCGCATCAACGACACGATCATCGTCGCCGGGCAGAACATCTACCCGGCGGAGGTCGAGAAGGCCCTCGCCGCGCACCCCGCGGTGGCCGACGTGGCGGTGGTCGGCCTGCCCGACGACCGCTGGGGCGAGAGCGTGCACGCGGTGGTCGTGCTGAAGCCCGGCGCGAGTGCCACCCCACGGGAACTCCTGCTGTCCCTGCGGGGCCGCATCGCCGACTACAAGATCCCGGGAACGTACCACTTCACGGCCTCCCTGCCGCGCAACCCCTCGGGGAAGATCTTGCGCCGCGCGGTGCGGGAGGTACTGGCGGCACCAGCCAGGGACCCGCTGGGCCACGCACTATGACGACGTATCGACATCGCCCAGCGGAAGAGGAGTTGACCATGAGCGCAGAGGCCCTGCGGGTCGGCGTCCAGCTGCCCACTCGGGAACAGGCCATCAGGGGCAGCTATGCGGCAGCCCCCCTGCTCGACTTCGCCCGTCAGGCGGAAGCCCTCGGGTTCGACTCCCTGTGGGCCGGGGACTCACTGACGGCCCGCCCTCGCCTGGACCCGCTGATCGTACTGTCCGCCGCGGCCGCGGCCACCCGGCGCATCACCGTCGGCACCGCCGCCCTCACCCCCGCCCTGCGCCACCCCCTCATCGGCGCCAACATGATCGCGAGCCTCAGCCATGTGGCGGCCGGGCGGCTGGTTCTCGGGCTCGGCTCCGGGTTCCCCATGGCCGAGACCGAGGAGGAGTTCGCCTCCGTCGGCGCCTCCTTCCAGGGCCGCGTCGGCCGCCTGGACGAGATCACCGCGCTGTGGCGGACGGCCTGGCGGTCCCACGACGAGGGCGAACCCGCCGAGTTCCAGGGCAGGTTCTGGCAGGCCGACAACCTCGACCGGCTCCCCTCGCCGGCGGTGCCCGGCGGCCCGCCCCTCTGGCTCGCCGGCAGCGACACCCCGAAGGTCCTCGCCCGCGCGGCGGCCCGCTACGACGGCTGGCTGCCGTTCCTGCCCGACGTCGACGCCTACGCCCGCGCCCGCCGCCGTATCGCCGAACTCGCGGCGGAGGCCGGCCGCACGGTCACTCCCGCGCTGTACGCCACGGTCACCGTGAACAGCGACGAGAGCGCCGCCAGGGCCGAGCTGGAGCACTACATCAGCCACTACTACGGCCGCTCCCTGGAGCAGATGAGCAGCATCCAGGCCTACGCCTGGGGCAGCGCCGAGAAGTGCGCGGAGTGGCTCGGCGGATACGTCCGGGCCGGCGCCCGGCATCTGGTCGTACGGATCGGATCGCTCGACCCCGAGCCGCAGTTGAAGGAGATCGCCGAGGTGCTGCTGCCCGCGGTACGCGCCCTCGGCCCGTCCACCACCGTTGGGAGTACGCCGTCGTGACCACCGCCATCGGCACCATAGGCAGCCAGATGTCCAGCGAGGGGCACTGGTTCCACCCCGTGGAGCCCTCGCCCGACGCCTCGGTCCGGCTGTTCCTGCTGCCCCACGCGGGCAGTGGCGCCATCATCTACCGCGACTGGGAGCGCCTGCTGCCGCCGGACATCACCCCGCAGGCCGTCACCCTGCCCGGCCGCCACAATCGCCGGGAGGAGCCGACGTACGAGGAGTTCTGGCCGCTGCTCGACGCCCTGCACGAGGCGGTGCTGAACGACCTGGACGAGCGGCCGTTCGCCCTCTTCGGGCACTGCCTAGGCGCCCAGCTGGCGTTCCGGCTGGCCATCCGGATGCAGGAGGAGGGCGGACCGGCACCGGTGCTGGTGGGCATGTCCGGCTGGTCGCCCGAGGGCTTCTTCCAGCCGACGGAGGAGCAGAGCCGGATGCCGGAGCCCGAACTCGTCGAGTGGATCAAGAAGTTGGGGTCCTTCCCGGCGGAGATCTACGACAACCCCGAGATGCTCGCCCTGGTCGTGCCCGCGCTCCGCGCCGACCTGCGGGTCGCCGCCCAGTACGAGGACGACGGCAAGGGCGTCACCTGCCCGCTCGCCTCCTACGGCGGCCGCAGCGACCCGCTCCAGGAGGCCCCGGACGCCATGGCCCACTGGGCCGGCCGCACCCCGGCCTACCTCGGCCACAGCGAGTACGAGGGCGGCCACTTCTACATCGACACCCACGCCCAGGCCGTCACCGCGCACTTCGCGCACCGGCTCCAGCGGCTGGCCGCGGCGGCGGTGCGCTGACCGCCGAAGGTCCGTGTCAGCGCCGTGTCAGCGGGGTGCGGGACAGTGCTCGGAGGACTGCCGTACCGAGTGCCGTCCCGTGCCCCTCGCGTGCTCGCGGACCTCTTCGGCACGCCCCCCACCAGCACGAAACGACCTAGGAGGGTCGTCCATGACCACCGAAGCGGAACTGACCGGCAGCGCGGCCTCGGCCGCCTCGCCACCGGACATCGAGGAGGCCGCGGGCAAGCCCGCCTGGGGTGCGCTCTGGGTCGTGCTGGCCGGCCTGTTCATCGCCAACGTCGACTTCTTCATCGTCAACGTGGCCATCCCGTCACTCCAGCGGAACATGCACGCGACCAGCGCCGAGATCCAGCTGGTCGCCGCGACCTTCAATATCGGCCTGTCCGCCATGCTGATCACCGGCGGCCGGCTCGGCGACCTCTACGGCCGCCGGAAGGTCTTCTCCATCGGCCTGGCCCTGTTCACGCTCGCCTCGCTGGCCTGCGGCATCGCCCCGAACATGACCGAGCTGATCGTGGCGCGCGCGGTGCAGGGCGCCGCGGCCGCCCTCGTCATCCCGCAGGTCCTCGGCATCCTGACCACGGCCTACGCGGGCAAGGCCCGGGTCGCCGCGTTCAACGCCTACGGCATCACGATGGGCGCCTCCGCGGTGTTCGGCCAGCTGATCGGCGGCCTGCTGATCAAGGCCGACGTCTTCGGCTGGGACTGGCGGACCATCTTCCTGATCAACGCCCCGATCGGCGCGGTGGTCCTGCTGCTCACGCCGAAGGTGGTGCCCGAGTCCCGGGCCGAGGGCCACACCGGCCTCGACTGGACCGGCGTGATCCTGGTGACCGCGGGACTCGCCGCCGTCGTGCTGCCGCTGGTGGAAGGCCGTGAGCAGGGCTGGCCGACCTGGACCTGGGAGTGCCTGGTGGCGGCCGTACCGCTGCTGGCCGCGTTCTGGTGGACCCAGCGCCGCAAGGCGGCCCGCGACAAGTCGCCGCTGGTCCACCCGAGCCTGTTCGAGGACCGCGCGTTCGGCGTGGGCGTCGTCTCGCTGCTGGTGTTCTTCGCCGCGATGGCCTCCTTCTTCCTGGTGCTCGCGCTGTATCTGCAGGAGGGCCGCGGCCTGTCCGCGCTCCAGTCGGGTCTGCTGTTCATCCCGCTCGGCCTCGGTTTCTTCATCGGCTCCGCGCAGTCCCCGAAGGTCGCGGGCAAGCTGGGCAAGCAGGTCCTGACCATCGGTGCGCTGCTCCAGGCGGTCGGCAACATCGCGCTCGCCGCCACCGCGTGGGAGCTGGGCGGCAGCGGCTCCGTCGGCTGGTGCATCCCGGCCATGGTGCTCGCCGGCTTCGGCATGGGCTTCGTCGTCGCCCCGCTCGCCTCGCTGGTCCTGGAGGGCGTCGCCCCGCACCACGCGGCCGCCGCCTCCGGGGTCTTCTCCACCGCCCAGGAGATGGGCAACGCCGTCGGCATCGCGGTCATCGGCGTCGTCTTCTTCGGCGTCGCCGGCCACCAGGTCACCGCCCACTCCTACGCCCACGCCTTCGGTGCGGGCCTGCTGGTCCAGGCGGGCATCTGCGTCGCGGTGGCACTGCTGGTCCAGCTGCTGCCGCGCCGGGCGCAGGCGTCCTGACCCACCGGCCGGGTGGACCACCGCCTGACGGGCGCACGGAGGCAAAGCCTCCGTGCGCCCGTCAGTGCTGCATCAGAACTCCGTCAGCCGTCTCCTCCACGCTGGCCGAAACAACCCACCGAATTTCGGCCGAGCCGACGGAGGACATCCGTGCCCGACACCCTTGACCCACTCCCCGCCTGGCCCATGCCCCGCTCCTGCCCCTACGCACCCCCGGACGCCTACGCGGAGCTGAGAGAGCGGCCCCCGCTGAGGGTGCGCATACGCGGCGGCGAGGCCTGGCTGGTCACCCGGCACGCGGACGTGCGCCGGGTGCTCAACGACCACCGCTTCAGCGCCGACGACCAGCAGCCCGGCTTCCCGATCCGGATTCAGCTGCCGCCCGAGCCCGGCGTGATGTCCTTCAGTCGCATGGACGACCCGGAGCACGGCCGGCTGCGGCGCATGGCGATGACCGAGTTCACCGCCCGCCGCACCCGCGCCCTGCGCCCCGAGGTGGAACTCCTGGTCGAACAGCTGCTGGACGAGCTGGCGGCGGGCCCCCGCCCGGTCGACCTGGTGGCGAACTTCGCGGTCCGGCTGCCCTCCCTGGTGATCGCCCGGATGCTCGGCGTGCCGGAGGAGGACGAGGCGGACTTCACCGAGCAGAGCCGGGTCATCCTCTCCCAGGAGGCCGGTCCCGAGGAGACGTACGCGGCCTTCGTGGAGATGTCGCAGTTCCTGGACCGGCTCGTCGCACAGCGCACCGCCACTCCGCGGGACGACCTGATCAGCCGGCTGGCCACCCGCTATGTGGCGAGCGGCGAGCTGACCCACGAGGACCTCGTGGCCATGGCCCGGTTCATCCTCGTCGCCGGGCACGAGACCACGGCCCACCAGATCAGCCTCAGCGTGCTCAGCCTGCTGCGCGACCCGGACCAGCTGGCGGAACTCCGCGCCGACCCGGGCCTGTTCAAGCCAGCCGTCGAGGAACTCCTGCGCTACTGGTCCATCTCGCAGGACAACCAGGTGCGCGCCGCCGTGGACGACGTCGAGCTGAGCGGGGCGAGGATCCGCAAGGGGGACGGCGTGATCGTCGCCATCCCCGCCGCCAACCACGACGAGTCGGTCTACCCCGGCGCCGCACGCCTCGACATCCGCCGCGACGCCTCCGGCCATCTCGCCTTCGGCTTCGGCGCCCATCTGTGCCCCGGCGCGTCGCTGGCCCGCATGGAGCTGGAGGTGTGCCTGAGCGCCCTCTTCACCCGCTTCCCGACGCTGCGCCTGGCGGTGCCGCCGCAGGAGGTCCGCTTCCGTGAGAACACGATCGTGTACGGCCTGGAGGAACTGCCGGTCACCTGGTGAACCCCGCGAGCCCCGGTGCCCGGCGTCAGCGTCGTGTCAGCGCCCCCCGGCACAGTGGGAAACGCGGCGAGACCGGGGCAGCACCACCCGGCCTGGTCGGCCCGCTGCCGTCCGACGAGAAGGAGTATGCCCGCCATGGCAGACACCGCAGCCCCGGCTCCCACCCGGGCGCTCGTCCTGGGCAACCCCGCCTCCGGCAGCCACTCGCCCGAACTGGTCGAAGAAGTAAGGCAGTTGTGTGCCTCCTGTCTGGAGCACACCGAGGTGCACCTCACCACCGGCCCCGGTGACGCCACGGTCGCGGTGCGCCGCGCCCTGCAGCGGCCCGCCGCGGCATCCCCCGGCGCCCCCGACCTGATCGTGGTCATCGGCGGGGACGGCACCGTCCGGGAGGCCGTCCAGGCACTCGTGCCCGTGACCGGGAACGCCGCCCTCGCGGTGGTGCCTGGCGGCACCGGCAACTCCGGCTACAAGATGCTGTGGGGCGAGCGCCCCTGGAGCGAGTCCCTGAAGGCGGTCCTGACCGACAACGGCATCGGCGGCAGCGCCCGCCTGCGCCGCCTCGACCTGGCCCGCCTGGCCGAGACCCGCAACCACGTTTATCTCGGGGCCTGTTCGGGGGTGATCGCCGACGCGCTGATCACCGCCCGGGAGCTGCCGCTGACCGGGCGGGAGCGCTACGCCCGCGCCTTCGCCGACACGGCCGCCGGCTACCGGCCGTACCCGGGCCGGGTCACCGTGGACGGCCGGGTCGTGCACGAGGGCCCCACGGTCCTCGCCAACGTCGGCGGCGGCCGCTACCGAGGCGGCCGGTTCCTGGTCCTGCCCGGCTCGCTGCTCGACGACGGACTGCTCGACGTCTGTGTGATCGGCGGCGCGGTCCCGGCGGACCAGGTGCCCGAACTGACCCTGGAGGCCCGGCACATGGACCACCCCGCGACCGTCTACGCCCGCGGGCGCACGATCACCGTCGAGCGCACCGACGGCCGCCGGCTCCCGCTGGAACACGACGGCGAGTACCAGCACGGCATCGGCACCACGGCCACCTTCGAGGTGCTCCCCGGAGCCCTCCCGGTCTGGGCGCCGGCCACCCCCTGATCCACCTGTCCGAAGAACCAGACAAGCACGCCACAGAGGAGATCGCCCGCATGAGCGACCTGACCACCACCGTCACCCGTTACCTCGACATCTGGAACGAGGCGGACGCCGAGAAGCGCGCCGCGGCCATCGCCGAGCTGTTCACCGCCGACGCCCCGTACATCGACCCGCTCGCCGCGGTCGAGGGCCATGAGGGCTTCGGGGCCGTGGTGGCCGGGGCCCGCGACCAGTTCAAGGGCCTCGCCTTCGAACTGCACGGCACCGTCGACGCCCACCACAACCAGGCCCGCTTCCAGTGGGGCCTGGTGACCGAGCCGGGGGCCGAGCCGATCGCCATCGGCTTCGACGTGCTCGTCACCGACGAGGCGGGCAAGATCAAGGCCGTCTACGGCTTCCTGGACAAGGTCCCGGCCGCGTAACACCACCATACACTGCGGGAGCACCGGGGCGACGGTGCTCCCGCAGCCGTGTTCCCCCGCACGTCCCAGCGCACGCACGGAAGGTACCCTCCATGACCGCCGTCCTCGCGGAGAGCGTCGCCCGGGCGCTGTGCGCCGACTGGGCCGAGCAGGCCCGTACCCCGGCCCGGGCCGCCCGCGGCCGCACCCCGGCCGACACCCCGTTGCGTGAGCTCTCGCACTGGGCCGCGACCCTGCGGCCGCAGGATGTGCCGTGCCGGGTGCTGAAGCTCGCCGCGAGCCAGGTCCTCTCGCAGATCGCCTCCATCCGCGCGGGGCTGCAACACCCGCTCGGCAGACGGCTGGTGGCCGCGTTCGGGCACCCCATGCAGCGCGATCCGCGCCAGGCGGCCGGCGTCTTCGCCGCGCTCGGTTCCTGGCTGAACCTGGACGACACCGCCTACGCCGGACACCTGTCGAACTCCACCGTGGCGGTGCCGCTCGCCTTCGCCTACGCCCGGCAGCTGGACGGGCTCTCGCTGCTCACCGCGGTGGTCGCGGCCAACGAGTGCGCGGCCCGGATCACCGCCTCCGCGACCCTCGGACCCCTGCGCGGCCAGAGCGCCGTACACACCCATCTGGCCGGCGCGGTGGCCGGGCGGCTGCACTGCGACCGGGCCCCGGCAGCCCTGTTCGAGAACGCCTTCGGGCTGGCCTTCGCGATGCCCAACTGGCCGCTGATGCGCGCCTTCCTGGCCAGCGACGCCCGCCTGTTCAACACCTTCACCCCGGTGCGCACCGCGATGGACGCCTGTGACGCCGCGTACGCCGGGCTGCGCGGTGCGCCGGACATCATGGAGCACCGCGACGGCTTCCTGGCCCGCTTCGCCACCGTGCCGCTGCCCCAGGCGGTGGCCAAGGGGCTCGGCCGCCGCTGGCACACGGACACCCTGTCGTTCAAGATGCACCCGGGCGGGCCCGGTATCGACGCGGCGGTCGACTGCGCGGCCGAGATCCACAAGGAGATCGGCGCGCTGCGCCCGCGGGACGTGGCCGAAGTCGTCGTCGAGGCCTCCCTGTACACGCTGTTCGCGGGGCAGCGGGCCGCCCAGTACGTCACCGGGCCCGGCTCCCCGCTGGGCGCGCTGGTGCTGGACGTGCCCTACCCGGTGGCGACCACCCTGCTCACCGGCGCGTTCGGCGTGGACGACTTCTCCGCACCGCTGCTGGACGACCCCGACCGGTGGGCGCTGGCCAGGCGGATACGGCTGGAGCACGACACGGAGATGACGCGGGAACTCTTCCTGTCCGACGCGCCGTTCGGCGAGGCGGTGCGCGAGGCGGGGGAGCTGGCCGTGCCGTGGCTGCGCGGCTTCGGCGGTGACGAGCTGGTGGACCTGGTGGGTGTGTCGGCGGCCGACGACCGGGACTTCTCCCGATCCACCAAGGCCACCGGCGCCCGGGTCACCGTACGTCTGACGGACGGCCGTACGGTCTCGCGCACCCGGCTGATCCCGGTCGGGGCGGCCGGCCCGGAGACCCGGGCGGGCCATGCCGAGCTGGTGCGGGAGAAGTTCCTTTCGGTGGGCGGCGCGCAGGAGGTCGCCGACACCGTGGACCGGCTGCACCGGATGCGTCCGCGGGCGGTGCGCCGCTGGATCGAGACGGCGTTCCTGGACTGACGGTACGGCTACGGCACCCCGACGGCCGGCAGCACGGCGGAACAGTCGTCACTGCACGGGGAGCCGCCCGCCCGCCGTATCGCCGTTGCCCTGCGCCGGACGGCGCAACGCGGCCACGAACTTGTACCGGGAGCCCCGGTACACCGAGCGCACCCACTCCACCGGCGTGCCCTGCGCGTCCCGCGAGTGCCGGGACAGCAGCAGCATCGGCAGCCCCACGTCGGTGCCGAGCAACTGCGCCTCGCGCGGGGTGGACAGCGAGGTCTCGATGGTCTCGTCGGCTTCCGCGAGATGGACGCCGTACACCTCGGCGAGGGCCGTGTACAGCGAGGGCTGGGTCGCCAGCGAGCGGCGCAGGCCGGGGAAGCGCCGCGCGGACAGGTGGGTCGTCTCGATCGCCATCGGATCGCCGCTGGCCAGCCGCAGCCGCTCGATGCGCAGCACGGGCTCGCCGAGGCCGATGCCGAGCAGCTCCGCCAGCCGCTGGTCGGCCGGGACCTCCCCGATGTCCAGCACCTGCGAGGCGGGGGTCAGGCCCTGGGCGCGCATGTCCTCGGTGTGCGAGGTCAGCTGGAGCGTGCGGTACAGCTTGGGCTGGGAGACGAAGGTGCCCTTGCCTTGGATCCGGTCCAGGCGGCCCTCGCCGACGAGTTCCGTGAGCGCCTGCCGGACGGTGGTCCGGGAGGTGTCGAACCGGACGGCGAGCAGCCGCTCGGCCGGCATCGCCGAGCCGGGCTGCAACTCCTCGGCCATGGCGAGCAGTCGCTGTTTGATCCGGTAGTACTTCGGCACGCGCGCGGTGCGGCCGGACGCCCCTCCGTGCGGCTGGGCGCTGCTGACGTCGGTGGTCATGCCTGCCTTCCCGGCTGTGTCGACGGTCTCCCGTTATAGCGAGCAACTGCCCTATGGTCTAGTCCAACCCGCGCGCTCGGGTCCGGGCCGGCCCGATGGCCGGATGAATCGGGCGGATGCGGACGGACGCGCTCCGGTGACGTTCTCGTAACGGCCGGAATCGGCTTCCCGGACCACCCTTGACACCCCGAAAGGTCTAGGCCAAGCTCCACCCTACTGGTCTACACCATTAGTGGCCAGGTCCCGAGCCCTACGTGCAACAGCGTCGTACGCAGGTCACCGCCGAGGGCGTGGGGGGATTAGTGGCATCCCTGAGGAGGGTGGCGTGAAGCGCAAGCTCGCTGCCGCGATCGTGATCGCGGGCATGATGGTCTCCGTTGCGGCGTGTGGCGGAAACGGCAAGGACAGCGGCAAGGACGCGGGGCCGGACAGCTGGAAGGGCCAGACGCTCACCGTCTGGACCATGGACGGCTCCGCGCCGCCGCAGTGGAGCAAGGACGTCCAGGCCGCCTTCGAGAAGAAGACCGGCGCGAAGCTGAAGTTCGAGATCCAGAAGTGGGACGGGATCCAGCAGAAGATCACCACCGCCCTCTCCGAGGACAACCCGCCGGACGTCCTGGAGGTCGGCAACACCCAGACCCCGGCCTACGCGGCCACCGGCGGCCTCGCCGACCTCGCCGACCTCAAGAAGGAGATCGGCGCCGACTGGACGCCGTCCGTCTCCCAGTCCTCCGTGTACGACGGCAAGCAGTACGCCGCCCCGTGGTACTTCGCCAACCGTGTCGTCATCTACAACAAGGCGATCTGGGCGAAGGCCGGCATCAAGTCCACCCCGAAGACCCGCGACGAGTTCTTCAGGGACCTGGAGACCATCGGCAAGAAGACCGACGCCGAGCCCCTCTACCTGCCGGGCCAGAACTGGTACTTCCTCGACGGCCTGATCATCGGCCAGGGCGGCGACCTGGTGAAGAAGCAGGGCGACAAGTACGTCTCCAACCTCGCCGACCCCAAGGTCGCCGCGGCCATGGAGACCTACAAGAAGTACGCGTCCTACTCCAAGGCACCCAAGGACAAGGACGAGGCCACCCCGCAGCAGGCCACCATCTTCGCCAAGGGCAAGACCGGCGCGTTCATCGGCATGGGCTGGGAGGCCGGCACCGCCGTCCAGGCCAACAAGGCCATCGAGAAGGACCTCGGCTACTTCACCATCCCCGGCGCGACGGCCGACAAGCCCGAGGGCGTCTTCCTCGGCGGCTCCAACCTCGCCGTCGCCCAGAACAGCAAGAAGCAGTCCCTGGCCAAGGAGTTCCTGAAGATCGCCCTGTCCGACCAGTACGAGGGCGAACTGGCCAAGCTCAACGGCATCGTCCCCAACAAGACGGCCCTGCAGAGCAACCTCACGGGCAACGCCGCCGCCGAGGCCGCGGCCCCCGGCGCCGCGGTCGGCGGCACCACCCCGCTGATCCCGGCGTGGGCCGCGGTGGAGAACACCCCCAACCCGATCAAGTCCTACATGACCGCGGTGCTGAACGGCAAGGCTCCCGCGGCGGCCGCCAAGGACGTCGAGGGCGAGATCAACAAGCGGCTGGCCCAGCAGAACTGATGACCCGCCGGGGGCGCCACCACAGGCGCCCCCGGCTCCCCGTGCCGTTCGCACATACGGCACGGGGAGTTCGTACGGCCACGGAAGAGATGGCAACTCATGTCAGTGCAGACCCAAGGCACGGACACGGCCGGGGAACCCGCTGTCCGCAAGGCCCGGACACCGGGGCCGCCCAGGGGGGCGGAGCGTGACTCCAGTTCCCCGTCCCGCCGCGGTGCCGCCGCCCCCTACCTCCTGCTGCTGCCCGCGCTGCTGGCCACGGTGGTCCTGCTCGGCTGGCCCCTGGTCAAGAACGGCATGCTGTCGTTCCAGAACCTGAACCCGCGGCAGCTCATCCAGCACCTCACCGAGTGGAACGGCGTCGACAACTACCGGCAGGTGCTGTCCGAGCCGGAGTTCTGGCATGTCGTCGAGCGCACCGTCTTCTTCACCGCCGCCAACGTCGTGCTCATCATGGTGCTCGGCACCCTGATCGGGCTGCTGCTGGCCCGGCTCGGCAAGCGGATGCGGCTGCTGCTCCTGGTGGGCCTCGTCCTGGCCTGGGCGATGCCCCCCATCGCCGCCACCACCGTCTACCAGTGGCTGTTCGCCCAGCGCTTCGGTGTCGTCAACTGGACGCTGGACAAGCTCGGCTGGCACTCCATGGCCGACCACAACTGGCTGGGCAGCCAGTTCTCCACCTTCTCCGTGGTCGTCCTGCTGATCGTGTGGCAGTCGATCCCGTTCGTGGCGATCAACCTGTACGCCGCCACCACCACGATCCCCAGGGAACTGTACGAGGCCGCCTCCCTGGACGGCGCCGGTGCCTGGCAGAGCTTCACCTCGGTGACCCTGCCCTTCCTGCGGCCCTTCCTCTACGCGACGACCTTCCTCGAGGTCATCTGGGTCTTCAAGGCGTTCACCCAGATCTTCGCCATCAACCAGGGCGGCCCCGACCGCCTCACCGAGACCCTGCCGATCTACGCCTTCGTCGAGGGCGTCGGCAACCAGCACTTCGGAGTCGGCGCGGCGATCTCCTTCCTGACCATCCTGGTGCTGCTCGTCATCACCTCGTACTACCTGCGCATGGTGCTCAAGCAAGAGGAGGACGAGCTGTGAAGCGCTCGCTCTTCGGCCGCATCTGGCCAAACGCGACCGCCGTGGTCCTCTTCGTCGGCTTCGTGTTCCCCGTCTACTGGATGTTCGCCACGGCCTTCAAACCGACCGGCGACATCATCTCCGACAACCCCGTCTGGTTCCCGACGAACGTCACCCTCGGCCACTTCAAGAAGGCCATCCACGCCGACCACTTCTGGACACTGGTCGTCAACTCCGTCACCGTCACGGTGCTGTCGGTGGTCTTCTCCCTCGTCATCGCCCTGTTCGCGGCCTTCGCGCTCGCCCGGATGCGGTTCCGGGGCCGGCGCGGGCTCATCGTGACGTTCATGCTGGCGCAGATGGCCCCCTGGGAAGTCCTGATCATCGCCATCTACATGATCGTCCGCGACAACGACATGCTGGACAGCCTGGTGCCGCTCACCGTGTTCTACACGATGATGGTGCTCCCGCTGACCATCCTGACGCTGCGCGGCTATGTGGCCGCCGTACCGAAGGACCTGGAGGAGGCGGCCATGGTCGACGGCTGCACCCGCACACAGGCGTTCGTCCGGGTCATCTTCCCGCTGCTGGCCCCCGGTCTGATGGCGACCTCGCTGTTCGGGTTCATCACGGCCTGGAACGAGTACCCGCTCGTCCTGATCCTCAACAAGGACATCGACAAGCAGACCCTGCCGCTGTGGCTGTCGCAGTTCCAGACCGCCTTCGGCGACGACTGGGGCGCCACGATGGCCGCCTCGTCCCTGTTCGCGCTGCCCATCCTGATCCTCTTCATCTTCCTGCAACGCAAGGCCGTCAGCGGCCTGACCGACGGCGCCGTGAAGGGATGACACCGCCGATGACCACACTCGCCACCGGCCCGGACACCCTCACCCGCGACGCCCTGGCCGTGCTCCAGCCGGGGTTCGACGGCACCACCGCGCCCGACTGGGTGCGCCGCCGCCTCGGTGAGGGGCTCGCCTCCGTCGCCCTGTTCGGCCGCAACGTCGTCACCGAGAGCCAGGTCACCGCGCTCACCGCGCAGTTGCGGGCCGAACGGGACGACCTGCTGGTCGCCATCGACGAGGAGAGCGGCGACGTCACCCGCCTGGATGTGCGCACCGGCTCCTCCTTCCCAGGCAACCACGCGCTCGGCGCCGTCGACGACCCCGCCCTCACCCGGGCCGTCTCCCGCGAACTCGGCCGCCGTCTGGCCGCCTGCGGCGTCAACTTCGACTGGGCCCCGTCCGCCGACGTCAACGCCAACCCCGACAACCCCGTCATCGGAGTGCGCTCCTTCGGTGCGAGCACCGACCTGGTCGCCCGGCACACCGCCGCCTGGGTCGAGGGCCTGCAGTCCACCGGCGTCGCGGCCTGCACCAAGCACTTCCCGGGCCACGGCGACACCAACGTCGACTCCCACCACGCCGTACCCCGCATCGACGTCGACGCGAGGACCCTGTACGAGCGGGAACTGCCCCCGTTCCGCGCGGCCATCGCTGCCGGCACCCGAGCCGTCATGAGCGCGCACATCCTCGTGCCCGCCCTCGACGCGGACCGCCCCGGCACCCTCTCCCGCCGCATCCTCACCGAACTGCTCCGCGAGGAACTCGGCTACCGGGGCCTGATCGTCACCGACGGCATGGAGATGCGCGCGATCTCCGGCACCTACGGCCTGGAGCACGGAGTGGTCCTCGCCATCGCGGCCGGCGCCGACGCCATCTGCGTGGGCGGCGGGCTGTGCGACGAGGGCACCGTGCTCAGGCTGCGGGACGCGCTCGTGGCCGCCGTACGCTCCGGCGAACTGCCCGAGGAACGGCTCGCCGACGCGGCCGCCCGGGTACGGGACCTGGCCGCGTGGACCGCCGGGGCGCGCGCCGCCGCGTCCGGGACCGTGCCCGAACCCGAGGTCGGCCTGGTCGCGGCCCGCCGCGCGCTGCGAGTGACCCGCGCCGGCACCGCCGTACCGGTCGACAAACCCGCCTACGTCGCCCAGTTCGAACCCGCCCGCAACATCGCCGTCGGCGACCAGACCCCCTGGGGCGTCGCCGCCGAGCTGGAGCGGCTGCTGCCCGGCACCGACTCCGGCTCCTTCACCGGCGAGGGCGCCGGTGAGGCGGCCCTCGCGGCGGCCGACGGCCGCCGGATCGTCGCCGTGGTCCGCGACGAGCACCGGCACGACTGGATGCGCGCCGCCCTCGACACCCTGCTCGCCGCCCGCCCCGACACCGTCGTCGTCGAGATGGGCCTGCCCCAGGCCGCCCCGCGCGGCGCCCTGCACATCGCCACCTACGGCGCCGCCCGGGTCTGCGGTGTGGCGGCGGCCGAGGCCGTCGTCGCGGGCTGACGCACCTTCTCCACCGGCCGCCCGCAGGCGCGGGCGGCCCGCTCCACCTTGCCCTTTCCCCGGATCCCAACCGCACCTTGTGTTCCAGAGGAATCGCATGCAGACGCCCCACCCCCACCTCCACCGAGCCGTCTCCGCCCGCCCCTACTTCAGCGCCGACGGCGAGACCTACCTCGCCCCGACGCCCCTGCGCCACATCGAGAAGTCCCAGCCCCTCAGGGTGCTCTCCGAAGAGGACTTCGCCTTCTGGCAGACCTACGGCTACGTCATCGTCCGCGAGGCCATCACCCCCGGCGAGGCCAAACAACTCCTCGACTTCGCCTGGCAGTTCCAGGGTCTCGACCCCGACCGCCCCGACACCTGGTACGAGGAACCGGAGTTCCGCTCCGAACTCGACCGGCACCTGTTCATCTACGGCTTCGTCGAGGCCTACCACCACCAGCTCATCTGGGACAGCCGGCAGACCCGGCGGGTCTACGACGCGTTCGTGGACGTATGGGACTGCGAGGAGCTGTGGGTCACCCTGGACCGGCTCAACCTCAACCCGCCCAACACCCGCACCCGTTCCCGCTCCCTGATCGAACCCACCGACGAGGGCTTCGACATCGAGCTGCACTGGGATGTCGACACCACCCTCGCCGTCCTCCCGCAGCGCGTCCAGGGCATCATCGCCCTGGGCGACACCCGGCCCGAACTCGGCGGCTTCCAGTGCGCCCCCGAGCTCTTCCGCCGCTTCGAGGAGTGGCGCGTGGCCCAGCCGCCCGGCCGCGACCCGGTCCGGCCCGGCACCGACCGCGCCGAGTTCCCGGTGATCCGCCCCGACCTCCAGGCCGGCGACCTGCTGATCTTCAACGGGCTGCTGGCGCACGGCGTGGCACCGAACCTCTCCGACAACGCTGTCCGAGCCGTCCAGTACCTGTCGATGATGCCCGCACTGGAGGAGCACACGACCCTGCGCGACTCCAGGATCGCCTCCTGGCGCACCCTCGCGACCCCCGACTGGAACGCCACCCTCCTCGGCGACGCCCGCGAGCCGGAGGCCGACCGCTACGGGCCCGCCACGCTCAACCCGCTCGGCAGAAGACTGCTCGGCCTGGACTCCTGGACCGTCACGGCGAAAGAGGCGCAGTGAACCACCGGATCTGCCTCTGCCTGCCGACCAACCGGGCCTGCTCCGCCACCCTCACCGCGATCAACGACGAGGCCGCCTACGCCGCCCGGCGCTTCGGCGCCGACGTACAGTTATTGATCCTCGACTCCTCCGACGACCCCACCCGCGCCGAACACGCCCGGGTCGTCGCCGGACTCCACCCGGCGCCCGGAGTCACCGTCCACCACCTCGACGAGTCCGAGCAGCGCGCCTTCCTGCGCCGGACGATCGAGCGCGCGGGCCTCCCCGAGCCCGACCGCCTGCTCCACCTCATGCTCCCGCCGACCGTCTCCTACGGCGCCTGCACCAACCGCGCCTTCCTGCTGGCCGCCGCCCTCGGCTGCCGCTCGCTGCACCGCAGGGACTCTGACAGCACCTACCAACTCCACGCCGGACAGCCGGTGTACCCCGTCCACCACGAGCTGCCCTGGCTGGGCCGTCCCGCCGCCGAGGCCACGGCCGACGGCGTGCCCACCGACCTCGACCCGGCGCTGCCGGACCGTCCGGTGTCCCTGGCCGGAGCCTCCTTCATCGGCGAACTCTCCGTGGACATAGGGGAGATACGGCGCCTGGACGAGGGCATCCACCATGACGTCGTCAGCCTCTGGGCGCCCGCCGACTGGCCCGAGGAACGCAAGCGGCACCTGGTCGAGGAGTCCTTCACCGGCGCGGGCACGGCACCCTTCACCGGCGACCGGGCGACCCTCACCGTGGTCGACCCGATGCGCGTCGACATGTGCAACATCGCCTTCGACCACGCGATCTACGCACGCGTCCCACTCCCGCCCGCCACCGACACCATCGGCAGCGACTACTTCCTCCTCCACCTGGTCCACGACGCCGCCCTGCCCGGCATCATGCACAACCGCCACATCGAGAACTTCCACACCCCCGAACGCCGCACCGACACCGGCTTCCCGGCCTACCAGCGGCGGTTCGTGAAGTTCCTGCTGTCGATGCTCTACTTCCACCACGTGTACGACCGCATGGCGGCCGAAGGCGCCGAGCTGCTGGACGAGCGGCACCAGGTGCGGGCCGACCGGATTGTGGAGTTCCTGCGGGAGAGCACCGGCCTGGACCGCGCCGAGAACGTCTGGCGACTGGACCGCGTGGACACGGCGTACCGCAAACTGGGCGGCCGTTACGCCGCATTCGCCGAGCAACTCGCCGAGGAGCGCGACCGGTTACTGGACGAGGCCGAGTCTGACATCGCGGACTACGCGTACCTGGTCGAGGCTTGGCCGGCGCTGATGGAAGCGACCCGCACATGAGCGCCCCGAAGGGGCGCGGGGCCCTGCCTGATATGCGGCTACCGCCGCGTGGGCGCGATCAACCACGATGGACCCGCAGAGGACCACTCAGTGACCCCCTCGCCACCGCACTCGCCGAAGCCGGATCCGACCGCATCATCTACGACCTCACCGGCATAGAGCAGCAATACGACGCCCTCCTGGCCGAGTTGCCCGGCACCCACATCCGCTTCGCCCTCAAGGCCTGCCCCGTGGACGAGGTCCTGCACACCCTCGCGACCCGTGGATCGGGATTCGACGCAGCGAGCCCCGCCGAAATCGCCCAGGCCATCCACGCCGGCGCGCACCCAGACCACATCCACTACGGCAACACCATCAAGTCCGACCGAGACATCGCCGAGGCCCACCGCCTAGGTGTCCGCACGTTCGCCACCGACAGCGTCGAGGACGTCACCGCCATCGCCGCCCACGCCCCAAGGGCACGGGTGTTCTGCCGCCTGGCCACCGGAGGTGACGGCGCTCTGTGGGGCCTGAACCGCAAGTTCGGCTGCACCCCCGACGACGCCGTCCGGGTGCTGGCGGCGGCCCGCGCGGCCGGACTCACCCCGGCCGGCCTGTCCGTGCACGTCGGCTCCCAGCAGATGACCGGCGAGGCCTGGCAGCAGGCCCTCGACACCCTCGCCGGGACGCTGACGGCGCTGGCCGGGCGGGGGATCGTACCCGACCACGTCAACCTCGGCGGCGGCCTGCCCGCGCTCGGCTACCGGGACCGCCATGGAAACCCCCTCGACCCGCCCCTGGACAAGATCTTCACCGTGCTCCGCGAGGGCATGGACCGGCTGCGCGCCCGCACCCCCTCCCCGCTCCACTTCGTGATGGAGCCGGGCCGTCACCTGGTCGCCGACCACGGTGCCGTCCGCGCCCATGTCTCCCGCCTGACCCGCCGCAGGCAGCCGGACGGCACCGACGCCCACTGGCTCTACCTGAGCTGCGGTAAGTTCAACGGCCTCTACGAGATGGACCAGTTGACGCATCGCATGGTGTTCCCGGACCACCTCGGAGCACAGGAGCACGTCTCCGCGATCGTCGCCGGCCCCACCTGCGACAGCGACGACGCCTACGGCGAGGGCCGGTACCCGGTGCGCGTGCCGGCGTCCGTCAGCTCCGGCGACCCGGTGTGGATCCTCTCCGCCGGCGCCTACGCCACCAGCTATACGACCCAGGGCTTCAACGGCATCGGTCCGCTGCCCTGCGTGTGCGTGCGCGGCCAGGAAGGACATCACTGACATGACACACCTGATACGCGGCATCACCGAGGCCGACTGGCCCGACGTGGTGGCCCTGGAAGCGGAGGCCTACGCGGACACCGGGCTCACGGAGGGGGAGGCCGCGCTGCGCTCCCGGGCCTTCGCGGGCACCTGCCTCGTCCTGGACCTCGACGGCCGGATCGCGGGCTACGCACTGGCCCTGCCCTACCCGAGATTCCGCTACCCCGACCTGGCCCGGCCCGAGAAGACCCCCCACTGCTCCTCCAACCTCCACCTGCACGACCTCGTCGTCACCGCGCCCCTGCGGCGCAGAGGGCTCGGCAGCCGTATGGCCCGCCATCTGACGGACGTGGCCCGCACCCGTGGATTCGAGACCACGTCCCTGATCGCGGTCGCGGGCAAGGAACCCTTCTGGCGGGCCAACGGCTACCGCCCGCACCACGAGGCACGCCTGCCGGCCGGTTACGGCAGCGGCGCGGTGTACATGTCGGCGCAGGTGGCCACCGTGCGGAAGGCGAGCTGATGCCCACCCCCTCCTTTCCGCGCGCCAAGTGGTCCATCGCGGCTCTGTTCTGCTTCCTCGGCCTCCAGTACGGCAGCTGGGTCTCCCGCCTGCCCGCGCTGAAGACCCGGCTGGACCTGGGCGCCGGGGAGGTGGGCCTGCTGCTGATGGCCTGCGGGGCCGGCGCGGCGGCCTCCTTCCCGCTGGTCGCCGCCCTGATGCGGCGCCTCGGCTCCCGGCGGCTGTCCCTGGCCTCGGCCGCGTGCCTCATCGCGGTCCTGGCCGCCCTGTCCGCCGTACCGAACTACCCGCTCGCCCTCCTGACCGTCTGCGCCGACGGAGTCGCGGTCGGCTGCCTCAACGTCGCCATGAACGCCCAGGGCGCCGCGCTGGAGAAGGCGTACGGGCGCACCGCCATGTCCCAGCTGCACGCCACGTTCAGCGCCGGTCTGCTGGCCGGTGCCCTGCTGACCTCGGGCGTGACCACGTTGACCGCGTCGGTGCCGGCGCACTTCACCGTGGCCGGGGCCCTGTTGCTGCTCCTGCTCGCCGGCGCACGCTCCGGGCTGCTCACCCAGACGGAACCGGGGACGCCGGACGAGCCGAAGCGGAACCGCCGCCGGGGCCTTCCCTCCTGGACGACCCTGCTGATGGGCTGCGCCATGGCCTTCGGCACCATCACCGAGGGCGCGATGAACGACTGGTCGACGCTCTATCTGAAGGACGCCGTCAAGGCCTCGGCGTCCGTGGCCCCGCTGGGCATCGCGGTCGTCTCCGCGATGATGCTGCTGGCCAGGGTGTGCGCCGACCGCTGGCGCACCCGGTTCGGCGACGGCCGGGTGGTCCGGGCCGGCAGCGCGGTGGCCGCCGCCGGACTGGCCCTCGCCCTTCTCGCCGGCGGGCTGGTCCCCACGCTGCTCGGCTTCGCCTGCGTCGGCCTCGGCGCGGCCGCCGTCACCCCATGCGTCTACGTCGCGGCCGCCGGCCACGGCTCCGACGCCCTGGCGCTGGTCGCCGCGATGGGCACCACCGGCCTGTTGGCGGGCCCGGCCCTGATCGGCTTCGTCGCGGGCGCCACGAGCCTCACCCTCGGCATGGCGACCGTCGCCGCGTCGGCCCTGATCGTGACGCTGACCGCGTTCCGGATCCCCTGGCCCGACCACCGCACCCCATCACCCGCGGCCGAACCCCGCCCTTCGCTCAGCGGTCCGTGAGGATCTCCAGGCAGTGGCGGTACTGCATGATGCCGAGCGCAATAGCACCGGCTCCGCCGGCACAGCGCGAGCGCCCGAGAAGGCTGCCGTGAGGGTTGCGTCGGCCCGGTGACCCGCCCAGGTGCCCTCCTCGGGATCACTGCCACTGTCCGGGCGGCGGCACACAGTGGAGTGTCGCCACCCGGCAGCCCCGCACCCCACGTCACCGACGGCGCGGCAGGCGCCGTACCAGCCGCCTGCCGCGGGCCCGCCAGGACGGCCGCGGCCGGCTGTGCATCGAGGCGAGGATGAGCGCCCGCTCCTGCGGAATGGCCCCGCGCGTCAGCCAGATCAGCGAGAGGTGCCGCACCGCGGTCCGCGCGAGGACGAGCGCGGCGGTGACGCCACCGGCCGGCCCGGAGGCGTGCGGCAGCGCGTGCAGCAGGTCGAGGATCGTGTCGAGTGCCATGTTTCGGCTCCTGGTCCGAACGAGGGCTCTCCCTGCGCTTGGGCCTCAACTGGTCCTGGGGAGAGGCCGATCGGCGACCGGCCCCCACAGACCACCCCGGCACCGCGTTTCTTCGCCCGCCCCGCCCGGCCGCACCCCACGAAACGCCTTTACCGGCCGCCACGACCTGGCAGGATGTGGGGAATTCTTCAGCGCGGCACGCCGGGGGAAGTGGTGAAGAAATCAGTGAACGCGCGGCCGCTGCCGCCGGGACGCGGCCGAAAGCTCGACTGAACGTCGGCGGCGGACTGTTACGACGAGAACACCCGTCCGCACACCGCCTGGCTCTGGCAGGCCCTGGCGCACTGGACAGCCGAGCACGGCGACCCTGAGACCGGATTCCAGCCACTGTACAGGACGGCAAGCGGCCCGCAGCTGCGGGCCCCGCTCGTCACCGTCGACGGCGGCACTTACGGTGGCGTCTCCAGCCTCAAGAGCACCGACACGTCTCTGTGGGGCAACAGCCTCGGGTCTGCCCAGCCAACGGCCCCGTCTCGGATTCGGTCGTGACGGAGCGCGCTTCAGAAGAACTTCAGATGTCCCGGAAGATCTCGATCTGCGCCCCGATCGAATTCAGCCGCTCGGCGAGATCCTCGTAACCCCGGTTGATGACATACACGTTCCGCAGCACGGACGTGCCCTCGGCCGCCATCATCGCCAGCAGGACGACCACCGCGGGGCGCAGGGCGGGCGGGCACATCATCTCGGCGGCGCGCCAGCGGGTGGGACCCTCGACCAGGACCCGGTGCGGGTCGAGGAGCTGGAGGCGGCCGCCGAGGCGGTTGAGGTCCGTGAGGTAGATCGCGCGGTTGTCGTAGACCCAGTCGTGGATCAGGGTCTTGCCCTGCGCCACCGCCGCGATCGCCGCGAAGAACGGAACGTTGTCGATGTTCAGGCCCGGGAAGGGCATGGGGTGGATCTTGTCGATCGGGGCTTCGAGCTTGGAGGGGCGGACGGTCAGGTCGACCAGGCGGGTGCGGCCGTTGTCCGCGAAGTACTCGGGCGACCGGTCGTGGTCGAGGCCCATCTCCTCCAGGACCGCCAGCTCGATCTCCAGGAACTCGATGGGGGCGCGGCGCACGGTCAGTTCGGACTCCGTCACGACCGCGGCGGCCAGCAGGCTCATCGCCTCGACCGGGTCCTCGGAGGGGGAGTAGTCGACGTCGACGTCGATGTTCGGCACGCCGTGCACGGTCAGCGTGGTGGTGCCGATGCCCTCGACCTTGACGCCCAGGGCCTCCAGGAAGAAGCACAGGTCCTGGACCATGTAGTTGGAGGAGGCGTTGCGTATGACCGTCACGCCGTCGTGCCGGGCGGCGGCCAGCAGCGCGTTCTCGGTCACGGTGTCGCCGCGCTCGGTCAGCACGATCGGACGGTCGGGACGGACCGCGCGGTCGACCTGCGCGTGGTACTGGCCCTCGGTGGCCGCGATGTCCAGGCCGAACCGGCGCAGCGCGATCATGTGCGGTTCGATGGTCCGCGTGCCGAGGTCGCAGCCGCCGGCGTACGGCAGTTTGAAGTGGTCCATGCGGTGCAGCAGCGGACCGAAGAACATGATGATCGAGCGGGTGCGTACGGCGGCCTCCGCGTCGATCGCCGCCATCTCCAGCTGGGCCGGCGGCACCAGTTCCAGGTCGACGCCGTCGTTGATCCAGCGGGTGCGCACGCCGATGGAGTTGAGGACCTCCAGCAGGCGGTACACCTCCTCGATGCGGGCCACCCGGCGCAGCACCGTGCGCCCCTTGTTCAGCAGCGAGGCGCACAGCAGCGCGACGCACGCGTTCTTGCTGGTCTTCACGTCGATGGCGCCCGACAGACGGCGGCCGCCGACCACGCGCAGATGCATCGGGCCCGCGTACCCCAGCGACACGATCTCGCTGTCCAGGGCTTCTCCTATGCGGGCAATCATCTCAAGGCTGATGTTCTGGTTCCCGCGCTCGATCCGGTTGACCGCGCTCTGGCTGGTGCCCAGCGCCTCCGCGAGCTGCGTCTGTGTCCAGCCCCGGTGTTGCCGGGCGTCACGGATGAGCTTGCCGATGCGTACGAGGTAGTCGTCTGCCATGAGGTTGAGGTTATCTCAGATATGAGATGGCGCCCGCCGGGGGGTCCATTCGGGTGACGGCATGTCAGTGGCCTGCGGGTTCACGGGGGATGTCGTACATGTGGGTGATTCATCCCCGGGTGTCCCGTTATTCGGCTTCCCGTGTGTACCGTCCGTCATTCCCGTGCGGCCGAGGAAAAACGACACGGTCCGGCCCGGCCGGGCATGACCAGCCGGCGCCCATGTACTAGAGTTATCTCGACATCGAGATATCTGCCAGGCGCACCGCAACCGCCACCCACTAAGGGTTACCTAACTTAGCCTTACCTTAGCGGATCGGCCCAGCCGGGGTGGCGGCACGATTGACGGTGGTACGCGCACATCAATGAAGGAGACTGTCGTGTCGGCGAACAGCTTCGACGCCCGCAGCACGCTGCAGGTGGGCGACGAGTCGTACGAGATCTTCCGGCTGGACAAGGTGGAGGGCTCGGCCCGCCTGCCGTACAGCCTCAAGGTCCTGCTGGAGAACCTGCTCCGCACGGAGGACGGCGCGAACATCACCGCCGACCACATCCGCGCCCTCGGCAACTGGGACTCCCAGGCCCAGCCCAGCCAGGAGATCCAGTTCACGCCGGCCCGCGTGATCATGCAGGACTTCACCGGCGTGCCCTGTGTCGTGGACCTCGCGACCATGCGTGAGGCCGTGAAGGAGCTCGGCGGCGACCCCGCCAAGATCAACCCGCTGGCGCCGGCCGAGCTGGTCATCGACCACTCCGTCATCGCCGACAAGTTCGGCACCAACGACGCCTTCAGGCAGAACGTCGAGCTGGAGTACGGCCGCAACAAGGAGCGCTACCAGTTCCTGCGCTGGGGCCAGACCGCCTTCGACGAGTTCAAGGTCGTCCCCCCGGGCACCGGCATCGTCCACCAGGTGAACATCGAGCACTTGGCCCGTGTCGTGATGGTCCGCGACGGCAAGGCCTACCCGGACACCCTGGTCGGCACCGACTCGCACACCACGATGGTCAACGGCCTCGGCGTCCTCGGCTGGGGCGTCGGCGGCATCGAGGCCGAGGCCGCCATGCTCGGCCAGCCGGTCTCCATGCTCATCCCGCGCGTCGTCGGCTTCAAGCTCACCGGTGAGCTGCCCACCGGCACCACCGCCACCGACCTCGTGCTCACCATCACCGAGATGCTCCGCAAGCACGGTGTGGTCGGCAAGTTCGTCGAGTTCTACGGCGAGGGCGTCGCTGCCACCTCCCTCGCGAACCGCGCCACCATCGGCAACATGTCCCCGGAGTTCGGCTCCACCGCCGCGATCTTCCCGATCGACGACGAGACCCTGAAGTACCTGCGCCTGACCGGCCGCTCCGAGCAGCAGGTCGCCCTGGTCGAGGCCTACGCCAAGCAGCAGGGCCTCTGGCTGGACCCGAAGGCCGAGCCGGACTTCTCCGAGAAGCTCGAGCTGGACCTGTCGACCGTCGTCCCGTCCATCGCCGGCCCGAAGCGCCCGCAGGACCGCATCGTCCTGGCCAACGCCGCCGAGCAGTTCAAGCAGGACGTCCGCAACTACGTGGACGACATCGACGAGGCGGGCAAGGAGTCCTTCCCGGCCTCCGACGCCCCGGCCGTCCACCCGAACGGCTTCCCGTCCAACCCGGTTCCGGTCACCGCCCCCGACGGCACCACCTACGAGCTGGACCACGGTGCGGTGACGGTCGCGGCCATCACCTCCTGCACCAACACCTCCAACCCGTACGTCATGATCGGCGCCGCCCTGGTCGCCAAGAAGGCGGTCGAGAAGGGCCTGACCCGCAAGCCGTGGGTCAAGTCCACCCTCGCCCCGGGCTCGAAGGTCGTCACCGACTACTTCGAGAAGGCCGGCCTCACCCCGTACCTGGACAAGCTGGGCTTCAACCTGGTCGGTTACGGCTGCACCACCTGCATCGGCAACTCCGGCCCGCTGCCGGAGGAGGTCTCCAAGGCCGTCAACGACCACGACCTCGCCGTCACCTCGGTCCTGTCCGGCAACCGGAACTTCGAGGGCCGGATCAACCCCGACGTCAAGATGAACTACCTGGCGTCCCCGCCGCTGGTCGTCGCCTACGCCATCGCGGGTTCCATGAAGGTGGACATCACCCGTGACGCCCTGGGCACCGACCAGGACGGCAACCCGGTCTACCTGAAGGACATCTGGCCGACCGAGGCCGAGGTCAACGACGTCGTCGCGAGCGCCATCGGCGAGGACATGTTCGTCAAGTCCTACAGCGATGTCTTCGCGGGCGACGCCCAGTGGCAGTCCCTCCCGGTCCCGACCGGCAACACCTTCGAGTGGGACCCGCAGTCCACGTACGTCCGCAAGCCCCCGTACTTCGAGGGCATGGGCATGGAGCCGGCCCCGGTCGAGGACATCGCCGGCGCCCGGGTCCTGGCCAAGCTGGGCGACTCGGTCACCACCGACCACATCTCCCCGGCCGGTGCGATCAAGGCCGACACCCCGGCCGGCCAGTACCTCACGGAGCACGGCGTCGAGCGCCGCGACTTCAACAGCTACGGCTCGCGCCGCGGCAACCACGAGGTCATGATCCGCGGTACGTTCGCCAACATCCGCCTGCGCAACCAGATCGCGCCGGGCACCGAGGGCGGCTACACCCGCGACTTCACCCAGGACGGCGGTCCGGTGTCGTTCATCTACGACGCCTCCCGCAACTACATCGAGCAGGGCATCCCGCTGGTCGTCCTGGCCGGCAAGGAGTACGGCTCCGGCTCGTCCCGCGACTGGGCCGCCAAGGGCACCGCGCTGCTCGGCGTCAAGGCCGTCATCGCCGAGTCGTACGAGCGCATCCACCGCTCGAACCTCATCGGCATGGGCGTCCTGCCGCTGCAGTTCCCGGAGGGCTCCACCGCCGAGTCCCTCGGTCTGACCGGCGAGGAGACCTTCTCCATCTCCGGCGTGACCGAGCTGAACGACGGCACCACGCCGCGCACGGTCAAGGTCACCACCGACACCGGTGTCGAGTTCGACGCGGTCGTCCGCATCGACACCCCCGGTGAGGCCGACTACTACCGCAACGGCGGCATCATGCAGTACGTGCTGCGCAACCTGATCCGCAAGTAGGCGGCAGGCACAGCGGTTCAGGGCCGCACCCCCGGCACCGGGGGTGCGGCCCTTCGCCGTCCGTCCCGCGACCGGGTCATCGGCCCGGCTCATCCGGAACACAGCCACGACGGACCGGCCCCCACCGGACCCACCCCGCCGACGGGGAGGTCCGGATGACTCGGCGCCCCCTGCGCACCCGCCTGCCGCTCCTCCTCAGCGCCGTCCTCGACTGCGTGTGCGCCGCGCTCGTGCTCACCACCGTCCTCGCCCAACGCGCCTATGTGATGGGTGAGTTGGACGACCGGGTGAGTGACGCCGCCGTGCACGGGGTGACCGGGGCCGCGCGGCACCCCGAACGCCCCGCCGACCTCGCCTTCCTCGGCACCGGCGGCCATCCGTCAGGGCTGCACGCCGCCCGGTTCGACACCGGCGGGCACATTCTCGCGGCCGCCGTCGTCCGCCGGGACGCCCAGCCCGCTCCGCTCACCGCGGCCCAGCGCGTCGCCCTCGCCGGCCTCCCCGACGACGGCGCGCGGCCCACACCGCACGGTCCCCGGACGCGGCGCCTACCGGGTCACCGCCCTCGACGCGAGCGGCATCCGAGTCCTGGCGGGACTGGCCGCACCGAGTTCCGCGTCGGACTCCCGGCCGCCGAGCCGCCGTCCGGTGCCGCGGTGGTGTCCCGGTCCGCTGCGCAGCCCGGCCCGACCCGCCCGGCCGTGCGCCTACGGCAGTGCCTGCTCCGCCCAGATCACCTTGCCCTGCGGGCTGTACCGAACGCCCCAGCGCTCGGTCATCTGCGAGACCAGGAACAGACCCCGGCCGCCCTCGTCGGTGGTCGCGGCGTACCGCAGATGCGGCGAGGTGTTGCTGCCGTCGGACACCTCGCAGATCAGCGTGCGGTCACGGATCAGTCGCACCCGGATCGGCTCGCCGCCGTAGCGGATGGCGTTGGTGATCAGCTCGCTGAGCACGAGTTCCGTGGCGAAGCCCAGCTCGGCAAGGCCCCACTCGTCCAGTTTCCCGGACACGGCCAGGCGCATGTCCGACACGGCCGCCGGATCGGGCGGCACGTCCCACTCGGCGACCTGGTCGGGCATCAGTGCCCGGGTGCGCGCGACGAGCAGCGCGACGTCGTCCGTGGGCCGCCCGGGCAGCAGCTCGTCCAGCACCGCCTGGCAGCTCGCGTCCGGTGCCCGGCCGGGATGGCCCGCGAGGGACTGCGCCAGCAGCTCCATGCCCACGTCCAGATCGCGGGCACGGTCCTCGATGAGACCGTCGGTGTACATCACCAGCTCGGTGCCCTCGGCCAGCTGGAACTCCGCCGTCTGGAACGGCATGCCCCCGATGCCGAGCGGGGGCCCGGCCGGCAGGTCGGCGAAGGCGACGCTGCCGTCGGGGCGGACCAGCGCCGGTGCCAGGTGCCCCGCCCGCGCCATGGTGCAGCGGCGGGTCACCGGGTCGTAGATCACGTACAGACAGGTGGCACCGGCTATCTCCCCGGTCGCCCCCGCGCAGCCCTCGTCCTGGTCGATGCGGCCGACCAGGTCGTCCAGATGGCCCAGCAGCTCGTCGGGCGGCAGGTCGAGGGTGGAGAAGTTGTGCACCGCGGTGCGCAGCCGTCCCATGGTGGCGGCCGCGTGCAGACCGTGGCCGACCACGTCACCGACGACCAGCGCCACCCGGCTCCCCGGCAGCGGGATCACGTCGAACCAGTCCCCGCTCACCCCCGACTGCGCGGGGAGATAGCGGTAACCGACGTCGAGGGCGCTCTGCTCGGGCAGCGCCCGCGGCAGCAGGCTGCGCTGCAGGGTGACCGCCACCGCGTGCTCACGGGCGTACCGGCGGGCGTTGTCGATGCTCACCGCGGCGCGGGCCACCAGCTCCTCCGCCAGCGACAGGTCCTCCTCGTCGAAGGGGTCCCGCTTGGCCCGGTAGAAGTTCGCCATGCCCAGCACGACACCGCGGGCCCGGATCGGGGCGACGATCAGCGACTGGATGCCGTAGTCGAGGATCTCCCTGGTGCGCCGCGGATCCTGGGCCTGCCAGCCCTCCGCGGCGGACAGATCGACCACCAGCTCCGAGCGGCCGCTGCCGTACCCGCGGGCCTGCGGCGTGGACGGCAGGAAGTCGATCAGCCGGTCCTTCTCGTAGAGCGGATGGTCGTCCCGGACGCCATGGACGGCGATACGCCGCATGTCCGTGGCGGTGGCGGCGGGCTCCTCGCCGTGCAGCACGGCGTCCGCCAGATCCACGGTGACGAAGTCCGCGAAGCGCGGCACGGCGACCCGCGCCAGCTCGTCCGCCGTACGCTCCACGTCCAGCGTGGTGCCGACGCCGAGACCGGCGTCGTACAGCAGCTTGAGCCGCTCCCTGGCGACCTCCGCCCGTCCGGACAGTGCCTGCAGCTCGGTCGTGTCGCGCAGGGTCACCACGGTGCCCCTGGGGCCTCCGGCCCGGTCCGTGGGCCGCTGGTTGACCGCCAGCAGCCGGTCCCCGGCGAACAGCACCTCGTCGGTGGCCATGCGCCCGGAGGCGAGCAGGTCGGCGAATTCGGGATCGAGGCCCGCCAGCCCGGAGACATGGTGCCCCTCGGCCTCGGCGGGCAGCTCCAGCAGTCGCCTGGCCTCGTCGTTGACCAGCATCAGCCGCCCGTCGGCGCCGACGATGAGCACGCCTTCCCGCACCGAGTGCAGCACCGTGTCGTGGTGCTCGTACATGCGGGTCATCTCGTCCGGGGCCAGGCTGTGGGTCTGCCTGCGCAGCCGCCTGCCCACCAGCGCCGTGCCCCCGGTCGACACCACGAGCGCCGCAGCCCCGGCGGTGAGGATGATCGGCAGCTGCCGGTTCACCTCATGGGTGACGTTCTTGACCTTCATCCCGGCGGAGACGAGCGCGACCACCTTGCCGTGGGGGTCGTCGATCGGCACGGTCGCCTGTTCCTCGTGGCCCAGCGGGCCGTGCACGCTCTCCGTGTATACCTTGCCGGCCAGTGACGGACCGATCCGGCCCACGAACCGCTTTCCGATCTTGCTGGGGATCGGGTGGGTGTAGCGGATGCCGTGGGTGTCCATGACGACGATGAAGTCGACGCCGGCGGACTTGCGCCCCGCCTCGGTGAGCGGCTGGAGGATCTTGGAAGGGTTGGGCGCGTGCAGCGCCTGCAGGACGCCGGGGGAGTGCGCGAAGGTCTGGGCGACGGCGATCGACCGTCGCCTGGCCTCGGTGCTGGTGTCCCGTTGCGACTGCAGGACGAGGGCGAGGACGGCGCAGAGCACGAGTGCCACGACCAGCGCCACCTGCAGCACGAAGACCTGCCCGGCGACGCTCCGCGGGCTTTTGCCGATCACAGACCGCCAGGAGTGACGCCTGAGCCGGTCAGTCATGTCCGACATGCGGCCTTTGTAGCACCGGCTTCACCCGGGTGGCTATGGCCGTTCCACGAGTCGGACGCGTGTCGCCTCCCCAGAGGCACGGATCGTCCCTGGTCACGCCGTCGGGGCGGGCCCGGAGGTGGCCGGGGGATTCGGTGCCCGAACCGCTCTGGGCGGACCCGGTGTTCGTGCACCGGGTCCGCGAGCCGGGCGGGTGAGGGGGGTGTTGGGAACCCGCCCGGGTGGTGCTGGCTTGTGGGGTGCGCCGAGTGCGCGACAACGTTGTCTTATGGTCTGTACATGACTCTACCGCGCCAACCGACAACGATGTCAACCCACTTGTGGTAACCCGACCGAGTGATCCAGGCGTGCGCCTGCCCAGGCAAACGCGTTCTTCGGCGGTCTTCCGTGGTACCGCTGGGGCGCCTAACCGTCACTGCGGCTTGTGCGACCCGTGGTGCGCGACCCGGCCGTAAGGAGGAAAGGCCGCGTATGCGTTTCCGCCCCCTGTCGCTGTTGCTGGCCGCGCTTCTCACCACCGGCGCCGCCGCCACCCCCGCCCCCGCGGCGACCACCGCACCTCCCGGCCTCGTCAAGGACCCCACCGGGTACGTCGATCCGCTGATCGGCTTTAGGAAACGGCGGTGATGTCTTCCCGGGCGCCGTCGCGCCCTTCGGCATGCTCTCCTGGAGCCCCGAGAACAGCAGAGGGGCGCCACCAGAACCGCCGTCCCCGGTGGCTACCAGTACGACGCCACCCGCATCCGGGGCTTCAGCGAGGACGCCGTCTACGCCTCCGGCTTCGGCCACGCCGACGAGACCGCCGAGCCCGCCCACTACAAGGTGGGCCTCGCCTCCGGGGTCACCGCCGGCCTGACCGCCACCGCGCGCACCGGCTCCGCCCGCTTCGCCTTCCCGCCCGGCAAGCCCGCCTCGCTGCTGGCGCGCACCGCCAACCGGCCGCAGCAGCGACCGCCTCTGGCTGCCGGCGGCCTTCGTCCGCGACGGCGGCACCGTGGACTACACCCTCTCCGGCACTCCGAACCGGACCTGGGGCAGCGACCCCGGGTCCGCCCCGCCGTCCTTCCACGAGGGCGAGCAGCCGTACCAGATCGGTGTCGGCCCCCCCGCCGCCACGCTCGCCCCCGGGGACAGCACCAGGACCGTCGTCCGCGCGCTGTCCCCGAACGGCGGCACCGGCCCCGAGGTGCGCTTCCGGGTGGACACCCCGGCCGGTGTCAGGGCCACGCCCGCCGAGGGCACGGCGGTCACCGATGGCGTCCAGGAGATCACCCTCACCGCCGCGAGGACCGCCGCACACGGCTTCGCCGCCGTCACGATCACGGTGACCTCGGGCGACACCTCCTACCGGCAGCCGGTCACGCTCACCGTGGCCGCCCCCGGCACCCCGCTCGCCGCCTACGACGACACCGGAATCTCCGACGACACGGGCGAGCACGACGAGGCCGACTACGACGGCGGCGGCTGGAGCTACTCCCGCCAGGCCCTCGCCGCGGCCGGCCTGACGCCCGGCGGGCCGGGCACGGTCGACGGCCTCGTCTTCACCTGGCCAAACTCACCCGACGGCCGCCCGGACAACGCCTCGGGAACCGGCCAAACCATCCAACTCACCAACCCCGCCGGCATGTTGTCCTTCATCGACAGCGCGGTCAACTGCAACCAGCGGGCCACGGCGACCGTCACCCACACCAACGGCACGACCGACACCGTCGACCTCTCCTTCACCGACTGGACCATCGGCGGCGGAGGCGGCACCGTCCAGTACGGCAACGAGGTCGTCGCCAAAACCACGTACCGCAATGTCGCGGGCGCCGACAAGGACCCGGTGGCCACCTACGTCGCCGCCACCAGGCCCTTCACCGCACCGGACGGGAAGACCGTCGCGAGCGTCCGGCTCCCGCAGAACGGCGACCTGCACGTGTTCACCCTCGCCACCGGCTGACCGATCACACGGCAAGGGGACGGACCCGAACGGGCCCGCCCCCTTGTCATGCGCCCGGGTCAGGCCAGCAGCTCCACCTCCGCCAGCGTCGACTCGCCGTCCAGCACCAGCCGGTACTTCGAGTACGTCCCCGGCGCGGCGATGGTGAACGCCCGGGTCTGACGGTCCCAGGTGAACGATTCGCCGGAGCGGTGGTCCAGGGTCCGCCAGGTCGTGCCGTCCGTGGAGCCCTGGAGGGTCCAGCCGGTCGGCGCCCTGGTGTGGTCCGCCGACGACGTCAGCGTGTACTGGACGGGCTTCACCGCCCCGTCCACCGGCAGGTCCACCGAGGTGACCGTGGCGTCCGTCGCCGAGGTGTCGTCGAACAGCGCGCCGTCACCCTTCAGCACGTCCGAGCGGGGCGCCGGCACCTTGTCGTCCCGGGTGATGGAGACCGGGGCCGCGTTCTTGCCCGTGCCCCAGGTCGACGGCTCGGCACCCATGGAGAACTCCAGCACCCCGCCCTTGGACAGCAGCGAATGGGGCAGCGAAGTCGACGTCCAGGGGCTGCCGTTGAACCTCACGCCCTGGATGTACACGTTCCTGGCACTGTTGGCGGGCGCCTTGACCACCAGGTCGCGGCCGTTCTCCAGGTGCACGGTGACCTTCTTGAACAGCGGGGAGCCGATCGAGTACTCGCCACTGCCCATCACCAGCGGATAGAAGCCGAGCGCGGAGAAGAGGTACCAGCCCGACTGCTCGCCGTTGTCCTCGTCGCCGTGGTAGCCCTGCCCGATCTCGCTGCCGAGGTACAGCCGCGAGAGGATCTCCCGGACCGCCGCCTGCGTCTTCCACGGCTCGCCGGCCGCGTCGTACATGTACGACACATGGTGCGCGACCTGGTTGGACTGCCCGAGCATGCCCATCCGGACGTCCCGCGCCTCGGTCATCTCGTGGATGACACCGCCGTAGGAGCCGACGAAGTCCGGGGAAGCGGTCTCCGGGGTGGAGAAGAACGCGTCCAGCTTCTCGGCGAGACCCTGCCGGCCGCCGTAGAGGTTGGCCAGGCCCCGGCTGTCCTGCGGGACGCTGAAGGCGTACCCCCAGCCGTTCGTCTCCGTGTAGTCGTACCCCCACACGCGCGGATCGTACGACGCGGAGTCCACCCGCCAGTCGCCCTTGGCGTCACGGCCCTGGAAGAAGCCGCCCGACGCCTTGGGGTCGAACAGGTTCACATAGTCCCGGGCGCGGTTGAGGAAGTAGTCGGACTCCTCCTTGTAGTGCTTCTCGCCCGTCTTCCGGTACAGCGCCTCGCCCATCTTCGCGATGCCGTAGTCGTTGACGTAGCCCTCCATCGCCCAGGACATGCCCTCGGAGGTGGCGGTGCTCGTGTAACCGAGGAACGGCGAGGTGCTCATGCCCTTGCGGCCCACGCCCGACATCGGCGGCACGACGGTCGCGTTCTTCAGCGCCGCGTCATAGGCGGCCTTCGCGTCGAACTTCACGCCCTTGACATACGCGTCGGCGAACGCCACGTCCGAGGAGGTGCCGGTCATCAGGTCGGCGTAGCCGGGGGAGGACCAGCGCGAGGTCCAGCCGCCGTCCTTGTACTGCTGCACGAACCCGTCGACCATCTCACCCGCCTGGGACGGCGTGAGGAAGGAGTACGCCGGCCACGTGGTCCGATACGTGTCCCAGAAACCGTTGTTGACGTACACCTTGCCGTCGACGATCTTCGCACCGGTGTGGGTCGGGGTGTCCTGGCTCGGCATCGGGGAGAAGGGCGAGGCGTACTGGTCCTTGCCGCCCACCCTCTCGAAGCCCGAGTTCGGGTACAGGTACAGCCGGTACATGCCGGAGTACAGCGTGGTCAGCTGGTCCGGGGTCGCGCCCTCCACCTCGACCTTGCCGAGCAGTTTGTCCCAGGTGCGCTGGGCCTGCTCCCTGACCGTGTCGAAGGAGGTGCCGTCCGGGATCTCCTGGCGGAGGTTGTCCTTCGCCTGGTCCACGCTGATGAGCGAGGTCGCCAGGCGCAGCGTGACGGTGTGGTCCGCGCCCGCGTCGAAGCGCAGGTAACCCTTCACCCCGCTCGATCCGCCGTCCGTCACGGGCCGGTCGAACTCGCCGTACACGAACAGCCGTGTCGCACCGGTCGACAGGCCCGACTTCACGTCCGAGAAACCGGTGACGATCCCGTGCTCCTTGTCGAGCGTCAGGCCCGCCTGCTCGGTGACGTTGTCGAACAGCACGCTCGCGTCGGTGCCGGGATAGGTGAAGCGCAGCATCGCCGCGTGGTCGGTGGGCGTCATCTCCGCCTTGAGACCGTTCTCGAAGCGGACCCCGTAGTAATACGGCCGCGCGGTCTCGTTCTCGTGCCGGAACGGCAGCTCACGCGCCTCGCGGCCGGTGTCCGGAGTGCCCGACACCGCCGACGGCATCACCTGGAAGGTCTGCCGGTCACCCATCCACGGGCTCGGCTCATGACTCGCGCTGAACGCCTGCATCGTGGGCAGGTTGTCGTCGTTGTTCGCATGTGCGTACTCGTACAGCCAGCTCAGCGACGACGCGTTGGTCACCGGCGTCCAGAAGTTGAAACCGTGCGGAAGGGCCGTCGCCGGGAAGTTGTTGCCGCGCGAGAAACTGCCGCTGGAGTTGGTGCCGCGCGTGGTCAGCGCGTAGTCCGACAGATGCGCCTTCGGCTTCTCGGGCGCTACCGGCCTGATCGCCACGTCGTCGATCCAGCCCCGGAACTTCGCCGGCCCGGCGGGGGAGTCGTACGCCACCAGGATCCGGTCGACCGTCTTGCCCGCCGCCACCGAACCGATCCGCGCGACAACGTTGTTCCACTGGTTCACGTACAGCGACTTCGAGTCGCCCTGCCCGCGCGGCGACAGCGGGAACCCGTGCTGGTCCAGCGCGCCCAGATCACTCAGATACGTGCCGTCGGTGAAGGCCAGGTCCAGGGAGACGTTCGTGGCGTCGTAGTCCCGGTCGCCGTCGGCCATCTGCGGGAAGATCCGGTACGACAACTCCGTGTCGCCGCCGACCTTCACGTTCACGTCGAAGACCTTGTTGTACGAGTACGCCCGGCCGCCCGCCGCGTGCCGCCCGGCGTAGCGCAGCGCCCGCTTCCCGGTGAAGCCCACCCGGGCCTTGGCCGTCGGCGAGGCGGTCGGACCCTTGTCGACCAGCGTCAGCATGTCCTGCGGCACCGGACCGCCTCCGCCACCGGTGGAGAACTGCACATCGGCGAGCTGCAGGATGTCGGCGCCGGAGTTCTTCGTGATCTCCAGCCGGAAGTGCTGGTACTCGACGGGCTCGGCCAGGTCGTAGGACTTGGTCTGGAACCGCTCGGAGAAGGTCTCGCCCGCCCGGGTGTCGACCGTCTTCCAGTCCTTGCCGTCGGTGGAGCCGAGCAGCGTCCAGTCCCTCGGGTCGCGCTCGGCGTAGTCGTTGGCCGAGGTGAGCGCGTACGTCACCAGCTTGACGGGCTTGTCGAGGTCGAACTCCACCCAGCCGGTGGGCTCGAAGGTCAGCCACTTGGTGCCGGACTCGCCGTCGACCAGATTCTCCTTGACCTCGCCCGCACCCGTGTTCTCGCCGCTCGCCCGGACCTCGGTGACATGGTCGTTCACATTGCCCGGTATGCCGGTGCTGTAGCCGCCGTCGACCCCCGAGGCGCGCTTGGTGCCGTCCGGCGCGGTGTCGACGGTATTGAGCCAGTCGGGCGCCGGATCGCCCGTCTCGAACGAGGATGCGAACTCCCGGTCGGTTGCCGGAGCCTTGGCGGGCAGGGCGACCGCCGCGCCCTGAGCGCCGACGGCCATGACAAAGGCGGCCGTGAGGACGACCGCCGGACCCCATCTGTGCCGAGTTCTCCGCTGCATCTACGGATTCCCCTCCTGCGACCGCTCTGGACAACGTTGTCAACTTCGGTGCGCAGGAACCAGTAGTGCGTCAAGTGACCCGTGGTGTCAAGGGTGTTGGGTGTGGCATTCAGGCGCTTATGGCGCGGGTTTTCCACCAGGCGCTCCACAGGGGGCTCATATTTCCGCCAGGTCTCAACTCGGAAAAGACCCATCGCGAACCGTGCATTCGATCTTGCTCCGCTGACGGGAAGTGGACTATACCTGTCGGCACTTCCAGCACGATCCAGCACTACTCTGCACGACCCAGCACTACCCGACCGCGGTGCCGGGGAGGATCCGGTTCACCGCCTGAGTCCTGGAGAAGGCGAGGACTTGAGCGTGACTCCACCCATGCGTCACCGCGCGGGCTTCCTACGCCGCCGCCGGACCGGCGTCGCAGAGGGCCGGCCCACCCCTGTTGCGGATGTTGAGAGCGCCTACGTGGTCGGCGTTCGCGGCGAAGCCACAGGACGCGCACTCGAATCTCGACTGGGTGACGCGGTTCCCCTTCACGATGTGCCCGCATACGGGGCATGTGCGGGAGGTGTTGAGGGCGTTCACCGGGATCACGAGACGACCGGCACTCTCAGCCCGCACTGTATAGGCACTGCGTGTTCACTCGCATACGTTTCGTGACTGTCGCCTGCCGTGTACGGCACCAGGCCGTGGCGCGGCTGACGATGCGATGCCCCTACCGGCTGCGGCCGGTCGTCCCTTTGAGAGGAATCTGATGGAATTCACTTCCGCCGAGAACACCGGTTCCGAAGGCGTCGGCCGCCGCAATCTGATCAAGCGTTCGGCAGCGCTGGGCCTGGTGGCGGTTCCCGGAATGGGCCTGCTGTCCGCCTGCGCGAGCAGTGGCGGGGGCGGGCAGAAGAAGGACAAGGCGGGGAAGAAGACCGCCAAGAACCCGCTCGGCGTCAACGAGACCGCCAAGATGGAATTCGTCCTCTTCGACGGCGGCTTCGGCAAGGAGTACGCCCAGGACGCGGTGAAGATCTACCAGAAGGACTTCCCCAAGGCCACGGTGAAGTTCTCCGCCACCCAGAAGATCCAGTCCACGCTCCAGCCCCGCTTCAACCAGGGCAACCCCCCGGACCTCATCGACAACTCCGGTGCCGAGCAGATGGACATGGGTGTGCTCGTCGGCAAGAACCAGCTCGCCGACCTCACCCCCCTGCTGGACGCGCCGTCGTACGACGACCCGAACAAGAAGGTCCGCGACACGCTGCGCCCGGGCATCGTGGAGATGGGCCAGTTCGACGGCAACCCGGTGTGGATCATGTACTACGCCTACACGGTGTACGGCGTCTGGTACTCGCAGAAGGCCCTGGACTCGCTCGGGGTCGAGTACCCGAAGACCTGGGACGAGATGCTGCAGGTCTGCGCGAAGGCCAAGAAGAAGGGCATGGCGGGCTGGACGTACGCGGGCAAGTACCCCTACTACATCCCGTTCTCGCTCTATCCGATGATCGGCAAGGTCGGTGGCCGCGAGGTGCTCGACGCCATCGACAACCTGGAGCCCAACGCCTGGAAGCACCCGGCCGTCAAGGCCTGTTTCGAGGCGTACTACGAGCTGTACAAGAAGGGATACATCCTCCAGGGCACCCCGGGCCTGGACCACATCCAGTCGCAGACCGCCTGGGCCCAGGGCAAGGCGCTGTTCATTCCGAACGGTTCCTGGGTGGAGAACGAGTCGGCCAACGTCATCCCGAAGGACTTCAACCTCGCCGTCTCCGCGCCCACCGGCATCGACAACAGCGACAAGATGCCGTTCGGCACCATCTGGGCCTCCGGCGGTGAGCCGTTCATCGTGCCGGCCAAGGCCGCCAACCCCGAGGGCGGTATGGAGCAGTTGCGCATCATGCTCTCCGAGGCGTCCTCGAAGAACTTCACCACCAAGGTGAAGTCACTGACCGCCTACAACGGTGGCACCACCGGCATCTCGCTCACCCCGGGGCTGAAGTCGGGCGTGGCGGCGCTGCAGCTGGCCGGATCCAACGTGGTGAATCCGCGGCTGCAGGACTGGTATGTGCAGCTGCAGAAAGAGAAGATCGGTGTGGCCGGTCTCGGTGAGATGATGGCGGGCCGGCTCACCCCGGCCGAGGCCATCAAGAAGATCCAGGGATTTGCCGACGAGACGGCCAAGGACAGCTCGATCAAGCACTACAAGCATCAGTAACCAGCACCCCTGACCGCACCGGAGTGGCGATGCAGCACGGCAAGTACCGGTTCATTGTGGGGTTTCTGGCATTGCCCCTGGGACTGTACGCGCTCTTCGTGGTATGGCCGTTCATCCAGTCCATCTACTACTCGTTCACGGACTGGACAGGCCTGAGCCCCGAATTCAAGATGGTCGGCTTCGACAACTACAAGAGGATGTTCCACGACGACATCTTCTGGAAGTCGCTGGAGCACAGTCTGCTGTTCGCCCTGGTTCTGCCACTGGTGACGATCAGTCTGGCGCTGTTCTTCGCCTTCATGATCAATGTGGGCGGACGCCGGAGAAGGGGGGGCCCCGTCATCTCGGGTGTCCGGGGCTCGTCCTTCTACAAAATCGTCTATTTCTTCCCGCAGGTCCTGTCGATCGCGATCGTCTCACTGCTGTTCGCCTTCGCATACAATCCGGACAGCGGCGCGATCAACTCGATCCTGCGGGGCATCGGCCTGGACCACGTCCAGCCCCTGTGGCTGGGCGACCCGAGCCTCGCGCTGTGGTGCGTGATGGCGGTGCTCGTCTGGTCCACGGTCGGTTTCTTCGTGGTCCTGTTCTCGGCGGGCATGGCCTCGATCCCGACCGAGCTCTACGAGTCGGCGCTGCTCGACGGCGCCGGCCGGGCCACCACCTTCTTCCGGATCACCCTGCCGTTGCTGTGGGACACCGTGCAGTCCGGCTGGGTCTACATGGGCATCCTCGCGCTCGGCGCCGAGTCGTTCGCGGTCGTACAGATCATGACGACGGGGCCGGGCGGGCCCGACTACTCGACCACGGTGATGGTCCTGTACGTGTACCAGAAGGCCTTCCGGGACGGTCAGGCCGCCTACGCCACGACCATCGGCGTCGCCCTGCTCGTCGTCACGCTCGCCTTCGCGGCGGTCGTGATGCGGCTGGGGCGTCGCGAGCGGCTGGAGTTCTGAAGCGATGAAGACGACCGAGACCCCCGCACCGTTGCCGGCCGAGTCCGGCGCCAGCGTCTCCAAGGTCGACGTACCGGCCCTGAAGCCCGCCCGGGAGAAGAAGGAAGGCGGTGTCCTCAACGCCTTCTCTCACGGCGTGCTGATCATCTGGGCGATCATGGTGGTCACGCCGCTGCTGTGGGCGGTGATGACGTCTTTCAAGGACGACAGGTCCATTTTCGACTCGCCTTGGTCCCTGCCGGACAAGCTGCACTTCGACAACTGGTCGCGGGCCTGGACCCAGGCCAACATGAGCGACTACTTCCTCAACACCGTCCTGGTGGTCGGCGGCTCGCTCATCGGCACCCTGGTCCTCGGCTCCATGGCCGCCTATGTCCTCGCCCGCTTCGACTTCCCCGGCAACCGCTTCATCTACTACCTGTTCATCGGCGGCATGAGCTTTCCGATCATGCTCGCCCTGGTCCCGCTGTTCTACGTGGTGAACAACATGGGGCTGCTGAACACGATCCACGGCCTGATCCTGGTCTACATCGCATATTCGCTACCGTTCACTGTCTTCTTCCTGACGGCCTTCTTCCGCACGCTGCCCACCTCGGTGGCGGAGGCAGCCTTCGTGGACGGTGCTTCGCACACGCGTACGTTCTTCCAGATCATGCTCCCGATGGCCAAGCCCGGCCTGATCAGCGTGGGGATCTTCAACTTCCTCGGGCAGTGGAACCAGTACATGCTGCCCACGGTTCTCAACACCGACCCCGACAAGCGCGTCCTCACCCAGGGCCTGGTACAGCTGGCGGTCAGCCAGGGTTACAAGGGCGACTGGTCCGGGCTCTTCGCGGGCCTGGTGATGGCCATGCTGCCGGTGCTCGGGGCGTACATCGTCTTCCAGCGGCAGGTGGTTCAGGGGCTCACCGCAGGGGCGCTGAAGTAGCCCCTCCGCCCTACTGGGGTGACGCCTCGCATCCGTCCGTGTGCACGCCGTTCCGGGCCTCGGAGTGGTGTGCACACGTGTGTCCGGGTACCCGGATGCGGTTCAACCTCTTGACGTAAGACACCCCGAACGGCTCAGCTTAGAGTTCACTAGTTGGACATACGCGGGGCCTCGCCGGAGCGGCCTCGCGCTCAGGAGGTCGTCGTGGAGACTCCAGGGTCGCAGTCGTCGCTGCACCGAGCCAACCTGGAGCGGGTCGTACGGGCCGTGCGCTTGGCCGGGTCCCTCACGCAGGCGGAGATCGCGCGGACGACCGGTCTGTCCGCCGCGACGGTCTCCAACATCGTGCGGGAGCTGAAGGACGGCGGAACCGTCGAGGTCACGCCCACGTCGGCGGGCGGGCGCAGGGCCCGCAGCGTCAGCCTGAGCGGGGACGCCGGGATTGTGATCGGCGTCGACTTCGGGCACACCCATCTGCGCGTCGCGATCGGGAACCTCGCTCACCAGGTGCTGGCCGAGGAGGCCGAGCCGCTGGACGTCGACGCCTCCGCCGCGCAGGGCTTCGACCGGGCGGAGGAGCTGGTCAGCCGCCTGATCGCGGTCACGGGCGTGAGCCGGTCGAAGGTGGCCGGCGTGGGGCTCGGTGTGCCGGGCCCGATCGACGTGGAGTCGGGGACGCTGGGCTCCACCGCGATCCTGCCGGGCTGGACCGGCGCCAAGCCCGCCGAGGAGCTGCGCGAGCGGCTCGGTGTGCCCGTGCACGTGGACAACGACGCCAACCTCGGCGCTCTCGGCGAGCTGGTCTGGGGGGCCGGCAAGGGGGTCCGTGACCTTGCGTACATCAAGGTCGCGAGCGGTGTCGGTGCCGGTCTGGTGATCGACGGGAAGATCTACCGGGGTCCGGGCGGCACGGCCGGGGAAATCGGACATATTACACTCGATGAATCCGGCCCGGTCTGCCGTTGCGGGAACCGCGGCTGTCTGGAGACGTTCGCGGCCGCACGCTATGTGCTGCCGCTGCTCCAGCCCAGTCATGGCCCGGACCTGACCATGGAGGGCGTCGTGCGGCTGGCCAGGGACGGAGACCCGGGCTGTCGTCGGGTGATCGCCGACGTCGGCCGCCACATCGGCAGCGGAGTGGCCAATCTCTGCAATCTCCTCAACCCGAGCCGGGTGGTCCTCGGCGGTGATCTCGCCGAGGCCGGTGAGCTGGTGCTCGGGCCGATCAGGGAGTCCGTCGGCCGCTACGCCATTCCCAGCGCGGCGCGCCAACTGACCGTTCTCCCGGGGGCACTTGGCGGTCGTGCCGAGGTGCTCGGAGCGCTCGCCCTCGCCCTCAGCGAGATGGGTGATTCGACCCTTTTGGACGGTTCGCTGTCCATGGCGGCCCCTGCCTTCACTTAGAAAACGGATGGCACCGTTGCCATCTCGTTAAGGATTTACTTCTTGACGTCGCACGTGTGGCCGAGTTGACTTCCAGCCACCTCGGCCGCAACGACGCGGCCTCGTCAGGGAGGTTTCTGAAGTGAACATGCGTATGCGTCGTGCGGCCTTCGCCGTTGCTGCTGGTGCCATGGCCGTCTCGCTCGCTGCCTGTGGCAGCGCCAAGCAGTCCGGTGGCGGCTCCTCCAAGTCGTCCAGCCCCAAGAAGGGCGACGCGATCACGGTCGGTCTGCTCCTGCCGGAGAACCAGACCGCTCGTTACGAGAAGTTCGACAAGCCCTTGATCGAGAAGAAGGTCCAGGAGCTCACGGGCGGCAAGGGCAAGATCGTCTACGCCAACGCCAAGCAGGACGCGACGCTGCAGAACCAGCAGGTCGACACCATGATCACCAACAAGGTGGACGTCCTGATCGTGGACGCGGTGGACGCCGCGGCCATCAAGAACTCGGTCCAGAAGGCCAAGGACGCCGGCATCCCGGTCGTCGCCTACGACCGCCTGGCGCAGGGCCCGATCGACGCGTACACCTCGTTCGACAACGAGACGGTCGGCAAGACCCAGGGCGAGGCCCTGCTGAAGGCCCTGGGCTCCAAGGCCAAGTCCGGCAAGATCGTCATGATGAACGGTTCCTCCACCGACCCGAACGCCGCGCAGTTCAAGAAGGGCGCCCACGAGGTGCTCGACGGCAAGGTGAACGTCGGCAAGGAGTACGACACCAAGGAGTGGAAGCCGGAGAACGCCAACTCCAACATGGAGGGCGCCATTTCCGCTCTGGGCAAGAAGAACATCATCGGCGTCTACTCCGCCAACGACGGCATGGCCGGCGGTATCATCACCGCCCTCAAGCAGGCGGGCATCAAGGTCCCGGTCACCGGCCAGGACGCGGAGCTCGCGGGCGTCCAGCGCATCGTCACCGGCGACCAGTACATGAGCGTCTACAAGCCGTACGCTCCCGAGGCCGCCGCCGCCGCCGAGATGGCCGTGGACCTCGCCCAGGGCAAGTCGCTCGACTCCGTCGCCAAGGACAAGGTCGACAGCCCGACCACCAAGCAGGTGCCCTCGGTCCTGGTGCCCGTCACCGCGCTGACCAAGGACAACATCAAGGACACCGTCATCAAGGACGGCGTCTACACGGTCGCCGACATCTGCACCTCGCAGTACAAGGCCGCCTGCGACAAGATCGGTCTGAAGTAAGCAGCCGCACGCGCCTTTCCAACTAGGGGAATTCACCCTTGAATTTCCCTAGCGGGAGGAAGGCGCCCACAGGCTCCTCCGGCGCCCCGCGCACACACCCAGCCCCGCAAGCTCGGTGCGGGGCGCCGGACGGAACTACCCCCCAAACTTCTGCACAACCTCCCGCCGGGTCAGGCGGCGAAGGAGATGGTTCACGTGTCCGCTACGCCCGTGCTGGCGTTGCGCGGGGTCTCCAAGCGGTTCGGTGCCGTTCAGGCGCTCACCGACGTAGAGCTTGAGGTCCACGCCGGTGAGGTGGTCGCCCTGGTGGGCGACAACGGTGCCGGAAAGTCCACGCTGGTCAAGACGATCGCCGGCGTGCACCCCATCGATGAAGGCGTCATCGAATGGGAAGGCAAGGCCGTCCAGGTCAACAAGCCGCACGACGCCCAGAACCTGGGCGTCGCGACGGTGTACCAGGACCTCGCGCTGTGCGACAACATCGACGTCGTCGGCAACCTGTTCCTCGGCCGGGAGATCCGCCGCCGCGGTGTGCTGGACGAGGTCGAGATGGAGCGCCGCTCGCGCGAGCTGCTGGACCAGCTCTCCATCCGCATTCCCAGCGTCCGCATCCCGATCGCCTCGCTCTCCGGCGGTCAGCGCCAGGTCGTGGCGATCGCCCGCTCCATGCTCGGCGAGCCCAAGCTGGTCATCCTCGACGAGCCCACCGCCGCGCTCGGCGTCGAGCAGACCGCCCAGGTCCTCGACCTGGTGGAGAGGCTGCGGGAGCGCGGTCACGCCGTGATCCTCATCAGCCACAACATGGCCGACGTCAAGGCCGTCGCCGACAAGGTGGCCGTGCTGCGTCTGGGCAGGAACAACGGCGTCTTCGAGGTCAAGTCGACCTCGCAGGAAGAGATCATCTCCGCCATCACCGGCGCCACGGACAACGCCGTGACCCGTCGTGCGGCGCGCAGCAATGGGGAGATCAAGAAGTGAGCATCGACAAGACCTCCACGCCCCCCGAGGACACCCCCGTGGAGAACCCCGAGGCGGCACGCGGCTCCGACGTCGCCGTCGACCCCCGTCTGCTGGTGCGCGAGCAGGGCCTCGCGGGCTACGTCACCGAGTTCAAGCGCAAGATGAAGGCCGGTGACCTCGGCTCCATCCCGGTCGTGATCGGCCTGGCGGTCATCTGGATCATCTTCCAGAGCCTGAACTCCAACTTCCTGACCGCGGGCAACCTCTCCGACATCTCCGTCGCCATGGTCGGCACGGGCATGATCGCCGTCGGCATCGTGTTCGTCCTGCTGCTCGGCGAGATCGACCTGTCGGTCGGTTCGCTCTCCGGTGTCGCGGGCGCCACCTTCGCGGTGCTGAACGTCACCCACGGCATGAACGAGATCCTGGCCCTGGTGCTGTCGATCCTCACCGGTACGGTCGCGGGCGCGGTGCAGGGCTTCTTCTTCGCGAAGATCGGCGTGCCGGCCTTCGCGGTGACCCTGGCCGGTCTGCTGTTCTGGAACGGCCTCATGCTCAAGATCCTGGGCGACAACGGCACGATCAACCTGAACGACAACGGCCTGGTCGCCAAGCTGACCAGCTACTACTTCTCCGACGTGGCCGCCGCCTACGGCCTGGCCATCGCGGTGACGGTGCTGTTCTTCCTCAGCTCCTACTTCGGCAACAAGCGCCGCGAGGCCGCCGGCGTGCCGTCCCGCCCGCTGAGCGAGACCGTCCTGCGCACCGTGCTGCTGGCCGTCGTGGCCTTCGCCGCCGCGGTCGTCTTCAACCAGTACAAGGGCCTGCCGCTGGCCGTGGTGGTCTTCGTCGCCGTGCTGTTCATCACGGACTTCGTGCTGCGCCGCACCTCCTACGGCCGCAAGGTCTTCGCGCTCGGCGGCAGCGTCGAGGCGTCCCGCCGTGCCGGTATCAACGTGGACATGGTCCGGATCTCGGTGTTCGCCATCTCTGGCACGTTCGCGGCGATCGGCGGTCTGTTCATCGCCTCCAAGATCGCCTCTGCCAACCAGGGCGCCGGCGGCGGTGACCTGCTGATGAACGCGATCGCGGCGGCCGTGATCGGTGGCACGTCCCTCTTCGGTGGCCGTGGCCGCACCTGGAACGCGCTCCTTGGCGTGCTGGTGATCGTCTCGATCCAGTACGGCCTCGCGCTGCAGGGCATCGCCTCGCCGGTGCAGTACATGATCACCGGTGGTGTGCTGTTGGCCACGGTCGTGATCGACGCGGTGACGCGCAAGACCCAGAAGACAGCAGGGCGTGCATAACGCCTGGTCTTCACAGGTTGACCAGCGCCCGGCACATCGAAACGTGCCGGGCGCTGTCGTGTCGTGCAAAGCCGGAACATTAGACTCTGGCGAGCCCGGCGAAAGCTCGATCAGCTCTACTGCAAGGAGGCACGGGTGCCGCTGCTGACCCGCATCAGGGGACCGCGCGATCTGGACCGGCTCAGCCTGGAGCAGCTGGACCAGCTGGCAGAGGAGATCCGGACCTTCCTCGTCGACGCCGTCTCCAAGACCGGCGGCCACCTCGGCCCCAACCTCGGTGTGGTGGAGCTGACCATCGCCCTGCACCGGGTCTTCGACTCGCCGAAGGACAAGGTGCTCTGGGACACCGGCCACCAGTCCTACGTGCACAAGCTGCTCACCGGCCGGCAGGACTTCTCCAGGCTGAAGATGAAGGGCGGCCTGTCCGGCTACCCCTCGCAGGCCGAGTCCGAGCACGACGTCATCGAGAACAGCCACGCCTCCACGGTGCTCGGCTGGGCCGACGGCATCGCCAAGGCCAACCAGCTGAAGAAGCGGGACAGCCATGTCGTGGCGGTCATCGGCGACGGGGCGCTCACCGGCGGCATGGCCTGGGAGGCGCTGAACAACATCGCCGACGCCAAGGACCGCCCGCTCGTCATCGTCGTCAACGACAACGAGCGGTCGTACGCCCCCACCATCGGCGGCCTCGCCAACCACCTGGCGACCCTGCGCACGACGGACGGCTACGAGCGGTTCCTCGCCCGCACGAAGGAACTCCTGGAGCGCACCCCGGTCGTCGGCCGGCCGCTGTACGAGACCCTGCACGGGGCGAAGAAGGGGTTCAAGGACTTCATCGCACCGCAGGGCATGTTCGAGGACCTGGGCCTGAAATACGTCGGCCCGATCGACGGCCACGACATCGAGGCGCTGGAATCCGCCCTGGCCCGCGCCAAGCGGTTCGGCGGACCGGTGATCGTGCACTGCCTCACCGAGAAGGGCCGCGGCTACCAGCCTGCCCTGCAGGACGAGGCGGACCGCTTCCACGCGGTCGGCAAGATCCACCCGGACACCGGTCTGCCGATCGCCAGCTCGGGCGCCGACTGGACCTCCGTCTTCGGCGACGAGATGGTCAGGCTCGGCGAGGAGCGCGAGGACATCGTGGCCATCACGGCCGCCATGCTCCAGCCGGTCGGACTCGACAGGTTCGCCAAGCACTTCCCCGAACGGGTGTACGACGTCGGGATCGCCGAGCAGCACGGCGCCGTCTCCGCCGCGGGCCTCGCGTACGCCGGGGTGCACCCCGTCTTCGCCGTCTACGCCACTTTCCTCAACCGCGCATTCGACCAGGTCCTCATGGACGTGGCGCTGCACAAGTGCGGGGTGACCTTCGTGCTGGACCGGGCCGGTGTCACCGGAACGGACGGTGCCTCGCACAACGGCATGTGGGACATGTCGATCCTGCAGGTCGTGCCGGGCCTCAGGCTGGCCGCCCCGCGGGACGCCGAGCAGGTGCGGGCCCAGCTGCGGGAGGCCGTCGCGGTGGACGACGCCCCGACCGTGGTGCGCTTCTCCAAGGGCGCCGTCGGCCCCGCCGTACCCGCCGTGGGCCGGATCGGCGGCATGGACGTGCTGCGCGAGCCCGGCACCGACCGGCCGGACGTGCTGCTCGTCTCCGTGGGCGCCCTCGCCCCGATGTGCCTGGAGATCGCCGGCCTGCTCGACAAGCAGGGCATCTCCACCACTGTGGTCGACCCGCGCTGGGTCAAGCCCGTCGACGAGGCGATGGCCCCGCTGGCCGAGCGGCACCGGGTCGTCGTCACCGTCGAGGACAACAGCCGGGCCGGCGGTGTCGGCTCCGCGATCGCCCAGGCCCTGCGCGACGCCGGCGTGGACGTGCCGCTGCGCGACTTCGGCATCCCGCCGCGCTTCCTCGACCACGCCTCCCGCGGCGAGGTCCTCGCCGAGATCGGCCTGACCGCCCCGGACATCGCCCGCCAGGTCACCGGGCTGGTCGCCAGGCTGGACGGCAGGTTCGACCGTACGGCCGCGGAGGTGGACTCGGTCGAGCCCGCGCGCGACTGACCCGGAACACGCCCTTCACGGGCCGGTCACGCCACTCTTGCGGTGGCGGAACCGGCCCGTCTGCGTGAACCTGCCTGTGCCGGGGCATACGCATCCCGACCCTCTCGATCATGACGGGCCGCGGCGAGGGGCCCCCAAGCGTGGGAGGCAGGTACGTGAGCAGCGCGTTGTTCAGGACGAAGAACGTCGAGCAGTCCATCCAGGACACCGAGGAACCCGAGCATTCGCTCAAGAAGTCCCTCTCCGCGCTCGATCTGACCGTCTTCGGCGTCGGCGTCATCATCGGCACCGGCATCTTCGTCCTCACCGGACAGGTCGCCAAGAACAACGCCGGCCCGGCGGTGTCCCTGGCCTTCGTGGTGGCCGGCGTGGTCTGCGCGCTCGCCGCCCTCTGCTACGCCGAGTTCGCGTCCACGGTCCCCGTGGCGGGCTCGGCGTACACCTTCAGTTACGCCTCCCTGGGTGAGCTGCCCGCGTGGATCATCGGCTGGGACCTGGTCCTGGAGTTCGCGCTCGGTACGGCGGTGGTGGCGGTCGGCTGGTCCGGCTACATCCGTTCCCTGATGGACAACGTCGGCTGGCATCTGCCCGACTATCTGGCCAGCCGGGACACGGCCTCCGGCTTCGGCTTCGACATCCTCGCCGCGGCCCTGGTGCTGGTGCTCACCGGCATCCTCGTCCTCGGCATGAAACTCTCGGCCCGGATCACCTCACTCGTCGTCGCCATCAAGGTGATCGTCGTGCTCATCGTGATCGTCGCCGGTGCCTTCTTCATCACGGGCAGCAACTACTCGCCGTTCATCCCCAAGCCCCAGCCGGTGCCGGCCGGCGGCAACCTCAGGGCCCCGCTGATCCAGCTGATGTTCGGCTGGGCACCGGCCAACTTCGGTGTGATGGGCATCTTCACGGCCGCCTCGGTGGTGTTCTTCGCCTTCATCGGCTTCGACATCGTGGCCACGGCCGCCGAGGAGACCCGCAACCCGCAGCGGGACATGCCGCGCGGCATTCTCGGCTCCCTGTTCATCTGCACCGTGCTCTACGTCGCCGTCTCCATCGTCGTCACCGGCATGGAGAAGTACTCCAAGCTGTCCGTGGAGGCCCCGCTGGCCGACGCCTTCAAGGCCATCGGACACCCCTGGTTCGCGGGTGTCATCAGCTTCGGCGCGGCCGTCGGCCTGACCACCGTGTGCATGATCCTGCTGCTCGGCCAGACCCGGGTGTTCTTCGCGATGAGCCGCGACGGACTGCTGCCGCGCTTCTTCTCCCGCGTCCACCCGCGTTTCCGCACCCCGCACCGGCCGACCATCCTGCTCGGCGTGATCATCGCGATCGTCGCCGGCTTCACCAGCCTCAGCGCGCTGGCCGAACTGGTGAACATCGGCACGCTCTTCGCGTTCGTCGTCGTCGCGATCAGCGTGATCATCCTGCGCCGCACCCGCCCCGACCTGCCCCGCGCCTTCCGTACCCCGTGGGTTCCGGTCATCCCGATCCTGTCGGTGTGCGCCTCGCTGTGGCTGATGCTCAATCTGCCGGCCGAGACCTGGCTGCGGTTCGCCATCTGGATGGTGATCGGTTTCGCCGTCTACTTCTTCTACGGCCGCACCCACAGCCGACTGGCCCCTGGCGGGCAGCCCGCCACCAAAGAGCCCCAGCGGCCGTCCGCCGGAAACGCGCCGTAACCGTCCACAGGCTCCGTGTTCGGTGACCCGGTGCCGTAGTGCGCGGTCGGCCGTGACGACCAGGCACGGGCGGTCGCGGGCCGCTGCCGCGGGGACCGTGATGTGGTTGTCGCCGCTGCCGGGCGCCGGATCGTGTGGCCGGGCCGGTCAGGCCAGTACTGTGCGGGGCCCGGTGACCTGTGCGCCGTGTTCGGTGACCCGGTGCCGTAGTGCGCGGTCGGCTGTGACGACCAGGCATGGGCGGTCGCCGGCCGCCGCGGCGAGGGCCACGATGTGGTCGTCGCCGCTGCCGGGCGCGTCCTCGACGCGCACCCCGGGCACCGACTCCACGCCCCGGGCCGCGCCCTCCACCACCAGGACCAGCTCCAGCGGACCGGGCAGGCCGGCCACGCCGGACCGGGCCAGGGGCGCCAGCCGGTCGCGCAGGCGCTCGGCGGCACCGCGGCGGTCCCGCCACCAGCCGTCGGGCACCGACCCGACGACGTTCGCGCCGTCGACGATGAGCAGCGGGAGCGCTCCGCGCGCAACACCCGAAGTGTCCGTCATATCGGTGACAGCCCTGTTCTGCCGTGTCCCTGGCGGACTCAGTCTGTCACGGGTTCCTCGCCCAGCGGCCCGTGATCCCGGCGATCGCGGCGGCCGCGCGCTCGGCGGGCCGCCCGCCCGCGCGCACCCCGGGGGAGAACTCGACGTGCAGGAACGGCACATGGTCGGCGTCGGCCGCCCGGCCCTGCACATTCGTCCGGCCCTCCAGCGGACAGGAGCGGGCCCAGGCCCGGCACACCCGGAAACCATGGCCGCTCAGGGCGTCGGCCAGGTCGCGGCCGTCCTGCCGGCCCGCCGACCCGGCGCCGGTGGAGGCGATGACGTCGTAGCCGGGCGCGGCGGAGGCGGCGAAGCCGTGCAATTGGATCCCGGGCAACCCGCGGCGGGCCAGCTCGGCGCAGACGGCGTGGAAAACGGTGTCCTCCCGGTGTGCCACGTCCGCCGCGTTACCGATTCCGGCTTTGCGATGTGCTCCTGCGATCACCAGGACCCCACCGGGCGAGCCGCGCAGCACCCGCACGCCGAGCTGCTCGGTACCCAGATCGAAGCCGGGATGCGGGACCTGCACGGACCAGCTCGGGCGATGGTCCAGATCGAGGTAGATCCGGCCCCAGCCGCGCGGTCTCACGGCGGAGTCGGTGCGGTCGGCCACCTCCGTATAGCGGTGGCCGGAGGGCCGGTCGAAGACCGTGCGCACGGTGAAGTCCCGCTGTGAGAGCCGCTGTTCCGCTTGTGAGCGGTGACCGTCGAGCAACAGGCCGATGGCCGCGGCGATGTCCTCGCGGTCGGCCCGGCCGGGCGGCAGATAGCCCCGGCCGGGGCCGAACCGGCTCGTGTAGTCCGCCACCTCGCGGGCCAGGTCGATCTGCTCGGCCCCCTTCGGCGCGGGCCGGCGGGCATCCTCCACGGCACCGCCCGGGGTGCGCAGGAGGACGGTGAGACCGGCCGCGAGACCGGTGACGACCAGCAGCAGTGTTGCGATCGTTATGAGGCGTGAGCGATGGGCTCTCATGGTTGTACCAAGATATCCCGGTGAGCAGACGCCGTAGCCGGACCCTGCTGTCCCTGCTGATCCCGCTCTCCTCCTCGTCGCCGTCTCCGGCTGCGGACTCCTCTCGGACGACGCCGGTGCCTTGGGCGGCGGGCGCTCCTTCACCGTCGCGGCCGCCGGGGACATCCTCATGCACCCCGAACTGGTCGACCAGGCGCGCAAGGACGCGGGGCGCACGGGCAAGGGCGTGGACGGGCTGGACTTCGGGCCGATGATGGCCGGCATCAAGCCGCTGATCAGCAAGGCCGACCTCGCGATCTGCCACTTCGAGCCGGTGATGGGCCCGGTGCGGGGGCCGTTCGAGGGCTTCCCGGACTTCCAGGTGCCGCCGCAGCAGGCGAAGACCATCAAGGACATCGGCTACGACACCTGCTCCACCGCCTCCAACCACACCCTCGACCACGGCTACGACGGCGTGAAGCGCACCCTCGACACCCTGGACGCCGCGGGCCTGAAGCCCACCGGCTCCGCCCGCACCGCGAAGGAGGCGAACACCCCGCTGATCATGGACGTCAAGGGCGTCGGGCGCAGATCTCCTTCGCTTACGGCTTCAACGAGCCGCACAAGCTCCCCAAGGACGGCCAATCAGCCGCAAGGAGCAGAACGGCCCCACGATCGGCGACCAGGGCGGTGTCTCGCGCCTCGACGGAAACGGCTTCTACGCCGGGCTCTTCCGCACTGCGAAGCGGCTGTGACCAGGGGCGGCGAGGGTGTCCGTGCGGCCCGCGGCTGGAGTGAACCGATGAACGGCGACTGGCTTGTGCGCGGCCGGGACGGCCGGCTCAGTGTCTACCAGCTGTCGGGCGACGCCGTCCTGTGCCGGGCGGAGCGCGAACCCGGCGGCCCCTGGACCACCTCGCGCACGGTGGGCGGCGACCAGAAGCTGCACCCGGTGCTCGCGATCGGCCAGGGCGCCGACGGCTACGCCCATCTGGCCCCTGCTCGCCCAGCGCTCGGCGAGCGGCCGCGTCGCCTTCGCCGCGTACCCCACCGAGGCGGAGTCGGCGGGCGCCTGGTGGACCGAGTCGGGCCCGCGACTGCCGGTGGACGCGACGGTGTCCCTGACCACGGACGCGGACGGCCGGGTGGCGGCGGCAACGTTGTCTCCGTCGACCGGCCAACTCATGCTGACCCGCCGCAAGTCGGAGCCGGGACTGGCCCTGGAGGCGTGGCGGCAGGTCTGAGTGCGCCATGATGGCCGGCGTGGACACCGAGACTCTGATCGACGCCTGGCGGCGTCTCCTCGCCGGCTCCGGAAAGACGTGGGTGCTGTTCGAGCACGGTACCTGTGTGGTGCTCGAACGGCCCGCCGGGGACCTCGCCGCCCAAGCCACCGAGATCCTGCGGGAGTTCGGGCCGGTACGAGTCGGGGGCCCCGCGGGCGACTTCCGGGTGCTGGAACTGCACAACGGCGAGGGCTGGCTGGTGACCGGCCACCACCCGGACGTCGTCACCTTCGTCCCACTGGACGACCCTGACGATCCCACGCACCTGGCCGTCGGCATCCTCGGCCGCTCCCGGCGCGACCTGGACGGCACGGAGTTGCACGTCGTCCATGTCGAGGACGGCCGCCAGGGCGCGGGCTGACAGCGCCGATGCCCGGCACACCAGTCGGTGTGCCGGGCATCCCATGACCGTATGCGGTGCCCTACACAGGGACGCTGGCCACGCCCTGCGCCAGGAACTTCTTGCCGTTCACGCGCTCCGAGACGCCCTCGCGGTCCAGGTACGGCGTGATGCCGCCCAGGTGGAAGGGCCAGCCGGCGCCGGTGATGAGGCAGAGGTCGATGTCCTGTGCCTCGGCGACGACGCCCTCGTCGAGCATGAGCCCGATCTCCTGCGCCACCGCGTCCAGGACCCGGGCGCGGACCTGCTCCTCGGTCAGCACGACATCGCCCTGCTTCAGCAGCGCGGCGACCTCCGGGTCCAGCTCCGGCTTGCCGCTGTCGTAGACGTAGAAGCCGCGCTTGCCCGCCTCCACGACCGCCTTGAGGTTCGGGGAGACCGTGAAGCGGTCCGGGAAGGCCCGGTTGAGGGTCTCCGAGACGTGCAGGCCGATCGCGGGACCGACCAGCTCCAGCAGCACCAGCGGGGACATCGGCAGACCGAGCGGCTCGACGGCCTTCTCGGCCACCTCGACCGGGGTGCCCTCGTCGATGACGTTCTGGATCTCGCCCATGAAGCGGGTCAGGATGCGGTTCACGACGAACGCCGGGGCGTCCTTGACGAGAACCGCAGTCTTCTTCAGCTTCTTGGCGACGGCGAACGCGGTGGCGAGCGACGCGTCGTCGGTCTGCTCGCCGCGGACGATCTCCAGCAGCGGAAGGACCGCGACCGGGTTGAAGAAGTGGAAGCCCACGACCCGCTCGGGGTGCCTGAGCTTGGACGCCATCTCCGTCACCGACAGCGAGGAGGTGTTGGTCGCGAGGATCGCGTGCGCCGGGGCGACCGCCTCGACCTCCGCGAACACCTGCTGCTTGACACCGATCTCCTCGAACACGGCCTCGATGACGAAGTCCGCGTCGGAGAAGCCCTCGGCCTTGTCCAGCACACCGGTGACCAGCGCCTTGAGACGGTTGGCCTTGTCCTGGTTGATCCGGCCCTTGCCGAGCAGCTTGTCGATCTCGGAGTGGACGTAGCCCACACCCTTGTCGACGCGCTCCTGGTCGATGTCGGTCAGCACGACCGGCACCTCCAAGCGGCGCAGGAAGAGCAGGGCGAGCTGGGAGGCCATCAGACCGGCGCCGACGACACCGACCTTGGTGACCGGGCGGGCCAGGTTCTTGTCCGGGGCGCCGGCGGGACGCTTGCCGCGCTTCTGGACCAGGTTGAACGCGTAGAGACCGGCGCGCAGTTCGCCGCTCATGATCAGGTCCGCGAGGGCCCGGTCCTCGGCGTCGTAACCCTGCTGCAGGTCGCCGTTCTTGGCGGCCGCGATGATGTCGAGGGCGCGGTAGGCGGCCGGGGCCGCGCCGTGCACCTTGGAGTCCGCGATGAACCGGCCCCGCTCGACGGCCTGGTCCCAGGCCTCACCGCGGTCGATCACCGGGCGCTCGACCTGGACGTCGCCCTTGAGGACCTGCGCGGTCCACAGCAGCGACTGCTCCAGGAAGTCGGCGCCCTCGAAGATCGCGTCGGCGACGCCGAGCTCGAAGACCTGCTTGCCCCCCAGCTGCTTGTTCTGGTTCAGCGAGTTCTCGATGATGACCGAGACGGCCTTGTCGGCACCGATCAGGTTCGGCAGCAGGGTGCAGCCGCCCCAGCCGGGGACCAGGCCGAGGAAGACCTCGGGGAGCGAGAACGCCGGCACGGCCTTCGACACCGTGCGGTAGGTGCAGTGCAGACCGACCTCGACACCGCCGCCCATCGCCGCGCCGTTGTAGTAGGCGAAGGTCGGGACGGCCAGGCCCGCCAGACGCTTGAAGACGTCGTGGCCGCCCTTGCCGATGGCGAGCGCGTGCTCGTGCTCCTTGAGGACCTCGACGCCCTTGAGGTCGGCGCCGACCGCGAAGATGAACGGCTTGCCGGTGATGCCGACGCCGACGATCTCGCCGTCCGCCGCCTCCTTCTCGACCTGGTCGATGGCGGTGTTCAGGTTCGCCAGCGAACCCGGGCCGAAGGTGGTCGGCTTGGTGTGGTCGAAGCCGTTGTCCAGCGTGATCAGCGCGAAGCGGCCGGCGCCGAACGGCAGGTCGAAGTGGCGTACGTGCGCACTGGTGACGACCTCGTCGGGGAACTGCTGGGCGGCCTGCTTCAGAAGCTCGGCGGTGGTGCTCACTTGTCCCCCTCGAAGTGCGGGTTCTCCCAGATGACCGTCGCGCCCATGCCGAAGCCGACGCACATGGTGGTCAGGCCGTAGCGGACGTTCGGCTGCTCCTCGAACTGGCGGGCCAGCTGCGTCATCAGACGGACGCCGGAGGAGGCCAGCGGGTGACCGAAGGCGATGGCGCCGCCGTACTGGTTGACGCGCTCGTCGTCATCCGCGATGCCGTAGTGGTCGAGGAAGGCCAGGACCTGGACGGCGAAGGCCTCGTTGATCTCGAACAGGCCGATGTCGGAGATGCCGAGGCCCGCCTTGGCGAGGGCCTTCTCGGTGGCCGGGATCGGGCCGTAGCCCATGACCTCCGGCTCGACGCCCGCGAAGGCGTAGGAGACGAGCCGCATCTTGACCGGCAGGCCGTTCTCGCGGGCGAAGTCCTCGGAGGCGATGATCGAGGCGGTGGCGCCGTCGTTCAGACCGGCCGCGTTGCCGGCGGTGACCCGGCCGTGCACACGGAACGGCGTCTTCAGGCCCTGCAGGTTCTCCAGGGTCGTGCCCGGGCGCATCGGCTCGTCGGCGGTGACCAGGCCCCAGCCGGTCTCGCCGGCCTCGGGGCTGGTGCGGCGCACCGAGATCGGCACCAGGTCCTGCTGGATCTTGCCGTTGGCGTACGCCTTGGCGGCCTTCTCCTGCGAGCGCACCGCGTACTCGTCGGCCCGCAGCTTGGTGATGTGCGGGTAGCGGTCGTGCAGGTTCTCCGCCGTCATGCCCATGAACAGGGCGGACTCGTCGACCAGCTTCTCGGAGACGAACCGCGGGTTCGGGTCCACGCCCTCGCCCATCGGGTGGCGGCCCATGTGCTCCACACCACCGGCGATGACGGCGTCGTAGGCACCGAACGCGATCGAACCGGCGGTGGTCGTCACGGCGGTCAGGGCGCCGGCGCACATGCGGTCGATCGAGTAGCCGGGCACGGACTGCGGAAGCCCGGCCAGGATGCCGGCCGTACGGCCCAGGGTCAGACCCTGGTCACCGATCTGCGTGGTCGCGGCGATGGCGACCTCGTCGATCTTCTTCGGGTCCAGACCGGGGTTGCGGCGCAGCAGCTCCCGGATCGCCTTCACGACGAGGTCGTCGGCGCGGGTCTCGTGGTAGATGCCCTTCGGGCCCGCCTTGCCGAACGGGGTGCGGACGCCGTCGACGAAGACGACGTCCCTGACGGTACGAGGCACGATGGCTCTCCTCCAGGGTGCGGGACGCTGAGCGCTTGCTTAAGCCCATGCTACTCATGGGTAATGTTGCTGCCCAGTCCCCTCCGCTGGAGCGGCGAAGGTCACACCGCCGCGGCATGAGGTATGGCTTGATCTCGACGTGCGGGCGCCGAACGCGATCAAGCCCTACGGCGGTCAGGGACCCTGGTTCTTGGCCAGCGCGGCGACCAGCACCGGCGTCACCAGCTCCACCTGCCACGCCCGCGCCCCGTATCCGGCCAGTGCGGTCTCCACCGAGCCGGCGTCGATCACCTTCGGTGGTTCCCAGCAGATGCGCCTGACCGTGTCCGGGGACACCACGTTCTCCTGCGGCATGTTGAGCTGCTCGGCCAGAGCGGTGACCCCCGCCCGGGCCGCGGACAGCCGGGCCGCGGCGGCGGGATCCTTGTCGGCCCAGGCCCGCGGCGGCGGGGGCCCGGTCACGGGCTGGCCCGGCTGGGGCAGCGCGGAGTCCGGCAGGGCCTTGGCCCGGTCGACCGCCGCCTGCCACTGCTCCAGCTGCCGCCGCCCCGCCCGGTGCCCGAACCCGTTCAGCGCCGCGAGCGCGTGGACGTTGGCCGGAAGGGCGAGCGCCGCCTCCACGATGGCGGCGTCACTGAGCACCTTGCCCGGCGAGACGTCCCGCCGCTGGGCGATCAGGTCCCGCGTCTCCCACAGTTCCCGTACGACACCGAGCTGCCGGCGCCTGCGCACCTTGTGCATCCCGGACGTGCGGCGCCAGGGGTCCTTCCTCGGCTCGGCCGGCGGCGCGGCCGCGATGGCGTCGAACTCCTGCAGGGCCCACTCCAGCTTGCCCTGCCGGTCCAGCTCCTTCTCCAGGGCGTCGCGCAGGTCGACGAGGAGTTCCACGTCGAGCGCGGCGTACCTGAGCCACGGCTCGGGCAGCGGCCGGGTCGACCAGTCGACGGCGGAGTGGCCCTTCTCCAGGACGAAGCCGAGCACGTTCTCGACCATGGCGCCGAGGCCGACCCGGGGGAACCCGGCGAGCCTTCCGGCCAGCTCGGTGTCGAAGAGCCGAGCCGGGACCATGCCTATTTCACGCAGGCAGGGCAGGTCCTGGGTGGCGGCGTGCAGCACCCATTCGACGCCGGACAGCGCCTCGCCGAGCCCGGACAGGTCGGGGCAGGCGACGGGGTCGATCAGCGCGGTCCCCGCGCCCTCGCGGCGCAGCTGCACCAGGTAGGCGCGCTGGCCGTAGCGGTAGCCCGAGGCCCGCTCGGCGTCGACGGCGACCGGGCCGGAGCCCGCGGCGAAGGCGGCGACCACCTTGGCGAGCGAGGCCTCGTCGGCGACGACGGGCGGAATCCCCTCGCGCGGTTCGAGAAGCGGTGTCGGCGCCCCCATCACAGAAGATCCGGCGTCGTCCGGAGGAGTGCCTCCGGTGATGCGCAGGGAGCTGTCTGCTGCGGTCTCTTGGGCGTCGGTCACCTGTCAAGGGTATCCGTGTGTGGACGGCGCCCGCCGACGGAACGTTCCGTCGGCGGGCGCTGGAGGGTCGCAAACCAGTCAGGTCGGTGAAAGGTGCGGTTCACGTGAGTGAACCGTCCGCTGCTCTGAACGGCTCAATGGGCGGCTCGGTGGACAATGATCGCTTGGATGCTCGGCTCGGCTCAGTGGATGATCCCCGTGCGCAGGGCCACGGCCACCATGCCGGCCCGGTCGCCCGTGCCCAGCTTGCGGGCGATGCGGGCGAGGTGGCTCTTGACGGTCAGGGCGGACAGGCCCATGGACACGCCGATCGCCTTGTTCGACTGGCCCTCCGCGACCAGTCGCAGCACCTCGACCTCGCGGCCGGACAGTTCGCGGTAGCCGCCCGGGTGGCTCGGGGCACCCGGGGGGCGGCGGTGCATCCGGGCGGCGCCGAGGGGAGCGGCGCCGGGCCGGGTGGGCAGGCCGAGGTTGGTACGGGTGCCGGTGACGACGTACCCCTTGACCCCGCCGGCCAGGGCGTTGCGCACCGCGCCGATGTCGTCGGCGGCGGACAGTGCCAGCCCGTTGGGCCAGCCCGCGGCGCGGGTCTCGGACAGCAGGGTCAGGCCGGAGCCGTCGGGCAGATGGACGTCGGCGACGCAGATGTCGCGCGGGTTGCCGATGCGGGGACGAGCCTCCGCGATGGACGAGGCTTCGATGACATCGCGCACGCCGAGCGCCCACAGGTGGCGGGTGACGGTGGAACGGACGCGCGGGTCGGCCACGACCACCATGGCGGTCGGCTTGTTCGGGCGGTAGGCGACCAGGCTTGCGGGCTGCTCGAGGAGAACGGACACCAGGCCTCCTGGGTGGGGGGACGGGGCCGGCTTGTGGGGAGGAAGCCGGGACGAACCGTGCTTTCAAGGTCACAGTCGTCTTCGGCAGCAAAGTCGTCCGCCTTTAGAGAATGATCACGATCTAGTGAGTAACAATCCGTGCAATTCGGACACGCGATCGATCATCCGAAGATCGAATCGGTCCGAGAGGGTGCCATTCGAGGTCGGAAAGTGGCCGTATCGACAAAGGGATGGTCAATAAGGCGCCCATGCGGATGAAGCGCCGGTTCGCCGGCCGCGCTCACCGTGACTGCGGACCCCTGCGCTGCGGCAGCGTCACCACTGAGGTGTCGCCCGGACCGGCCGGCGGCAGCCCCGCGACCTGGGCCAGCAGATCGCACCAGGAGGCCAGATGGGAGGCGGTGTCCGGCACGCCGCCGAGACCCTCCCGGGGCGTCCAGGACGCCCGGATCTCGATCTGCGAGGCCGCCGGCCGCTCGGCCAGCCCGCCGAAGTAGTGCGAACTCGCGCGGGTGATCGTCCCGCTCGGCTCGCCGTAGCCGAGCCCGCGCGCCTGCAGCGCCCCGGTCAGCCACGACCAGCAGACCTCGGGCAGCAGCGGATCGGCGGCCATCTCCGGCTCCAGCTCCGCGCGCACCAGCGTCACCAGCCGGAAGGTGCCGCGCCAGGCGTCGTGCCCCGCCGGGTCGTGCAGCAGCACCAGGCGTCCGTCGGCCAGCTCCTGTTCGCCGTCGACCACCACGGCCTCAAGCGCGTACGCGTACGGGGCGAGCCGCTGCGGGGCGGGCGTGGGCTCCACTTCGACCTGCGGCCGCAGCCGGCTGCTGCGCAGGGCGTCGACAGCGGCCTGGAACGCCGGCGGCCCCGAAGTTCCGGAACGCCGGTCCGCCTCCTCGGTGTCCTTCACGTCGTCCATTCCGTCAGCGCTGTCCGACATTCGTCCGTGAGCCGCAGCCATGCGGGGAAGAGTAAGGGGAACCGGGCCTTCGTGCAGGGCAAGACACCACCGCGACGCACGTGGCTGCGGGCGAGCGCCCCGACTCCCGGCCGCCACCGGTCAGGGGCGAACCGCGTCCGACGGCATGCGAAACTTGTCCCTGTGACCGCCAAGACCAGCATGCAGCCGACAGCGACGTACGACAGCGCCTTCCTCAAGGCGTGCAGGCGCGAACCCGTGCCGCACACCCCCGTGTGGTTCATGCGCCAGGCCGGCCGCTCCCTGCCCGAGTACCGCAAGGTGCGCGAGGGCATCCCCATGCTGGAGTCCTGCATGCGGCCCGAGCTGGTCACCGAGATCACGCTGCAGCCGGTGCGCCGCCACCACGTGGACGCGGCGATCTACTACAGCGACATCGTCGTCCCGCTGAAGGCCGTCGGCCTCGGCCTCGACATCAAGCCGGGCGTCGGCCCGGTCGTCGAGGAGCCCATCCGCACCCGCGCCGACCTGGCCCGGCTGCGCGACCTCACACCCGAGGACGTCCCCTACGTCACCGAGGCCATCGGCCTGCTCACCAAGGAGCTGGGCAGCACCCCGCTGATCGGTTTCGCGGGCGCGCCTTTCACCCTCGCGAGCTACCTCGTCGAGGGCGGCCCCTCGCGCACGTACGAGAACGCAAAGGCGATGATGTACGGCGACCCCGAGCTGTGGGCCGACCTGCTGGACCGCCTGGCCGACATCACGGCCGCCTTCCTGAAGGTGCAGATCGAGGCCGGCGCGAGCGCGGTCCAGCTGTTCGACTCCTGGGTCGGCGCCCTCGCCCCGGCGGACTACCGGCGCTCGGCCATGCCCGCCTCGGCGAAGGTCTTCGACGCCGTCGCCGGCTACGGCGTCCCGCGCATCCACTTCGGTGTCGGCACCGGCGAGCTGCTGAAGCTCATGGGCGAGGCCGGCGCGGACGTGGTCGGCGTCGACTGGCGCGTCCCGCTGGACGAGGCGCAGCGCCGCGTCGGACCCGGCAAGGCGCTCCAGGGCAATCTCGACTCGACGGTCCTGTTCACCGACAAGGACACCGTCGAGGCCAGGGCCCGCGAGGTGCTGGACGCGGCCGCCGGTCTGGAGGGCCATGTCTTCAACCTCGGCCACGGCGTGCTGCCGAACACCGACCCGGACGCGCTGACGCGGCTCGTGGAGTACGTCCACACCGCGACGGCCCGCTGACGCGTCCCACTCACCAGGTGTAACGGGGCCGCGCCCGCCTGCCGAACAGCAGGCCGCGCGGCTCCGGCGGGGGTGGCGTGCCGGGTTTGAGCGGCCAGGCCAGCAGCATGCCGGCCACGAATCCGACCACATGCGCCGCGTACGCCACCGTGCCCGCCCCGGACACGCCGTGCCCGGACGAGTAGACCGCCTGCAGCAGGAACCAGAAGCCCAGCACCAGCCAGGCGGGCAGCCGGAGCGGCAGGAACACCAGGAACGGGACGAGCACCCACACCCGCGCCCTCGGCCACAGCACGATATAGGCGCCGAGCACCCCCGCGATCGCACCGGAAGCGCCGATCAGCGGGTCGCCCGAGCTGTCGTTGAGCAGCGCGAAACCGTATCCGGCCGCGTAACCGCAGACGACGTAGAAGAGGAAGAAGCGGATGTGGCCCATCCGGTCCTCGACGTTGTTGCCGAAGATCAGCAGGAAGAGCATGTTCCCGAGCAGGTGCAGCCAGCTGCCGTGCAGGAACATGGCCGTGAAGACCGACAGCGGCGGCGACTTGTCGTAGGCCGGCGGCGCCACGACACAGCCCGGGCCGTGCGGGCCCACACCGACGCCGCCCGTCGGGACCAGCCTGGGCACCTGATGGTGGATCAGCTCTCGGGGGACCGCCGCGTAGTGGTCCATGAAGGCCTGCAGATGGCACAACTGCGCCAGGTCGCTGCCGCCGGCCACGGAACCGGCTATGCCGGGCGTGGTGACGAACACCAGGACGTTCGCGGCGATGAGGGCGTACGTCACCCAGGGCGTGCGGCGCACCGGGTTCACGTCATGGACGGGGATGACCACACAGAAGTAGTGCCCGGGATGCGGCGGGCGAATCGGTGAACGGCGCGGGACGAGTGTGCGTATCTCTCGTCAACCGACGTGAGGACAGGCGATGAGTGAACGAATCATTCCTCCGATGCATGCGCTGCCCGACGGCGAGGCGGAGATCTCCCTGGTCGTACGGCTCCCCTGGGAGGACGTCGCACGGCTCGGCCAGGAGGCCGGACGGCTGGCTTCGCAGATGCAGCGGCCCGTGACACTGGACGAGGCGGTCAGCTATCGGCTGCGGTCGACCCGGCCCACCGCCACGCACGCGAAACCGGCGGGGGAGCAGCCGCCGGCGGCCGTCTCGGCTCTGCCCCGCATCAGCGGAACGGCCTAGGAGACCCGGACCTTCGTCGTCGCCTTTCTCGCCGCCACCAGGACCGGGTCCCACACCGGGGAGAAGGGCGGGGCGTAGCCCAGGTCCAGGGCCGTCATCTGTTCCACCGTCATCTGCGCGGTCAGCGCCACCGCGGCGATGTCGACCCGTTTCGCCGCGCCCTCCCGGCCGACGATCTGGACGCCGAGCAGCCGGCCCGTGCGGCGTTCGGCGAGCATCTTGACCGTCATCGGGGAGGCGCCCGGGTAGTAGCCGGCGCGGCTGGTGGACTCGATGGTGACCGTCTCGTACCGCAGCCCCACCCGGTCGGCGTCCTTCTCGCGCAGACCGGTGCGGGCGATCTCCAGGTCGCAGACCTTGCTGACCGCCGTGCCGACCACGCCCGGGAAGGTGGCGTAACCGCCGCCGGCGTTGGTGCCGATGACCTGGCCGTGCTTGTTGGCATGGGTGCCGAGCGGCACGTACTGGTCCTGGCCCGAGACCAGGTTGAGCACCTCCACACAGTCGCCGCCCGCCCAGATGTTCCGGTGGCCGCGCACCCGCATCGCGAGGTCGGTGAGCAGGCCGCCGTGCGTGCCGAGGGGGAGGCCGGCGGCCCTCGCGAGGGCGGTCTCCGGACGGACGCCGATACCGAGGACGACGACGTCCGCCGGGTACTCGGCGTCCTCCGTGGCCACCGCGCGGGCCCGGCCGTCCTCCCCCGTGAGGATCTTGGTGACCTCGGCGTCGTTCACCATGGTGATGCCGAGGCCCTCCATGGCCCGGTGCACCAGGCGGCCCATGTCCGCGTCGAGCGTCGACATGGGCTCCTTGCCGCGGTTGACGACCGTCACCTCGAAGCCGCGGTTGATCAGCGCCTCCGCCATCTCCACGCCGATGTAGCCGGCCCCCACGACCACGGCCCTGCGGCCACGCGTGCGTGCCAGCGTTTCCAGCAGGGCCTGGCCGTCGTCCAGGGTCTGCACGCCGTGCACCCCGGGGGCGTCCACGCCGGGCAGGCCCGGGCGGACCGGCCGCGCACCGGTCGCGATGACGAGTTTGTCGTACGACGTCCAGGACTCGGCGCCGGAATCGACGTCACGCGCGCGTACCCGCGCTCCGGCCACGTCGATCTCCGTGACCTCGGTACGCAGCCGCAGATCGATCCCGCGCGCCCGGTGCTCCTCGGCGGTGCGGGCGATCAGGTCGTCCCGTTCGGGGACGTCGCCGCCCACCCAGTAGGGGATGCCGCACGCCGAGAAGGAGGTGAAGTGGCCGCGTTCGAAGGCCACGATCTCCAGTTCGCCGGGCCCCTTCAGCCGGCGTGCCTGCGACGCCGCGGACATCCCCGCGGCGTCCCCGCCGATCACGACCAGTCGTTCCGTCCCGCCACGCCCACCGCGCACGCTCATGGCACCACGCTACGGGGCGCGGGCAGGTCAGTCCCGGCCGGGCCGCTCCTCGGCGGACTCCGGCGCGGGGCGGGCCGACGGCAGCGGGCCCAGCGCGGTCATCGCGGGCGCGGGCTCCGGCCGGCGCGGCAGCCGGGGCCGTACGACCCGCAGCCACAGCACGGTCAGCAGGGCCGCGCACACCGCGAACGGCAGGGCGGCGCCGAGCGCCAGGACGATCCAGCGCAGCATGCTCACGAACACGTGCCAACCACCGGACAGGGCGTCCACGACACCGGGGGAGTCGTCACCGGCCGCCTTCTTCACCGGCGTCTCGGACAGCGACAGCGTGATGGTGGCGAGGCTCGTGCGGTCCTTCAGGGACGCCTGCCGGGCCAGCAGCGACTCCAGGTCGGCCTGACGGCTGCTCAACTCGCCCTCCAACTCGACGACATCGCTCAGCTTGGTCGCCCGGGCCATCAACGCACGGATCCGGTCCACACTGGCCCGCTGCGACCTGACGCGGCTGTCCACGTCCACGACCTGGTCGGTGACGTCCTCCGCCTGGGCCGTGCGGTCGATCAGCCGGCCCGTGCCCTGGAGTCCGGCGAGCACCTCGTCGTACTTCGCGCTGGGCACCCGCAGCACCACCCGGGTGTGCTCATGGCCGCCGGCGTCCCGGCTCGTGCTCTCCTTGCCGACGTAGCCGCCCGCGTCCTGAGCGGTGGTCCGGGCCTGGTCCAGGGCCTTTGGCACGTCCTTCACCTGGAGGGTGAGGGACGCGGTCCGGGCGATCGCGTTCTGGGTGAGCCGCGGTGTCCTCGGTGCCGCGGGCTCGGCGCCGTCGGCCGTGCGCGGGCCGGCGGCCACGTCGGCGCCGTTCGCCGCGGACTTCGCCGAGGTGCCGCCGCCCGTGTTGTCGTCGGCGGCGCCGCCGCACCCGGCGAGGGCGAGGGAGGCGACGAGCAGGATCCCCGCCAGGGCCCCGGCGGGACGTGCGGGTCGTGCGGAACGTGCTGTGCGCATGGGCGGTACCCCCGAGGGCTGTGCGGCCTGTGACGTTCCTACGACGGCCGGACGTGCCGGAACGTTCGGCCGACGGTCCCCGGTGCGGGGGACCTCAGGCCCTGGCCGGAGTGTCAGTGGGGTCTGAGAAAGTGGGGGCATGAGCGCAACGGGTACGCCCACGGGGCATGTCGTCGTCATCGGTGCCGGTGTCGCCGGGCTGGCCGCCGCCCACCGGCTGCTCGGGCGCGGCGCGCGCGTGACCGTGCTGGAGGCCGCGGACCGGGTCGGCGGCAAGCTGCTCCCCGGCGAGATCGCGGGCGTGCGGGTCGACCTCGGCGCCGAGTCGATGCTCGCCCGCCGCCCCGAGGCCGTGGCCCTCGCCCGCGAGGTCGGTCTGACCGAGCGGCTCCGGCCGCCGGCCACCGCGACCGCCTCGATCTGGACCCGCGGCGCCCTGCGACCCATGCCCAAGGGCCATGTGATGGGCGTTCCCGGCACCGCCGCCGCGCTCTCCGGAGTGCTCTCCGACGAGGGCCTCGCCCGCATCGAACGCGACGCCGACCTGCCGCGCACCGAGGTCGGCGACGACGTGGCCGTGGGGGAGTTCGTGGCCGCACGCCTCGGCCGCGAAGTCGTCGACCGCCTCGTCGAGCCCCTGCTCGGCGGGGTGTACGCCGGCGACGCGTACCGCATCTCGATGCGCTCGGCCGTCCCCCAGCTCTTCCAGGCCGCCCGCACCCACACCTCCCTCACGGAGGCAGTCCGCGAGATGCAGGCCAAGGCCGCGGCGAACCAGCAGACCGGGCCGGTCTTCATGGGCATCGAGGGCGGAGTCGGCACCCTGCCGCTCGCGGTCGCCGAGTCGGTGCGGGCGCGGGGCGGGGAGATCCTGACCGGCACCACGGTGACGGAGCTGAGAAGGGTGCACAGGCCGGAGGCGGAAGGCGCGGGCGCCGACGGCTCGCCGCTCACGCAGCCCTTCGCGGCGGCGCGGCCGGACACGGTCTGGCGCGTGGTCGCGGGCGGCCGTGTGCTGCACGCGGACGCGGTCGTCGTCGCCGCGCCCGCCGGTGCGGCCGCCGGCCTGCTGCGCGCCGAGGCCCCGGCCGCGGCGGCCGAACTCGCCGCTGTCGAGTACGCCTCGATGGCCCTGGTCACCCTCGCCTACCGGCGTGCGGACGCCGACCTCCCGGAGGGCAGCGGCTTCCTCGTGCCCCCCGTCGACGGCCGCACCATCAAGGCGTCCACGTTTGCCTCCCGCAAATGGGGCTGGATCGCTGAGGAGGACCCGGACGTGCTCGTGCTGCGCACCTCCGTGGGCCGGCACGGCGAGACGGAGATCCTCCAGCGGGACGACGCCGCCCTCGTCGAGGTGTCCCGGCACGACCTGCGCGAGGCCACCGGCCTGGACGCCGTACCCCTGCGGACCCGGGTCACCCGCTGGACCGACGGCCTGCCGCAGTACCCCGTCGGGCACCACGCGCGCGTGGCCCGCATCCGCGCGCACGTCGCCGAGCTGCCGGGCCTCGCGGTGTGCGGCGCGCAGTACGACGGCGTCGGCATCCCGGCCTGCATCGCGAGCGCGTACGCGGCCGTCGACCAGCTCGGCGGCGACCTGAGCGGAATCCGGGAGCTAGCGGCCAACCCGGTGCAGAGCCTCCACGGCGGAGCGGGAGAATAGGGACCATGAGTGACGACGCCCCCACCACCGAGTCCGGCAGGATCCCGAACAAGGGCAAGCTGGCCAAGGACCTCAACGAGGTCATCCGCTACACCCTCTGGTCGGTCTTCAAGCTGAAGGACGTACTGCCGGAGGACCGCGCGGGTTACGCCGACGAGGTCCAGGAGCTGTTCGACCAGCTCGCCGCCAAGGACGTGACGATCCGCGGCACCTACGACCTCTCCGGCCTGCGCGCCGACGCCGACCTCATGATCTGGTGGCACGCCGAGACCAGCGACCAGCTGCAGGACGCGTACAACCGCTTCCGCCGCACCAAGCTGGGCCGCGCCCTCGCGCCGGTGTGGTCCAACATGGCGCTGCACCGCCCCGCCGAGTTCAACCGCTCGCACATCCCGGCGTTCCTCGCCGACGAGACCCCGCGCGACTACGTCAGCGTGTACCCCTTCGTGCGCAGCTACGACTGGTATCTGCTGCCCGACGAGGACCGCCGCCGCATGCTCGCCGACCACGGCAAGATGGCCCGCGGCTACCCGGACGTGCGCGCCAACACGGTGGCCTCGTTCTCCCTCGGCGACTACGAGTGGATCCTGGCCTTCGAGGCCGACGAGCTCCACCGCATCGTCGACCTCATGCGCCACCTGCGCGGCTCCGAGGCCCGCATGCACGTCCGCGAGGAGATCCCGTTCTTCACCGGCCGCCGCAAGGACATCGCGGACCTGGTGGCCGGCCTGGCCTGAACCGCGCCCTCCTAGCGCCGCCCGGCCCTCGGAGAGCCTCGCCGAGACTCTTTCGCCGGCCCGGCCGCCGGAGGCAACCGGTGCGGCGCGCACGACGCGCGCCGCCCCGGAACCCGCCCCTCCAGCAGATACGCGTCGAGGTGCCCGTTGACGCACTGGTTCGGCCCGCCCCCGATCCCGTGCGTCCCCGCGTCCCGCTCGGTCACCAGCACCGAGCCGGCCAGCCGCCGGTTCATCTCCAGCGCCCCCGGGTACGGCGCCGCCGCGTCCCGCTCGGCCGCCAGGATCAGCACCGGCGGCAGCTCACCCGGCCCGGTCCGCACGTCCAGCGGCTGCTGCCGGGGAGCCGGCCAGTACGCACAGGGCAGGTTCATCCAGGCGTTGGCCCACGTCTCGAACGGCGCCACCCGGGCCAGCCGGGTGTTGTCCCGGTCCCACACCTTCCAGTCCGTGGGCCAGGGCGCGTCGTTGCACTCCACGGCCGTGTAGACCGCGCTGCCGTTCTCCGCCTCGGCGGCCGTCTCCGCGCTCGGCGTGGCCAGCCGGACCAGCGGCTTCGGGTTGCCGTGCAGATAGGCCGAGAGCACCTCGGCCCGGCCCGGCCAGAAGTCGTCGTAGTACCCGGCCGTCAGGAACGCGCTCTGCAGCTGGCCGGGACCGACCTTCCCGCCGGCCGCCTTCGCGGCCAGGCGCCGGACCGCGGTGTCGTAGCTGCGCTCCACCTTCGCCGCGGTGTTCCCGAGCCTGTAGACGTCGTCGTGGCGGGCGATCCAGTCCCGGAAGTCCGCCCAGCGGTCCTCGAAGGCGGCCGACTGGTCGAGGTTGTCGCGGTACCAGATCTTCGCCGGGTCCGGGTTCACCGCCGAGTCCAGCACCATGCGCCGTACGTGCGAGGGGAACATGGCCGCGTACAGCGCGCCGAAGTAGGTGCCGTACGACGCTCCCACGAAGGTCAGCCGGTCCTCACCCAGCGCGGCCCGCAGCACATCGAGGTCCCGGGCGTTGTTCAGCGAGGTGTAGAAGCGCAGCTTGCCCCCCGAGCGCCGGGCGCAGCCGCGCGCGTACGCCTTGGCCTCGGCGATGCGCTGCCGCTTGAACGCCTCCGTCGGGTGGGCCGGCGCCGCGGTGGGCGTTTTGACGAAGCGCTTCGGGTCGTCGCAGGACAGCGGCGCCGAACGGCCCACACCGCGCGGGGCGTAGCCGACCAGGTCGTAGGCGGCGGCGATCCGCTGCCACTGCGGGACCGCGCCGCTCAGCGGGAAGTACATGCCGGACGCGCCGGGGCCGCCGGGGTTGTAGACGAGGGCGCCCTGCCGGGGGACCTTCCGCTTGCTGTTGCGCGGGTCCTTCTGCGTCGCCGGGATCCGGCTGACGGTCAGTTTGATCCGGGTGCCGTCCGGGTGGGCGTAGTCGAGCGGGACGGTCACCGTGCCGCACCGCACATTGCGGGGCGCCTCAGGTACGTCGGCGGCGGAACACGGGCCGAAGTCGATGCCGGCCGCCCGGGCGCGGGCCGCGGCCACCTCGGTGCCGCGCAGCTCGGCCGTGGCGGCGGGCTCCCCGACCGCGCCGGCCGCACCGCCCGCCGGGGCGACGGCCAGAGTGGTCAGCAGCAAGGACCCGGCGGCCGAGTACAGGGCGGCAGCTCTCATCGCGTATCCCTTCGGTGCGGCGGCGGCGATGGCAGGGCCGCCACGCCCCGGCGACAACAAAAGGGATATTTCGTTCGGTTCTCGGAGAAGGCAAGCACCATCCGGCCGGTGTCGGCACCTATGCCCCCTATGCGCCCCTGGAACGACCCTGGGGAGACCCCGCGGGCGCTCTCACTCCCGCCAGGGCTGGTCGCGGTGGGTGAAGGCGGCGCGCAGCTGCGGCTCGCCGATCGCGCGGATCCCGCGTACGGCGACCGAGGTCAGGAACGACCGTTCGTCGCCGGCCGGCCTGCGCACCAGGGCGCCCAGCAGCCGCTGCCCGGCCGGGGAGGCCCAGCGCGAGTACGGGTGCACCTCGAACCGGGCGATGGCCAGGCAGCTCAGGGACAGGATGAGGGGCAGGGCGAACCACATTGCGACCAGCAGCCGTGGCGTCCCGGTCTGGATGGGCAGCAGCAGCGCGGTCACCCCGAGCACCGCCACGGCCGGCACGGCGGCGCGCACCTGGCGGACGGCGGCGCCCACGGTCGCACCGCTGCCGTCGGGGACGGCGAGCCCGGCGCGCACCAGCCGGTCGGCGAGCCGCCGCACCGCCTCCGCACCGGCCGCCCGGGCCCGCGCGGGTGCGATGCGCGACTGCCCCTCCGGACCTATGGCCCCTATGACGGACTGTTCCATCTCGTCGCGCCCCTGGGGGTCCACCACGGTGGCCCAGCCGGTGTGCGCGAGCAGCAGGCGCCGCTGGCGGGCCATGGCGACCATCGTCACATCGGCGACCCGGGCCGGGCCGCCGGAGAGGAAGGCCGCCTCGTACAGCGTCAGATCGTGCTCCCGGTCCGCCGTCGCGGCATCCGCGTCCAGGGCTGCCGCGCGGACGGCCGCCAGGCACAGCCGGGTGCACGCCGTACCGGCGAAAGCCCAGGCCAGGAACAGGAGAAGGACCCAGAACATGACGTGTTTCTATGTCAGAGGCCTGGGTTGGCGCCATGCCCTGTTCATCATCCGGACACAGTGTTAGCGGCCTGTGACATTCCGTTTCGCGCCCAGGTCAGGCAGTCAGGAGCCGCTCGTCACCGGCGGCGGGCTGGTGGTGGCGGGCGGCAGGGAGTACGACTCGCCCGGCGACGGGATGACCGGCACCGCGGCACTCGGGTCGACGGCGGGCGGGGTCGGTACGGGGCTGGGCGAGGCGGCCAGCTCCCTCGCGAGCGCCGCGAAGTCGACGTACCCGGTCGCCTCCAGCACCTTGATGTGATCCAGGACGGTCGCGTTCGCGTCGTCGGCGAGATCGCGGACCAGGGAATTCTGGGTGCCGGCCCGGACCTCGGCGACCAGCGTGAACACCCGGCCGTGGGCGAGCCGGAGGATGCCGACGAACCGGCGGTCGAAGTCCTGGCCCTGTGCCGTCTTCAAGGTGTCGAGCCACTGCTGCTGTTGTGTGTTCGGCTCGTTGGGCAGCGGTACGCCGAGCTGGGTGGCGACGGTGCGGACATGGGCGTCCAGTGAGGTGTGCCCGTCGACCAGGTGCTGGCCCGCCGTGCGGACGGCCTCCGTGGTGCCCTTGCGCTCCGCCAGTTCGCCGGCGGGCAGCTCCCACAGCCCCGCGAGCCGGACCTTGGTGATGAAGTCCCGGTCCTGTGCGGACAGGGGGCCGTAGGGGGTCGTCACGGTCTGTGTGCTCAGCACGGTCGCACCGGCCGCCGGGTTCTGGCGGTCGGCGTACGACCAGAGCGGGTAGAGCAGCGCCGCCGCGGTCGCCGCGAGGGCCGCGATGACGAGGCCCGTGCCGCTGAATATGCCTCGGCCCTTGACGGGGGGTCGGGGTCGCATGACGCCTCCTGTAGCGCACCGCACGCGACTGTGCAGGGGGGTGGGGTGCGGGCGGCATATTACTCGGCTGCGGTTGGCTGCCGCCGGGCTCGGGGGTGCGCATGGGTGCCGTCGGGGATGCGGCGCGTTGGCGACCGCGGGTGCGTCGTGGCTGGTCGCGCCCACGCGGCGGAGCCGCGTATCGATACGGCCCCGCGCCCCTGGGCAGTTGCCGTCGCCACACCTGCACTCGCGCCGTAGCTGGGGCAGTCACGCCCTGCGCGGCAGCACCCTCCGCGCCGCCCGGGCCACCCGTCCGCCCGACCTCGGTGCCGGACCCGCCCGGTCCAGCCACCATGCACGGAGCCGTCGGCGAGCCCCCGGGTCCTCCGGTCGGTTCACTTTCAGCAAGTGCCCGGCGAAATCCAGGGCGTCGCGTCGGTAGCCGCCGGTCATCGGCCGCACCCGGGCGTAGTCCAGGAACGCCGCCCGGTACCCGGCGCCGAGAATCACCGGCAGCTCGGGCGCCACCTTCGCCACCACGTCCGCCCGCTTCGAGGCGAGCGCCCGTGCCTGCACCCCCATCCGCACCCGGTCGAACCCCTCGGGCACCGGCGTCCCGGCCACCAGCGAGGACAGCACGGCGGCCTGGGCGACGGCGAGCCGCTCCCGCGCACGGACCGTAGGCCGCGCCAGGACGGCGACACCTCCGCCCGCCGAGCCACCGGCGGCACCGGCCCCCGTACTCCCGGCGGCCCGGGTGCGCCCAGCCGCCACCGCGTCCCGGATCATCGTCAACTCCCCCTCCAGCTCGGCCGGTTCGGGGAAGTTCTCGTCCCGTTCCAGGAGCACGCCGGGCGGCGCGGTGCGGGAGGCCAGGTCGGTCAGGATGTCGAGCACCGGGCGCGGCACGGGGTGGGCGTGGCTGTCGTGCCAGACGCCGTCCCGCTCGAAGCCGCCCGCGACATGGACGTAGGCGATCGCCTCCACGGGCAGCGTGGCCAGTGCCTCGGCCGGGTCCTCATCCCGGTTGACGTGGTTGGTGTGCAGATTGGCCACGTCGATCAGCAGCCGTACGCCGGTGCGCTCGACCAGCTCGGACAGGAACTGCCCTTCGGTCAGCTCCTCGCCCGGCCAGGAGAACAGTGCGGCGATGTTCTCCAGGGCCAGCGGCACCGGAAGGGCGTCCTGTGCGATGCGGACGTTCTCGCAGAGGACGTCCAGGGCGTCCCTGGTGCGCGGCACCGGCAGCAGGTGCCCGGCCTCCAGGCGCGGGGAGGCGGTGAGCGGGCCGCCCGCGCGGACGAACGCGATGTGCTCGGTGACCAGGGGCGAGCCGAGGGCCTCCGCGCGCTCCGCCAGCGCGGTCAGCCGGGCCTCCTCCGGGCGGTCGGCGCCGCCGAGGCCGAGGGAGACGCCGTGCGGGACCACGGTCACCCCGCGCTCGCGCAGCCGCAGCAGCGACTCGGGAAGGTGCCCGGGGCAGACGTTCTCCGCCACGACCTCCACCCAGTCGATGCCCGGCATGTGCTCCACGGCGTCCGCGATCTCCGGCCGCCAGCCGATCCCCGTGCCCAGTCGCCGCATGGCGCCTCCCCTCCGTCGAGCCAACCCCGCCGTCGAATGACGGGGGTATGGCCCCGGCGCCCGGACCCGAACCTCCTCCGTGCCGTGTTCAGAGCAACATTTGAGCTTCAGCGCCGGTCGGGTGCGGTCGGCAGCGCCGGATGGTCGGCGACGACCGTGCAGCTTCCCGGGGCGATCTCCGTGAAGCCGGCGTCCCGCACCGTCGGCAGGCCGCTGCCGGCCAGCCGTGCCCAGTCGGCGGGGTCGGCCGTACGGACGGCCAGTGCCCAGCCCGCGTCCCGCCAGGCGGTGCGCTCGGCGGCGGACAGCGCCCACCAGGCCAGTTGCGCACCGTGCCCGGCCTGCGCCATCGCCTTCCCGGCCGACATCTCCAGCTCCGGGTTCAGCCACAGCACGGGCAGGGCCGGGTCGGCGGCGACGGGCGGCTCCGGGTCGTCCAGCTCGGTGCCGGACACCTGGAGCTTGGCCAGGTCCTTGGGCCAGCCGTCGAGCGGGACCGGTGGGAACACGCGTACCTGCGCGGACTTGCCGGTCACCGTGATCCCCGGCAGCGCCTCGGCCCGCCGCCACTCGGCGCCCCGGGCCCGCCGCGCGACCTTGCGGATCCGTGCGTCCTCCCAGCTCCGCACCGCCTCGGCCCACTCGCCGTCCCCGTGCGCCCGCTCGTCCCCGAGCAGCACCAGCACCGCCCGGGCGGCCGTCTCCAGCGCGTCAGTACGCGCCGGGGGCGCGCTCTTCTCGATCCGTACGACGAGGGGCAGCACGAACTGGGGCGCCTCGTCGCGCGGATTGCGCTCGGACTGGAAGGGGCTGTCTTCGGTGGAGGCTGAAACATGGCTCACACCAGCCAACCTTAAGGGGCGGGCGGTTTTGTCCGACCGGCAAGCTGACCAAGCCCCGAGCCGGGACCGGACCGGAATGTCCGCATGCAGCGTGACCTGCGACTGACCGCCGTAGGCCGCCGCCACGGCATCCGCGGCCCCTGGGTGTCAAGAGGCGTCGACCTCACCGTCACCCCCGGAACGGTCACCGGTTCGCAGACCGGCCGCGCGCCGGTGCCGCTGCTGCCGCTGTCCGGGGCGGCCCTGCTCACGGCCGTGGCCTTCGCCCTGGCCGGCCGGCTCGCCGGCCGGCGGTCCCCCTGAGCGAGCCGGTCACCCCGAGCCGGCGCCCATGGCACACGGCGGCCCGGCGGGCTCCGGAGGTCCGTCAGCGGTGCCCGCCGGCCTCGCCGATCAGCTCGGAGACCTTCACGAACCGGTAGCCGCGCCCGCGCAGTTCCGGTACGACCGCGCGGACGACCCGCTCGGTGGTCGGGGCGGCGCTGCGGGTGCAGTGCATGACGACCACCGAGCCGGGCTTCACCCCGTCCAGCACCTGCTTGGTGACGGCGTCGGCGTCGGTGGCGAACGCGTCGCCGCTCAGCACGTCCCACTGGATCGCGGTCACCCCGAGCCCGCTCAGCGCGCGCAGCGCCCGCCGGTCGTAACAGCCGCCGGGGAAGCGGAAGTACGGCAGCGCGTGCGGCACGCCCGCCTTGCGCAGGGAGGCGTACGCCCGCTCCACCTCCGAGCGCATCTTGTCGGGGGCGACGGTGGGCAGGCCGTAGCAGTCGGCCGTGAACGCGTAGTGGCTGTAGGAGTGGTTGGCGACCTCGAACTGCGGGTCGTGGCCGAGGCTGCTGGCCTCGGTCGGGTACTGGTCGGCCCACAGGCCGGTCATGAAGATCGTCGCCGGCACCTTCAGCGCCCGCAGGGTGCCGATGAGGTCCGGGTTGTCGAAGTGCTCGCCGGCGGCGGCGCGGGGCCCCTGGTCGGCGGTCATGTCGGCGTCGAAGGTCAGCGCGACGGTCTTGCCCAGGGTGCGCGGGCCGTGCTCGAAGACCGGGGTCAGGCCGCCGGGACCCGGGGCCAGCACGGGCGGCCGCGAGGCGGACGGGGAGGCGGCGACGGACGGCCTGGCCGGGGTCCGGTGGACACCGTCCGGGTGGCTCGCCGTACCGCAGGCGGCGAGGGCCAGGCCCAGGGCACCGAGGGCGCTGATATGGCGTAGTCGAGTGATCACCGTATGAACGTAGGTCTCGATGACCGCTTGTATGGCGATATGTTCCATGGCGCGGCATTACGGTCACCCGCGCGGCGGCCCTCAGATCTCCCGCTGTTCCAGCGGCCGCACCGCCGGGCCCTGGAGCACCGCGCCGTCGACGTCGAAGCGCGAGCCGTGGCACGGGCACTCCCAGGCGCGTTCGGTCCGGTTGAAGGCGACCAGACAGCCGAGGTGGGTGCACCGGGCCGACACCGCGTGCAGGGCGCCCTCGTCGTCCCGGTGCACCGCGAGCCGGCCGCCGTCCGCCCGCACCACCGCCCCGTCGCCGGGCGCCAGGCCGTCCACCGAGGCCGGCGGCCTCAGCCGGTCGCCGACGAAGTGCCGGGCCACCTCCGCCTGTGTCTTCAGCAGCGACGGCACCTCGCGCACCACCGGCTTCAGCCGCCGCGGGTCGTACAGCTCGCGCCAGGCGCAGTCCCGCCCGGTGATCAGCGAGGTCAGCAGCAGCCCGGCCATGATGCCGCCGCTCAGGCCCCAGCCGCCGAAGCCGGTGGCGACGTAGGTGTGCCGGGCGCCCGGGTGGAAGGTGCCGACCAGCGGCACGGTGTCGGTGGAGTCGTTGTCCTGGGTGGCCCAGGCGTGGTCCAGGGCCACACCCGGGAAGTGCTCCTCGGCCCAGGCGGCGAGTCCGTCGAAGCCGGCCCGCACATCGCCGGTGCCGGGCGTGAAGTGCTCCCCGGTGACGACCAGCAGCCGCTGCCCGTCCGCGCCGTACGGCGCCGTGCGCACCGAGCGGGTGTTCTCCTCCGGCGTGATGTACATGCCCTCCGGGTCTGGGCCCGCGCCGAGCGGGCCCGCCACCACCAGTTCCCGGCGCGGGGCGAGCCGGGCGAACAGCAGCGCCCGGTCGAACACCGGGTAGTGGGTGGCGATAACGACGTCCCGCGCCGTGACCGTGTGGCCCGCCTCGGTGGTCAGACGGCACGGCACTCCGCCCTCCTGCAGCCCGACGACCCGGGTCCGCTCGTACAGCTGACCGCCGCGCGCCACGAGATCGTCGGTGATCGCCCGCAGATACCTGACCGGATGGAACTGCGCCTGTCCGGTCACCCGGACCGCGCCCGCCACGGGGAACGGCAGCCCGGTCTCCGTGGTGAACGCGGCCGGCAGCCCCGCCTCCCGCGCCGCCTTCGCCTCCGCCCGCACCTCGTCCACGCGCGACCGGTCCCGCACATACGTGTACGCATCCCGGGTCTCCCACTCGCAGCCGATGCCCAGCTCGGCCACCAGCGCCGCCGCGTGCTCGATCGCCTCCGACTGCGAGCGGGCGTACAGCCGCGCCCCCTCGGGTCCGCGGGTGCGCCGCAGCCGGTCGTAGACGAGGGTGTGCTGGGCGGTCAGCTTGGCCGTGGTGTGTCCGGTGACCCCGGCCGCGGCCCGCCCGGCCTCCAGCACCGCCACCCGCAGCCCGGCCCGGACCAGTTCGTACGCGGTGCTCAGTCCGGCGATGCCCGCGCCGACGACGGCCACATCCACGTCCAGGTCCTCGCTCAGCCGGGGACGGGGCGGCCCCGCTGCGGTCCGGAGCCAGTACGAGTCGGTGATCTGCCGCTGTTCCCGCATGGCCGCCGGGTACCCCGCTACGGCCCCTTCAGCAGCCGCTCCCGGCACTCCGCCACGTCGAAGTCGCCCTTCGGGTACCGCGGATCCAGCTCCTCCAGATGCTCCAGCAGCAGGCGGCCGACCGCCCAGTTCCGGTACCACTTGCGGTCCGCCGGGATCACGTACCAGGGCGCGTACGGCGCCGCGCAGCGCTCCACGGCCAGCTGGTACGCCTCCCGGTAGGCGGGCCACAGCGCGCGCTCGTCGATGTCGCCGGGATCGAACTTCCAGTGCTTGTCCGGGCGGTCCAGGCGGCGCAGCAGGCGGCGCCGCTGCTCCTCGCGGGAGATGTGCAGAAAGCACTTGATCACGGTCACGCCGTCCTCGGCGAGGGACCGCTCGAAGTCGTTGATGAGGCCGTAGCGGCTGCCGATCTCGGCGGCCCGGGCGAGATGCCGGACCCGGGCGATGAGCACGTCCTCGTAGTGGGAGCGGTCGAATATGCCGATCTCGCCCGGCCGGGGCAGTGCCGGGCGCACCCGCCACAGGAAGTCGTGCCGCCGCTCCTCCTCGGTGGGCGCCTTGAACGCCCGGATCCGGCAGCCGGCCGGGTTGAGATGGCCGATGACGTGTTTGACCGTGCCGCCCTTGCCGCTGGTGTCCATCCCCTGGAGCACCACCAGCACCCGCCGCCGGTCCCCCGCCGTGCTCGCCGCCCACAACCGCGCCTGGAACTCGGCCAGCCGCTTTCCCGTGCGCGCGGTGTCCTGCAGGGCCGTCCTCTTCCCACCGGGGGCACCGGGTGTGGCCCGCGTGTCGTACGCGTCCAGTTCGACGGGCTCACCGGGCGGGAGACGCAGCGCCTCCCGCAGGTCCCTGCCGTTCTTCTTCGCCATGGGCACCTTCCCTCCGGATCCCTGGTCGTGCGTCTGCGCGGCGCCGGTGACTACCCCCGCCCGTACCGGCCCATCAACACGCCCACGGCGAGCGTGTGCCCGGACAGCGCCCGCAGCAGATCCGCAGACGTGGCTCCCGCGCCCGGCGACACACGGCGGTCCGCGGCATAGACCGTGAGGACATAGTGGTGCGCCCGGTCACCGCGCGGCGGGCACGGACCGCCGTACCCGGTCCTCCCGAAGTCGTTGCGGCCCTCGCCCGCCCCCCGCGGATGCTCCCCGGCGGACAGCCGCCTGGTGTGCGGGTCGATGTCCCACACCAGCCAGTGCGTGAACCTGCCGTGCGCGGCGTCGGCGTCCCGCAGGAGCAGGGCCAGCGAGGCCGTGCCCGCGGGTACGCCGGCGAGGGACAGCGGAGGCGAGACGTCGGCGCCGTCGCAGGTGTACCGGCGCGGGATGGTGCCGCGGTCGGCGTATGCCGTACTGGTGACGGTCATCCGGCGGGCGGCGGCGGGGGAGGGGGAGGGCGCGGCGGCCGTTTCGACACCGTCCCCGCAGCCCGCGGCGAAGGCCATCGCGGCCACGGCGATCACCCAGCTTCTGCGCATGCCCGGCACGTTATCCGGAGTGGGGCTCTCCGCCCTCGTTCGGCACGGCCTGCTGTTCGCCTTTCTCCAGGCGGGGTGTGCCGTCGCCGTTCGGCGCGGCCGGCTGGTTGCCCCGTTCCAGGAAGTGCAGCAGCTCCACCGGGATGGGCAGGACCAGCGTGGAGTTCTTCTCGGCGGACACCGCCATCACCGTCTGGAGCAGCCGCAGCTGGAGGGCGGCCGGGGTGTCGGCCATCTGCTGGGCCGCCTCGGCCAGCTTCTTGGAGGCCTGGTACTCGGCGTCGGCGTTGATGATCCGGGCCCGGCGTTCCCGGTCGGCCTCGGCCTGGCGGGCCATGGACCGCTTCATCGTGTCCGGCAGCGAGACGTCCTTGATCTCGACCCGGTCGACCTGGATGCCCCAGCCGACGGCCGGGCTGTCGATCATCAGCTCCAGGCCTTCGTTGAGCTTCTCGCGGTTGGAGAGCAGATCGTCCAGGTCGCTCTTGCCGATGATCGACCGCAGGGACGTCTGGGCCATCTGCGACACCGCGAACTTGTAGTCCTCGACCTTCACCAGGGCGCTCGCCGCGTCGACCACGCGGAAGTAGACGACGGCGTCCACCCGGACGGTGACGTTGTCGCGGGTGATTCCCTCCTGGGCCGGGATCGGCATGGTGACGATCTGCATGTTGACCTTGTGCAGCCGGTCCACGAACGGGATCACCAGGGTCAGACCGGGCTGGCGTTCGCCTCCCACCACCCGGCCGAGGCGGAAGAGCACGCCTCGCTCGTACTGCTTGACGACCCGCGCCGCCATTGCCAGGTAGACCACGGCGGCCGAACCCGCCGCCGCCACGGCGCCCAGCAGCTCCTGGAGCATGGTGACCTCCTCACGGAGAGGTCCGATTTCGTCCGCTGCTGTAACCATATGCCCCGGGGTGGGGCGGAAGCCACAAGCCCGGGGACCGGGCCGGGGTGCCGAGGGGCGTCGGCATCCCGGCCCGGAGACAGGGGACGTCAGCGGGCCGGCGTCGTGACCCGCACCGGTTCCGTGCCCGCGGCGCTGTGCCGCGCGGCCCAGTTCTCCAGGGCCGTACGGCAGGCGTGGTCCAGATGGTGCAGGCCGGACAGGTCCAGGCGGACCGGGCGGTCCTGGGGCAGCGATTCCAGGCTGTCCAGGATCTTCGGCAGCCGCAGGAAGGTCGCGTTGCCCGAGAGGCAGGCGTCGATCGGGCCCGCGCCCTTGTCGACGACCTCCAGCCTGATGTGCGAGGCCTGCCAGGCGGTCTTGACCACCGCCATCGCCAGGCCGATCAGCACGCCCTCGAACATGCTGACCGCGACGATCGAGACCGCCGTCACCGCCATGATCAGCGCCTCGCCCCGGTGCTCGCGCCACAGCTCGGCCAGCGCCCGGACCGGGACCAGCTTGGCGCCCGAGTGGATCAGGATGCCCGCGAGCGCCGGGATCGGGATGTAGGCGAGCACGTCGGGCAGCAGTGCGGCGAACAGCAGCAGCCACACGCCGTGCAGGACGCGGGAGGCCTTGGTACGGGCGCCCGCCTGGACGTTGGCCGCGCTGCGCACGATCACCGCGGTCATCGGCAGTGCGCCCAGCAGGCCGCACACCGCGTTGCCGGCGCCCTGCGCGAGCAGCTCCTTGTCGTACTCGGTGCGCGGCCCGGAGTGCAGCCGGTCCACGGCCGCCGCGCTGAACAGCGACTCGGCGGAGGCGATCAGGGTGAAGGCGACGACCGTGCCGAGCATGCCGGTACTCGCCAGCTCGCCGAACGCGCTCAGCGGCGGCGGCTGGACCGAGCCCAGCAGGCCCCGCACCTCGACCGTGGCCACCGGCAGGTCCAGCGCGAACGCGGCCACCGTGGCGAGGCCGACCGCGGCCAGCGGGCCGGGCAGCGTCCGCGCCTTCGCCGGGAGGTGCTGCCACAGCAGCAGCACCGCGATCGTGCCCGCGCACACCGCGAGCGAGGCCACCGCCCTGCCGTCGCCGAGGGCGTCCAGGAACGCCCCGGGCAACCCGGCGATCTTGCCCAGGCCGGAGTCGGGGGCCTTGGCCGCCAGCGCCGGGTACAACTGCCCGGCGATGAGCACCAGTCCGATTCCGGCCAGCATGCCCTCGACGACGGAGACCGAGATGGCCCGGAACCAGCGGCCCAGCTTCAGCAGGCCCATCGCCACCTGGAGGAGTCCGGAGACGAGGACGATCACGCCGAGGGCCGGCAGCCCGAACTCCTTGACCGCCTCGAGGACGAGCACGGTCAGGCCGGCCGCCGGCCCCGACACCTGCAGGCTGCTGCCCCGCATCAGCCCGGTGACGAGGCCGCCCACGATCCCGGTGACCAGGCCGAGTTCGGCCGGGACACCGGAGGCGACGGCCACGCCCACGCACAGCGGCAGCGCGACCAGGAAGACCACGAGGGAGGCGGCGAAGTCCTGCCGCGCACAAGGAAACCGGGATATGAGGTTCTTGCTGGTCATCGGCGCGCTCACAGGGACTCGAAGGTGTCGGTCTGCGGGCGGTGCGCCCGTACGGCGCCGGTGTGCACCTCGTAGTACCAGGCGTGCAGGCCGAGTTGGCCCTCCGCCAGCTTCCGCTCGACGCACGGGTACGAGCGCAGCCGCAGCAGCTGGGTCAGGACGTGGGCCTGTACGCCCATGGCGACCTCCGGGTCCTCGGCCTGGCCGGCCGGGCGCGGGGTGGCGTGCGCGAGCCAGTCGCGCACGGCGGGTACGGCGGTCAGGTCGTCGCCGCGCACGAGCGCGCCGACGGCACCGCAGTGCGAGTGACCGCAGACGACGATGTCCCGGACGCCGAGCACCTCCACGGCGTACTCGATGGTGGCTGCCTCACTGGTGGGGTGCTGCGAGGTGTGGGGCGGGACGATGTTGCCCGCGGTGCGCAGCTCGAAGAGCTGGCCGGGGCGGGCGCCCGTGATCAGGGCCGGGACGACCCGGGAGTCGGAGCAGGTGATGAACAGCACCTGCGGGGACTGGCCTTCGGCGAGCTTGGCGAACTCCTCAGGGCGCTGTCCGAAGGTACGGGCGTTGTCGATGAGGGGCTGCATGTATGTGGTTCCTCCTGGCGCGTCGGAGCGGCGCGTCGGACCTGAACGGCGGTTGTGGGGGGAAAGGTGAGCGCCTGTCAGCAGCGGAAGACCTGAAGTGCTGCCGGGGCGTGGGCTCTGGAGGCTCTGGGGGCCGGGCCGTGCGCGGTGCCGGGTGTGTGTGCGGGGCCGGTACCGGCTGCCCGGCCGGCTATCGGCGGGTGTTGCCGCGCGCAGCGGGAGGCGGAGCCGCGGAACGCGTCCGGCTCGTCGCCCTCCGGCTGTTCGGCCGATGTGGTTCCGGCCTCGGCCTTGGCTGTTGCTTCACTGAGAGTGTGCGCAGGTGTGAAGGTTTCCGCGGATGCCGGGAACAGCAGGGCGAGCAGGGCGACGGTCGCGGCGACGAGCACGGTCCGGGCCGTCGTACCTCGCACCATGCGCCCTCCTCCCCGACGTCTCACAGCTCTCGTGGGCACCAAGTATTGGTCAATGCTTGGTCAAGAAACACGTTAACCCTGCAAAGTCCTTTGCAGGGTTAACTACGCGTTACGAGCGCAAGAGAGCGTGAAAAGTGCCGGCCGCGTGGCGCGATCTCGCTCTTGACTAGGAGCCGACGAGCCCCTTCGCGTCGCGGGCCAGCGCGGTGAGCCGGGATATCGCGCGGAAGTACTTCTTGCGGTAGCCGCCGTTCAGCATCTCCTCGCTGAACAGCTTGTCGAACGGCAGACCCGAGGCCAGCACCGGGACCTCACGGTCGTAGAGCCGGTCCGCCAGCACCACGAGCCGCAGCGCCGTCGACTGGTCCGGCACCGGCCGCACATCGGTGAGGCACACCGCCCTCACCCCGTCGGTCAGCGCGCCGTACCGGCTCGGGTGGACCCTGGCCAGGTGGTCCAGCAGATGCGGGAAGTCGTCGAGCGAGGCGCCCGGGGTGGCGTAGGCCGCCTTCGTCACCTCTTCGTCGGTGAAGGGGCGCGGTGCCTCGGGCAGGCCGCGGTGGCGGTAGTCCTCGCCGTCGATGCGCAGGGTGCGGAAGTGGGCCGACAGGCCCTGGATCTCGCGCAGGAAGTCGGCGGCGGCGAACCGGCCCTCGCCCAGCTTGCCCGGCAGCGTGTTGGAGGTGGCGGCGAGCGCCACGCCCGCCTCGACCAGCTTGCCGAGCAGGGTCGACACCAGGACCGTGTCGCCCGGATCGTCCAGCTCGAACTCGTCGATGCACAGCAGGCGGTGGCCGGACAGGGTCTGCACGGTCTTCTGGAAGCCGAGCGCGCCGACCAGGTTCGTCAGCTCCACGAAGGTGCCGAAGGCTTTGAGCGCGGGCTCGGCCGGGGTGGCGTGCCACAGGGAGGCGAGCAGATGGGTCTTGCCGACGCCGTAGCCGCCGTCCAGATAGACCCCGCGCGGGCCGGCCGGGGCCTTGGGCGCCCTGGCCCTGCCGAAGCCGAGGAAGCCGCGCCGGCCGGCGCCGGAGGCGTGCGCCCCGCCGAGCCCGCCCGCGAAGCCTTCGAGCACCGTCACGGCCTCGGTCTGGCTGGGCTGGTTCGGGTCCGGTATGTACGTCGCGAAGCGGACCGAGTCGAAGCGCGGAGGCGGGACCATCTCGGCGACCAGCCGGTCCGCTGGCACATGCGGCTCGCGGGCGCACAGGGAGAGGGGGCCCGCGTCGGTCAGAGGGCTGGATCCGGGGGCGGTGGTGGAGGACGACACGGTTGTCCATGCTAAGCGCCGTGTCACACTGCACGACATGCGACGCCTGTTCCCTGTGACCGACGAAACAGCAGCCCGGGCCTCCGGCGGGACGGCCGAGAGGGAGGGGGCGAGGGGGGTTGCCGGGGCTCTGGTGGCCCATGCGCCCAGTGGTGTCGGCGGTCGCGTCGACCACGGCGCCCACGTCGAGCATGACGCCCACGTCGACCGCGAGTGGAGTCTCGCCGAGCTGGCCGCCGCCTACGCCTACCCGGAGCCGCCCGGCCCCCCGCGGCCGTGGCTGCGGGCCAACATGGTCTCCACGCTCGACGGCGCCGCCCAGCACGAGGGGCGCTCCCAGCCCATCTCCAGCGCCGCCGACATGCGGATCTTCGGCACGCTGCGGGCGCTCGCGGACGTGGTCGTGGTGGGCGCGGAAACGGTGCGCCAGGAGGGGTACCGCCCCGCACGCGCGCGTGCGGAGTTCGCCGAGGCCCGGGAAGCCGCCGGACAGGGCCCGGCGCCGGCGATCGCGGTCGTCACCGCGAGCCTGGACCTGGACTTCTCGCTCCCGCTGTTCACCTCGCCCCTGGTGCCGACGCTGGTCCTGACCGGATCCGCGGCCGCCCCCGACCGTGTCGCCGCCGCCCAGAAGGCCGGCGCCACGGTGGTGACCGCGGGCGAGGGCAGCGGCATCGACCCCGCGCGGGCGGTGCGGGCCCTGGCCGGCCTCGGCCACACCCGGCTGCTCACCGAGGGCGGTCCCCGGCTGCTCGGCCAGCTGGTGGCCGCCGAAGTGCTGGACGAGCTGTGCCTGACCCTGTCGCCCATGCTCACGGCGGGCGACGCACAGCGCATCGCCGGGGGGCCGTCGGTCGCCGTGCCGCGCCGGTTCGAGCTCGTCTCCCTCCTCGAGGACGCCGGATTTCTGTTCGGTCGGTACCGATGGTCCTGAAATGAGCGGAATGTGCCGTTCCGTTTAGCTTCCGGAGGGCAGACTTAGTCCGGCACAACCCGTGCGATCCCGGGGCAGGATGGTTTCCGCAGGGGCCCTGCCAGGGCCCACGAAGGAGAAGAGGCGGTTGGTGTTCACCAGCGTTCTGATGATCGAGAAGGCTTTGACGTCCGCCGACGTGGAGTTCGTCACGACCTTGCACGGAGACGAGCCGGTCGCTTTCCACGTGCTCCTCCAGCCGCGCGGCGACCAGGCGGACCGCCTGCTGCGGGCCATCGACGACATCGCGCTCGGCGAACTCGACGAGGCGGTCCGCGAACACGAGACGCCCGAGGGGGAGGACGCCCGAAGCGTCGGGCAGCAGGCCCTGGACGTGTCGGTGCAGGCGTTGCGGGCCGCGGGGAGCCGGGCGGAGGGGCAGATGGTGGAGGACCATCCGCTGGACGCGCTGAAGTCCCTCGTCGCCGAGGTGGGCGCGGACGAGGTGATCGTGCTCACCGACCCCCACTACGTGGAGGAGTTCTTCCACCGGGACTGGGCCTCCCGGGCGCGGCACAAGGTGGGGGTGCCGGTGCTGAAGCTCTTCTCGCACAGCAAGGCGTAGCCGCTCCGCGGGTTCGGCCGATGAGCGCCGTCGGGACACGGCCCCGCGCCCCTGAGGCCGGCGGCCCTGCCCCTCGCTGCAAGGAGCCCGGTGCTTCAGCGCATAGGCTAGGCCCGCTCTCGTACGTACCGTCTCTGGGGAGAACCACATGGCACCCGGCCTTCCTACCGCCATGGACCGACCGCACTTCATCGGCATCGGCGGCGCCGGGATGTCGGGGATCGCCAAGATCCTCGCGCAGCGCGGGGCCGAGGTCGCGGGCAGTGACGCCAAGGAGTCGGCGACGGCCGAGGCGCTGCGGGCGCTCGGGGTCACCGTGCACATCGGGCACGCGGCCGAGCACCTCGCCGACGACGCGAGCTGTGTCGTGGTGTCCTCGGCGATCCGCGAGGACAACCCCGAGCTGGCCCGCGCGGCCGAGCTGGGCATCCCGGTGGTGCACCGCTCCGACGCGCTCGCCGCGCTGATGGAGGGGCTGCGCCCGATCGCCGTGGCCGGCACCCACGGCAAGACGACGACCACCTCGATGCTGGCCGTCTCCCTCACCGCGCTGGGCCTGAAACCGTCGTACGCCATCGGCGGCGACCTGGACGCGCCCGGCTCCAACGCGCTGCACGGCGCGGGCGGCATCTTCGTCGCCGAGGCGGACGAAAGCGACCGCAGCTTCCACAAGTACGCGCCCGAGGTCGCCATCGTCCTCAACGTCGAGCTGGACCACCACGCCAACTACGCGTCGATGGACGAGATCTACGAGTCCTTCGAGACCTTCGCCGGGAAGATCGTCCCGGACGGCACGCTGGTGATCTCCGCCGACCACGAGGGCGCACGGGAGCTGACCCGGCGGCTCGCGGGTTCGGTGAAGACGGTGACGTACGGCGAGGCCGAGGACGCCGACGTACGGGTCCTGTCGATCGTCCCGCAGGGGCTGAAGAGCCAGGTCACCGCGGTCCTGGACGGGCAGGAGCTGACCTTCGCGGTCTCCGTGCCCGGCCGCCACTACGCCCTCAACGCGGTCGCCGCGCTCACCGCCGGTGCCGCCCTCGGCATCCCGGCCGACGGGCTCGCGCCGGCGCTCGCCGCCTACACCGGCGTCAAGCGGCGCCTGCAGCTCAAGGGCGAGGCCGCCGGGGTGCAGGTCATCGACTCCTACGCCCACCACCCCACCGAGATGACCGCCGACCTGGAGGCCATGCGCGCTGCCGCCGGCGACTCCCGCATCCTCGTCGTCTTCCAGCCGCACCTCTTCTCCCGCACCCAGGAGCTGGGCAAGGAGATGGGCCAGGCCCTCGCCCTCGCCGACGCCTCCGTGGTGCTGGACATCTATCCGGCCCGCGAGGACCCGATCCCGGGCGTGACCAGCGAGCTGATCATCGAGGCCGCGCGCGCCGCGGGCGCCGACGTCACCGCCGTCCACGACAAGGGCGAGATCCCGTCGGTGATCGCGGGAATGGCGAAGCCCGGCGATCTCGTTCTCACCATGGGCGCGGGCGACGTGACCGACCTGGGCCCGTTGATCCTGGACCGCCTGTCGCAGTAGAGGGGCTGAGGCACATGTCGTACGACGTCGAGAAGCCGGACGAGCAGTGGCGGGCGGAGCTGAATCCGGCCGAGTACGCCGTGCTGCGCCAGGCCGCCACCGAGCCGGCCTTCACCGGTGAGTACACCGACACCAAGACCCAGGGCGTCTACTCCTGCCGGGCCTGCGGCGCCGAACTGTTCACCTCCGACACGAAGTTCGCGTCGCACTGCGGCTGGCCGTCCTTCTACGACCCGAAGGACACCGACGCGGTGGAACTGGTCGAGGACCGCTCCCACGGCATGGTCCGCACCGAGGTGCGCTGTGCCCGCTGCGGTTCCCACCTCGGGCACGTCTTCGAGGGGGAGGGGTATCCGACCCCGACCGACCAGCGGTACTGCATCAACTCCATCTCCCTGCGGCTGACGCCCGCCGAGGACTGACCCCCGCTCGATCGATCGACACTCCGAATCTGGCCAAAAGGCATCCGCGATTGGGCTCATCCGGTCGAGGATGAACGTCATAGGACACCGGAGCGTGACTCAAGGTTCGTCCTGGGCCTGCCGAGGGCGCTGGGACGGCTGAGGCTGGTGCCCCACTTGCTCCGGTTTGAGATTCTGTGAGGGTGTTGGGTGTGGCGCGCTGGATCCAGTCCCGTCGCAGGCCTGTGCCCGCCGACAGCGGCCGCCACCCCGAGGACGAAGGCGGGGCGACGGCGAAGTCCGCGCGGGCCCAGGATTCCGCGGCTGGCGCCGGCTCCGCACAGGCGGCGGAGGGCAGGCCGGCCGCCGATGCCACGGTGGCCGGCGCGGGACTGAGCGTGCTGCGGGAGGCGCTGGCCGGAATCGGCACGACCCTCGACGAGGGCACGACCTGCGCCGAGCTGACCCGGCTCGCCGTACGGCTGGCCGGTGGCACGGCCGCCGTGATGCGCCGCAGTGGCGAGACCATATCCGCATACGAGGCGATCACCGGGGACGCCGACGCGCTGCCCGACGCCCGGTGGGCCACCGCGGCGGCCCGCGAGGCGGGGACACCGGCGCTCGGCGCACAGCCGGAGCCCTGGCTGGAGTACGTGGGCGCCACCCGGATCGCGCTGTGCGCGCCGCTGATCAGCGGCTCGGACCGGTACGGCATCCTGGTGTGGGCCCGCACCGGGGAGCCGCTGCGCCGCGCCGAGGCCGAGCTGCTCAGCCTGCTCGCCGAGCGCGCCGCCTCCCACATCCGGCACGCACGCGCCTACGAGAGCATCAACCGCACCGCCGGCGACCTGCAGCGCGCCCTGCTCGCCGAGCCGGGCCGCCCGCACCCCAACCTCGACATCGCCGTCCGCTACCTGCCGGCCGGGGGCGGCGTGCTGGTCGGCGGCGACTGGTGCGAGACCGTACGGCTGCACTTCGGGCGGACCCTGCTGGTCGTCGGCGATGTGATGGGCCACGGCCTGGAGGCCGCCGTCGACATGAACGCCTACCGCTCCTCCCTGCGCTACATCGCCTCCGCCGACCTCCCCCCGCACCGGGTGCTGCGGCAGATGGACGACATCGCCTCCCGGGAGGCGGACCTCAGGCCCGCCACCTGCCTGCTCGCCCGCGTCGACCCCGGGCGCCACCAGGTCACGCTGGCCAGCGCCGGGCATCTGCCGCCCGTGCGCATCACGACGGACGGCGAGACCTCCATCGTGCCGGTCCCCGTCGGACCGCCGCTGGGCACCGGGTTCGGCGGCTACGAGTCGGCCACGCATCCGCTGGCCGAGGGGCAGACCCTGGTGCTGTTCACCGACGGCCTGGTGGAGCGCCGCGGTGAGGACATCGACCGGTCCATGGCCCGGCTGTCCGCCCTGCGCTTCCCCGGTGGGGACGGGCTGGACGACGTCCTGGACACCATCCTCGGCCGGCTGGACGCGCGGCATGCGGAGGACGACGTCGCGGCCATGGCCGCACGGCCGCACAGCCGGCAGTGGGTCGCGGCCGGTAGTACGGGTGTCGCGCGGTAGCGGTACGGGCGTCCGCGGCCTCGCGCACCGGCTCGGTCGGGCCGATGCCGGCGCGGCGCCGCGGAGCCACCCGACCGGCGCCTCCTCCCCGCGGTACGCGGTGACCGCCTCCCAGCCCTCGTAGCGGGCGACCGTGGCCACCGGGCCGGCGCCACCCGTCCGGCCGCGTCCGAGCTGCCGGCTCCCACCGGCCGCATCAATACTCAGGTGAAAGTCGTCCGGCAGGAAGTCGACAGCGTCCGCGGGCGAAGCTCGTCACCCAGGAGCCGATCAAGGAGCCACGTCCGTGACGACCCTCCAGACCCGTCCCGCATCCCCCGCGACGATCCGCCCCAAGGCCGTGGCCCGCACCGGCCTGTACACCCTGCTAGCCGCCAACGCGGCCGTCGTGGCCTGGTTCTTCGTCCAGGCCGGATTCGCCTCCAACCCCCTGATCGTGCTCGGCCGCCTCTGCGGTCTGTACGGCGCCCTCCTCATGGCCTTCCAGCTGCTGCTGGTGGCCCGGCTGCCCTGGCTGGACCGCCGGATCGGCATGGACCGGCTGACCTCCTGGCACCGCCGCACCGGCTTCGGCATCCTGTGGACCCTGCTCACGCATGCCGTGTTCATCACCTTCGGCTACGCCCAGGCGTCCGCCATGGACCCGGTGAGCCAGATCGTGAACCTCGCCGAGACCGTCGAGGGCGTGCTGCGCGCGATCGTCGCGCTCGCGCTGATCGTCGTGGTCGGCGCGGTCTCCGGCCGCTGGGCGCGCCGCCGACTCGCCTACGAGACCTGGCACTTCATCCACATGTACACCTACGCCGCGGTGGTCCTCGCCTTCACCCACCAGGTCGCGGCCGGTACGACCTTCACCTCCTCGCCCCTCGCGCGGACGTACTGGTACACGCTGTGGGGCTGCGCCCTCGGCTCGCTGCTCGTGGGCCGGCTGATGCTGCCGCTGTGGCGGAACCTGCGGCACCGGTTGCGGGTCTCGGCGGTCGTCCCGGAGTCCGACGACGTCGTCTCCGTCTACATCACCGGCCGCGACCTGGACCGGCTGCCCGCCCGGGCCGGCCAGTTCTTCCTCTGGCGGTTCCTCACCCGGGACCGCTGGTGGCAGGCGAACCCGTTCTCCCTGTCCGCCGCCCCCGACGGCCGCATCCTGCGGCTCACCGCCAAGGCGTCCGGCGACGGCAGCGCCGCACTGCGGCACCTCAAGCCCGGCACCCGCGTCTTCGCCGAGGGCCCCTACGGCGCCTTCACCACGCTGCACCGCACCCGCCCGGAGTCCGTGCTGATCGCCGGCGGCGTCGGCGTCACGCCCATCCGGGCACTGCTGGAGGACCTGGACGGGCACGCCGTGGTCATCTACCGGGTGACCACCGACCGCGACGCCGTCCTCTACGACGAGCTGAGCGACCTCGCCCTCACCAAGGGCGCCGAGCTGCACCTGGTGACCGGACCGGTCCTCCCGGACCGGCTCGCCCCGCCCGAACTGGAGCGGCTCGTACCCGACATCGGGCAACGGGACGTTTTCCTGTGCGGGCCGCCCGGCATGATGTCCGCCGTGCTGCGCAGCCTGGCCGAGCTGGGCGTGCCCAAGCGGCAGATCCACTTCGAGCGCTTCAGCCTCGCGGGCTGAGAGAGGGCGTCGACCGTGAAGCGAGCCATTCCCGTCTTCGTCCTGACCGTCGCCGGCCTGGTACCGGTGTGGCGCTACCACCCGTCGACCGGGGCCGTCGAGACCGCACAGCCCGCGGCGACGCCGAGTACCGCGCCCTCCACCGCCTCGTCCGCCGCGCCCTCCGCGCCGTCGGCCTCGAAGGTCGTCCCGGGCACCGCGGTGAGCACCACGAAGGGCGTGTTCCAGGTGGAGGTGACCTTCCGGGGCGACCGGATCGCCTCCGTGCGGATGCTCCAGGCGCCCCACCATCCGCAGACCCGGTGGGCCGTACCGGAGCTGATCGCGGAGACGCTCAAGGCGCAGAGCGCGCACATCGACACGGTGTCCGGGGCCACGATCACGAGCCAGGGATACCGGGCGTCCCTCCAGGCCGCGCTCGACGCCAAGGGCTCCTGACGTGCGACGTGTCGAGCACCTCATGGGTCTCCCGGTCTCCCTGCGGATCGACGACGAGGGCGACTTCGGCGCGGCCGCGGACGAGGCCTTCGCCTGGCTGCGCCAGGTCGACGCCCGCTTCAGCCCGTTCAGGCCGGGGAGCGAGGTGTCCCGGTACGGGCGCGGCGAGTTGGCAGACGGCGAGCTGAGCCCGGACCTGACGGAGGTGCTCGGCCTGGGCGAGCGGTACCGGGCCGCCACCGGCGGTGCCTTCGACGTGCGGCTGCCCGGCCGGGGGTTCGATCCCTGCGCGGTGGTCAAGGGCTGGTCGGTGCAGCGGGCGGCCGGGCTGCTGGCGGCTGCCGGGGCGCGGCGGTTCTGCCTCAACGCCGGTGGTGACGTGGTGGTCTCCGGCGGGCCCTGGCGGGTCGGGATACGGCATCCGGAACAGGCCGACCGGGTCTGTGCCGTGCTGGCGGTCACCGACGCGGCCGTGGCCACCTCGGGGCGGTACGAGCGCGGTGACCACATCCTCGACGGCCGCACGGGACGCCCCGCGACGGAGCTGCTCAGCCTCACCGTGGTGGCCCCGACCCTGACCGAGGCGGACGTGACCGCCACGGCCGCCTTCGCGCTGGGCGCCCACGGGCCGGCCTGGGCCGCCGCCCGCCCCGGCTGTGAGGTGTTCGCGGTCGACGCGGCACGCGGCGTGCTGCGCACACCGGGACTTCCGGTGGTCTGAAGGGCCGCTCGCCCGCCAGAACGCTGAAACACTCGCGGTCTAGACTCTCCCCGCAACGGCCTGCGCACCGACGACCGTGGCCGAAAGCGGGCGGAAATCCGCCAAACCCGAAGGGCATTCGGCGTTTTGATACGGATAGAGTCAGTCACGAAGCGGTATCCGGACGGCACGGTCGCGGTCGACCGGCTGTCGCTGGAGATACCCGACCGCGCGATCACCGTCCTCGTCGGACCCTCCGGCTGCGGCAAGACGACGACCCTGCGGATGATCAACCGGATGGTGGAGCCCACCGAGGGCAGCATCCTCCTCGACGGCACGGACATCCGGCAGCAGCCGGTCAACACCCTGCGCCGCTCGATGGGTTACGTCATCCAGAACGCCGGACTCTTCCAGCACCGCACCATCCTCGACAACATCGCCACCGTGCCCCGGCTGCTGGGCTGGAGCAAGCAGAAGGCCCGTGCGAGAGCGGCCGAGCTGATGGAGCGGGTCGGGCTCGACACCGCGCTCGCCAAGCGCTACCCGTACCAGCTCTCCGGCGGTCAGCAGCAGCGCGTCGGCGTGGCCCGGGCGCTCGCCGCCGACCCGCCGGTGCTGCTGATGGACGAGCCGTTCTCCGCGGTCGACCCGGTGGTGCGCAAGGGGCTCCAGGACGAACTGCTGCGCATCCAGGACGAGCTGGGCAAGACGATCGTCTTCGTCACGCACGACATCGACGAGGCGATCAAGCTCGGCACGATGGTCGCCGTCCTGCGCACCGGCGGCCGGCTCGCCCAGTTCGCCCCGCCCGCCGACCTGCTCAGCGCGCCCGCCGACGCCTTCGTGGAGGACTTCCTCGGGGCCGACCGCGGCATCCGCCGGCTGTCCTTCTTCCCGTCCGCCGGGCTGGAGTTGCAAACCGGGCCGATCGTGGGCGTCGACGCGGACGCCGGCCGGCTCGCCGCCCACGCCGACGCCCCCTACCTCCTCGTCACCGACCCCGACGGCAGACCGCTCGGCTGGAGCGAGCCCGGCCGGCTCACCGCCGGGGCCGTCGACCGGGAGCAACTCCTCGACCACGGGCGGCCGTTCGTGCCCGGCAGGGACTCGCTGCGCACCGCGCTCGACGGGGCGGTGCTCTCGCCGACCGGCTGGGCCGTCGCGGTGGACGGCGAGGGACGCGCCGTCGGTGTCGTCTCCCAGCAGGTCATCGGCGAGGCCATCCGCGCCGCGCACAGCCGCGTCGCGACCGGCACCGACACCGAGCACGGCCGACCAGCGGCCGGAACCGGCACCGGCACCGTACCTGCCCAGTCCGAGTACGACACCGGCACCGCACCCGGCCAGGCGGCGGGCGACACCGGCGCCGTACCTGGCCAGGCGGCGACGGACGCCGATGCCGCGCCGGGCCAGGCGGTGGAGGACGCCGATGCCGCGCCGGGCCAGGCGGCGACGGACGCCGATGCCGCGCCGGGCCAGGCGGTGGAGGACGCCGATGCCGCGCCGGGCCAGGCGGTGGAGGACGCCGATGCCGCAGCTGGCGAGGCCGCGGAGGACGCCGATGCCGCACCTGCCAAAGTCGCGGACGACACCGGCGCCGCACCCGGCCAGGCAGCGGATGACACCGATGCCGTACCTGCCCAGGCGGCGGGCGACACCGGCGCCGCACCCGGCCAGGGCGCGGACGACAGCGGCGCCATGCCCGGTCGGGGCACGGACGGCGACGTCGATCTCAAGGCCGGCCGATGAACGGTTTCTTCGACCTTCCGAGCGATCTCCAGCACAGCTATCTCGGGCTCGTCGGCCTGCATGTGCGCGAGGGCCTGCTGCCGGTGCTGGCCGCGCTGCTCGTCGCGCTGCCCGTGGCCCAGCTCTGCGTGCGCTTCCGCTGGGTCTACCCACCCGTCCTCGGTATCACCACCGTGCTCTACTCCATCCCGTCGCTGGCCCTCTTCGTCGTCCTCATCGACTACTTCGGGCAGAGCGAGACCACGGTGATGATCCCGCTCGCGGTCTACAGCCTGGTGGTGCTGGTGCCGGGCATCGTGGACGGCGTCCGGTCGGTGCCGCAGGAGACCCTGGCCGCCGCGCAGGCCATGGGCTTCGGCCCGGTACGCCGGTACCTCCAGGTGCAGTTGCCCATAGCCGCCCCCGCGATCATCGCGGGCCTGCGGGTGGCCGTGGTCTCCAGCCTCTCCCTGGTCAGCGTCGGCATGCTCATCGGCAACCAGGGCGCGCTCGGCAACATGCTCAACGACGCCACCACCTACCACCGGCCCGCCCTGGCCGTCAACTCGGTGCTGACGACCGCGCTGCTGGGCATCCTCGCCGACGCCCTGCTGGTCCTCGTCCGCCGCCTGCTCACCCCCTGGATGCCGAGGAAGGGTGCCACCCGGTGAACGTCCTGAACTTCGCACACGCCTTCTTCAGCGACAGCGCCCACTGGCACGGCTACGACGGCATCCCCACCCGGCTCGCCGAACACGTCAGGTACTCCCTGGAAGCACTGCTGTTCGCCGCCCTGATCGGACTGCCCGTCGGCCTGGTCACCGGCCACTACGGCCGCGGCGGCAACGCCCTCGCGCTGATCGCCACCGCGGGCCGGGCCCTGCCGAGCTTCGGTCTCCTGGTCCTGATGTTCATCTGGATCGGCTTCGGCCTGCTGCCGGTGATGATCCCGCTGGTCGTGCTCGCCGTACCGCCGATCCTGGTCACCACCTACGAGGCGATCCGCTCCGTCGACCCCTCGCCGGTGGACGCGGCCCGGGGCATGGGCATGCCCGAGGCGCGGGTGCTGTTCCAGGTGGAGCTGCCGGTCGCGCTCCCGCTGATCCTGAGCGGCCTGCGCACGGCGGCCATCCAGATCGTCTCCACCGCCACCATCGCCGCCTACGTCAGCCTCGGCGGACTCGGCCGGTACATCATCGACGGGCTCTACCAGAGGAACTATGAGAAGGTGGTCGGCGGCGCCACCCTGGTCGCGGGACTGGCCCTGGCCACCCTCCTGATCTTCTGGGCGGCCTCCCGGATCACCGTTTCGCCGGGGGTGCGGCGGAGCAGCTGACGCCCGCCGGTCGCCGCGGGCCGGCGGGCCGTGCCCCCAAGTGAGCGCAGATCGAGGCCAATCGGTGATCTGCGGCCCTTGACTGACCGAGAACCGGCTGGATTGGATCGGTGGGTGACTTCCAACAACCACATCAGCAGGTCCATCCGGAGGAACCGAGGCGCGGCGGTGGTCGCCCTCGCGGCGGCGACGGCTCTGCTGGCGGGCTGTTCCTCCAACGACAAGTCCGGCGGCAACCCGCTGACGGACAGCAAGGCGAGCGGCGGCACCGTGGTCGTCGGATCCAACAACTTCCCCGAGAGCACCCTGCTCGCCGACATCTACGGCGAGGCCCTCAAGACCAAGGGAATCAAGGTCAGTTACAAGCCGAACATCGGCAGCCGCGAGACCACCTACGGGCTGATCAAGAACGGTTCCATCAACGTGCTGCCCGAGTACAACGGCGCGCTGCTGGCCTACCTCGATCCCAAGGCCAAGCCGACGACGGCCGAGGCCACCACGACGGCCATCGAGGCCAAGCTCGACTCCAAGCTGACCCTGCTCCAGCCGGCGGCGGCGGAGTCCAAGGACTCCGTGACGCTCAACGCGGCCACCGCGAACAAGTACCACCTCACCGAGAAGTCGACCATCGCCGATCTGAAGGACATCGCGAAGGACCTGGTCATCGGCGCCTCGCCGGAGTTCCAGACCCGGCAGCAGGGCCTGCTCGGCCTGAAGTCGGTCTACGGCCTTCAGTTCAAGTCGTTCAAGGCGCTCGACGCGGGCGGCCCGCTCACCCAGGCCGCGCTGCAGAAGAACGCCGTGCAGGCCGCGGACATCTTCACCACGGACTCGACCATCTCCAAGGAGAAGTTCGTCGTCCTGCAGGACCCGAAGAACCTCTTCGGCTTCGAGAACGTCCAACCGCTCGTCGACAAGGGAGCCCTGTCCCAGAAGGGCGTCGACGCGCTGAACGCGGTCTCGGCCAAGCTCGACACCGCGACCCTGCTGAACCTGGACACCCAGGTACAGGTCCAGGGCAAGGACCCGCTGGACGTGGCCAAGACCTGGCTGCAGTCCGCCGGTCTCGCCTGACGTCCCTCGGTACGACCCCGCACAGCCGACGCGGGTGCCCCCGAAGACCGGGAGCACCCGCGTCCTGCTGTGGGATTTCTTCACCAACAGCGCGGCCGATGCAAGAAATCCGCATGCACACCGCTCCCGCTGGAGCCCCGCTCCCTCGCTCTCGCACGCTGGCCCCGGGCCGGCCCCGGCCCCCGCACCGAGCGCGAGAGGAACAGCTGAACACCCATGACCACAGCACACGTGGCTGTCGCCGCCCCGTACCGCAGGCGGTGGCCCGCCCTGGCCGCCCTGCTCCTCGGCGAGGCGATGAACCTGCTGGACGCGACCGTCGTACAGGTGGCCGCGCCCGCCGTCCATGCCGACCTGGGCGGGCCGCTCTCCGACGTCCAGTGGTTCGGCGCCGCCTACACCCTGCCGTTCGCCGTGCTGCTCCTCACCGGCGGGCGGCTCGGGGACATCGCGGGCCGGCGCCGTATGTTCGTCCTCGGCGTCACGCTGTTCACGGCGGCGTCCATGGCCTGCGCGCTGGCGCCGTCCCCCGGGCTGCTCATCGCCTTCCGGGCGGTGCAGGGTGCCGCGGCGGCGCTGATCATCCCGCAGACCATCGGGCTGATCAAGGCGATGTTCTCGGGTGAGGAGACGGCGAAGGCGCTGGGCAGCATCGGACCGGTGATGGGCCTCGCCGCGGTCTGCGGACCCGTCGTCGGCGGCGTGCTGACCCACGCCGACCTGTTCGGCTCGTCCTGGCGGTCCGCGTTCCTGGTGAACGTGCCGGTGGCCGCGGTGGTGCTGGCCCTCGCCCGCAACCTGCCGGAGAACCGTGCCCCGCACCGCCCGTCCCTCGACTGGCCCGGCACCGCACTGGCCGCCCTCGGCACCGGGCTCCTGGTGTACCCGCTGATCGGCGGTAACCTCCGCCAACTGCGCGTCCTCGACTGGCTGTTGCTCGGTGGCGGGCTGCTCGTGCTCGGCAGCTTCGCCCTGCACCAGCGGCGTACGGCCCGCCCGCTGCTGGAGCCCAGCCTGTTCACCCGCCGCGGTTTCCCGGCCGCCCTCGTCACCTCCACGGCCTTCTTCGCGGTGACCAACGGGCTGACCGTCGTGGTCGTCCTTCAGCTCCAACTCGACGCAGGCACAGGCGTGTTGGCTTCCGGGCTGAGTCTGCTGCCGTGGTCCGCCGGGCTCGCCCTCGCCTCCTGGTTGGCGGGGTCGCGGCTGGTTCGGCGGGACGGGCGGCGGGTCATGCCGTACGGGCTCGGGCTGCTGCTGGCCGGACTGCTCGCCGCCGCGGCCGCGTACCGGACGACCACGCCGGGGCACTACCCGGCCGCGCTGCTGCCGGCCCTCGCCCTGGTCGGCCTCGGCGCCGGCCTGTTCACTCCCGCCTTCTTCACCCTCGCCCTGCGCCCCCTGCGTCCCCAGGAGGTCGGCTCGGCGGCCGGACTGCTCAACGCGGTACAGCAGCTGGGCGCCACGCTGGGGGTGGCGGTCCTCGGCAGCGCGTACCTGGCGGGGACCGGCCCGAGCGCACCCCAGGGCGCGTGCTGGGTGGCGGCGGGGCTGCTGGGGGTGGCCTGGGCGGCGAGCGCGCGGGTGGGGACGGGGGAGGGAGCCTAGGCACCCGGAAGGGGTGCGAGGCTGTGTCGGTGTACGGCTCCGCCGCGTGGGCGCGAGCAACCCACCCGCTCGCGCAGCCGCGTAGGGCCTCAACCACCCCGCCGGGTGGGCGCCACCCGGTACCCGGCCTTCAGCACCGGACTCGCCGCCTTCAGCGTGCGCAGCACCGGGCTGGTCTCCAGCGCGTCGATCTCCCGGAGCGCCCCGAGCCGCCGGGTGAGATACCGGTGCAGATCGGCCGGGTCGCGGCACAGCGCCTGGGCGACCAGATTCGTGCGGCCGGTGGTCGCGGCCACGAAGGCCAGCTCGTCATGGCCGGCCAGGGCGAGCGCGACCCGCTCCAGGTGCGCCGGGCGCACCGACAGCCACAGCAGGGCCCGGGTGTGGACGCCGAAGAGCCCGGCGTCCACCTCCACGTCGAAGAACAGGGCGCCCGACGCGCGCAGTTCGGCCAGCCGCCGGGCCACGGTCACCGGTGACCAGCCGGTCGCGCGGGCCAGATCCCCCTGCCCGGCCCGCCCGTCCCGCTCCAGCGCCGCGAGCAACTCGGCGTCCTCCGGGCCGGGTTGCCGTACTCCCTCGGCGCTCTCCCGGTACTCCAGCGCCGCCTGCTGCCGCTCGTCGAGGGCCTGGGCGCTGCGCCGCCAGTTGGCGGGGCCGCCCAGGTAGGTGTGCAGCAGGCAGTGCGCGGAGACGGCCGTGATGCCGCCGGTGCGCGGGACGTCGTGCAGCAGGAGGGAGCCGGGGGAGGCGTCCTCGGCCGGGGCGTGGATCACCGCCGTGATCTCGGTGCCCCCCGAAGTCAGCTTCACCCAGGACGTGTCCGGCCGCCGCACCAGTGCCCCGGCGATGTCCTGCGCCGAGCGCGCCGTCGCCGTCAGCCGGACCAGCCACTGGGCGCGGCCCGCCCGGTCCGGGTCGGCGAGGCCCACCACGCGCAGCCCGGCCTCGGTACGCAGCCGGCGGTAGCGACGGGCCACGGTCTGCGCCGAGACCCCGAGCGCCTCGGCGATCCTGCTGAACGGCGCCCGGCCGTCCAGATGCAGGGCGTGGATGAGGGCACGGTCGAGATCGTCGAGCATGCCCCCATCCTCGCGCGCTCCCGGTCGGCTCAGAGGTCGAACTCGTGCGGCGGCAGGTCCAGCGTGTAGCACGCCTCGCGCACCACGGCCTGCTCGGTCTTGTCGAAGTCGCCGTCCGCGCCGCCGATCACGATGCCGATCTGGATCACGGCGCGCGCCTCGGCCGGCTTCTTCTTCGCCTTGGCGATCTCCTGCAGCACGCTCACCTTGCCGAAGGCGAAGTCGGTCGTCAGCTTGTTCAGGCTCTCCTCGAAGCGGCGCCTGAGGTCGTCCGCCGGGAAGTTCTGCAACACCTCGTTCGTCGCGATGAGCTGGGCCACCCGCTGCCGCTCCGAGGGGTCCACGGTGCCGTCGGCGGCGGCCACGAGCGCGCACATCGCCATGCTCGCATCGCGGAACGCGCCGCTCTTCAGGTCGTTCTTCTTCGCCACCAACTGGGTCTGCATCTGCGACGCCGACTCCTTGACGCGGTCCCACAGGGCCATGCGCACTCCTCGTATCGCTCGTGATCCTCGGACGGGTGCCCCCTCTGCGCACCGGCCGCAGCTTCTACAGCACCGTGGAAACTCCTGGGACCACCGGGAAGTTCCTGCCGCCGCCAGGTGTACTTCGTGGACGCCGCCGGACAGGCCGCCGTCGTCGACGTCGTGCGCCCCCTCGTCGGCCGGGCTCGCCGAACGGGCCGCGGACGTACCGGCCCCGGCCCGCGGCCTCCGTGGCCTGTGAGCCGTCGACGGCCCGGTGGGCGGACCCGGGACCGGACCGTCGAGCGGGTACGTCGCTCCAGGTGCTGCGGCATCTGGACACCGGCCCGCGCGGACTCACCGACGCCGAGGCGGCCGCCCGGCTCGCCACCCACGGCGAGAACGCGCGCTCCGCCCGCACATCCTCTCCCCGCTCCGGCGCTGTCTGCGGGGCCTTCGCGACCCCTTGGTAGCCCTCAGCTGTGCGCTGCGCGCGGCCGGCGAGCGGCGCGCCGACCGCTCGCCCGCCGCCCTGCGCGAACTCGTCGCCGGTACGGCCACCGTGCTGCGCCGCACCGACGACACCGCCGCCCCGCGCGCCCACGAGGTCCCGGTGGCCGACCTGGTCCCCGGCGACGTCGTACCGCTCGGCCCGGGCGACCTCGTGCCCGCCGACGTACGACTGCTGCGCCCCCCGGTGACGGTGTCCGAGTCCGCGCTCACCGGCGAGTCCGCGCCCGTGGCCAAGGCCGCCGCCGATCTGCCGGAGCCGCTCGCCGGGCTCGGCATGACCGCCCTGCCCGCGCCGTACCACCTGCTGCTCGCCGCGGTCCTCGGGCTGTGCGCCCTGGCCCTCGCCGTGGCCACGACCCGCCACGCGCGGGGCCGGCCGTGATGCGCACCGCCCGAGCGCTGGGCAAGTCCATGCGCATCCTCAAGAGCGAGGCGAAGGAGCCCGCTCGTCAGGCCGGCAGGCCCTCCGCACCCTCGGCCCCTGCGGCCGGTGCATGCGCCGCCGCCTTCGCCTGCGTCCGGCGTCGGCGGCGGCTGACGCGCGGTTCCTGGTCGGGGAGCCAGCCGAAGGCGAGGCAGCTGCCGGTCACGCCCAGCAGGAGGCCGATGAAGAAGCCGCCCAGGTTGGACGTGACCCAGCTGCTCAGGGAGAGCAGGACCCCGGTGATGGAGTAGAACAGCCGCTGCGTCGGGTTGAAGAGGATCAGCAGGCCCAGCAGCGCCATCAGCGTCGGCAGCAGATAGCCGGCCACCCCCTGCATGCCGATGTGCATCACGACCTTCAGCGAGGCCTTCTCGGTGAGCAGGATCTCGCCCCCGGCCAGCGCGAGCAGCAGCCCGCCCCAGAACGGCCGGCGGGCCCGCCAGCCACGGAAGGCGGCCCGCGCTCCCCGGCGTGGACGGTCGGCCACCGCGATCAGCAACCCGAGTCGCTGAAGCGGAGCTTGAGACCGGGAAGCTTGAACACACCGGCGGTCGTCGCGTAGTTGGTCTGCCGCAGGTTGGCGATGTGCACGGTGTCGGCCTGCTGGCTGAACACACCGATCGGGCCCTTCACGCCGGCCTTGGTCAGCGTGCTGGCGTCGTTGCCGATCTCGATGTTGTTGAACGCGGCGTCGCCGGACAGCTGCGTGGAGTCCGTGGTCAGTTGGCTCGCCTGCACCTTGTCCGCGCCGGCGCCCGCCGTGATCAGCATGTTGGTGCCGCCGAGGTCGACGCTCTGGCACAGATGGTCGAGCGTGGCGTTCTTGATGGCGGAGGTCACCACGAGCTCCTGGCCCCCGGTGTCCCCGGCGTTCGGGCTGCCGTCGGCCATGTTGTCGAGGCCGCCGAACTGCTCGAAACCGGTTCCGTTCAGTTCCGTCGCGGTGACCGTGAACGGCATGCCGGAGATCGCGAACTGCACACCCAGCGCCCCCTGGGCGGTGAGTACCGCGAGACCGGCGGCTATCAGGGTGGCGGGTACGGCCATCACCGCGGCCCGGCGGGCCCGGACCCGGCCCCGTCTCTCGCCGGTGGCGGTCCCGGCCGTGTGCGGTGCTCCGGAGGCTGCCAAGGATCCGGAGGCTTCGGAGGGCGAACCGTTTCCCGGGTTCTCGGGGGTGTTTCCGACGGACGAGACGTCCGGGGACGAGGCCATGTCTGCTCCCAGGGGCATGGATCAATGCGGGTTGGGCTTCAGCGGCGCGGTGTCCTGGCGCGGACAGCGACTGTCGCGTACGCCTCCTCACACCCCGGCGGAGCAAGGGCTTTCTCGTTACGCGTCAGTAGCCTGCGAGGAAGTTACCGCCGGTTACTTCAGGGGGTCAAGGCGGATGTGAAAAAAGAGTGTCGGATGTGCCCGAGCTGCGATCGCACCCTACAACTCCCCTTGCAGCGCTTGACGTTGATGGTTGATCAGGTCTACAACTTCCCCTGTTTTCACGGATCCGTGGCGCCGGATCCGCCGAGCGGCACCGGATGCGTTTCCCGGCGTCTCGCGCCGACCGCTCATCGCGGCCGAAAGAAACCGTTCACCTCAGTGCGGCACCGCACGGCCCCTTCCCCCGGCCGTGCCGGCCGCCCCCTGCCGGCCCGGCCGAAGGCCTTCCCCCGAGGCCTTCGGCCGGTGCCCGGACCGCCGCCGTCGCCGGACCGTCGCGTACGGAGAAGGCGCACGGCCCTGCGCCGGCGGCACCGCCACCCCCCATCCCCACCTCACCCGGACCCCACCCAGGAAAGAGGCACCCGCATGCGTACGCGATCCCTTCTCGCCCTCGCCGGCACCGCCACCGCACTCGCCCTCGCGGTCGCCGCCCCCGCCTCCGCCGACGGCAGCGCCGTCCTCACCACCGGCAGCGCGGGCGGCACCGCCGTCGCGACCGGCGACACCCTCACCGCGCCGCTGGCCTCCGGGACGTCGGCCACGCTCTACTCCAGCGCGACCGGCACCAGCGGCGTCACCTGCAAGACCTCCCAGTTCACCGCCACGGTCACGGGCAACCCGACCGCCCCCGGCCCGGCCACCGAGTCCGTCACCGGGCACACCTTCGACAGCAGCTCCTGCACCAGCAACGTCACCGGCGTCCTCGGCGTCAGCAGCATCACCGTCGACAACCTGCCCTACACGGCGACGGTCGCCTCCGACGGCACCCTCACCGTCTCACCGGCGAGCGGCTCCACCATCCAGACCACGGTCAAGCTGCGCACCCTGCTGGGCTCCATCACCTGCGTCTACCAGGCGCCCTCCCTGACCGGGAAGGCCGACAACACCGACAACAGCATCAGTTTCACCAACCAGCAGTTCACCAAGACCTCGGGCTCGTCGCTGTGCTTCTCCAGCGGCTACTTCACCGCCAAGTACGCGCCCGTGACGGACGGCGGCACCCCGGTCTACGTCAACTGAGCCGTCAACCGGACTGCGGCAGCGCCGAGTTCAGCGACGCCGCAGCCGTACGGCGAGGGCGACGCCTCCGGTGAGCACCAGCACCGCGGCGGCGCCGCCCGCCAGCGCGGGCGCCGAGGGGCCCGTCTCCCGGGTGGCCTGCCCGCCCGCGGCGGAAGCCGGACCTGCCGAGACGGCAGGTCCGGCTTCCGCCGTCCCCGCCCCCTTCGCCGCGAAGACCACGTCGGAACAGGAGTAGTAGGTGTCCGGCGTGCTGCTGTTCTGCCATATGGTGTACAGCACCTGACGCCCCGTCCGGTCCTTCGGGAGTGTCGCGGCGATGTGGTACGCCCCGCCGCGCAGCGGTGGATCGGTGACCTGCGCGAAGGGCCGCTCCGGCAGCTCGGACCAGGTGAGCGGTTTCGACGGGTCGTAGCCGGGCTCGGTCAGGTACAGCCGGAACGTGCCCGTGTGCGCGATCGTCGAGGCGTATGTCATCGTCAGTCTGCCGCCGGGTGTCAGCCGGGTCGCCGGCCAGTCCCGCCGCGCCAGGTCCAGGCCCCGGTACGCCGGAAGGTTGCCGCTGCACAGTCTGCCGTCCGGGATCACCTGCCGGTCACGGCCGTTCACCCCGGCCACGCGCAGGTTGTCCCACGCGGTGAAGGGAGCGCCGTTCGCCGCGACGGCCGCCCGGCAGGCCGCCGAGCGGCCGGCGTCGCCGCCCTCAGGGGAGCAGGCGTAGACCCGGCTGACCGGATCCGTGGGGGCCCCGTGCGCCTGGGCGGACCCCGCCGCCCACGACAGGAGCAGGAGCGGGGCCGCGGCTACGGCCACCGTGACGCTCGGGCGGGCGGTCATCCGGGTCATCCGGGATGTCTCCTCGGCGGGCGCGGGAACGGGGTCTGCGCGGTCCAGTACGGCGCAGGCGTTCCCCGCGTTCAGCCGGACCGGCGCATCGATGGCCCGGGGGGGGTGCGAAACCACCGACCGGTACGGACGTTTCGCGCCTGATTCGCGACCCCGTTGAGGAGCCGGCGGTCGTCCTCGTATCGTGGCGATCATGGGTCCGGCACCCGCCGCCCCGCGGCTGCCGAGGACAGCCGGGCAAGGAAGGGGGGAACCGTTCTGGTCTCGTCGTTCACGGACCGCTGGGGGCCCGCCCGATGCCGGATCCGCCGATGACACGTGTCCCGACGCCGGCCCGCACCCCGGACTGCCGCTGCCGGACAGTGAGTTATCGTGTGCAAGGGGTCAAAAACAAACCGCATGTCCCGTTCGTACGAGTCGCGAGGAGGGGTCCCAGGATGGCGAGGCAGTTACGCGCCGAACAGACCCGGGCAACGATCATCACGGCCGCCGCCGATCTGTTCGACCGGCAGGGCTACGAGTCCACGAGCCTGAGCGACATCGTCGCGCACGCGAAGGTCACCAAGGGGGCGTTGTACTTCCACTTCGCCGCCAAGGAGGACCTCGCCCACGCCATCCTCGAACTCAACGCGGGCGCCGCGAAAGCGCTTGTCGCCGAGGTCGAGAGCCGCGGCTACTCCTCGCTGGAAGGCCTGATGCGCGCCACGTTCGGGATCGCCAGACTCGCCGTGGAGGACCCCGTGCCGCGCGCCGCGCTCCGCCTCGCCACCGCCGGCGTCGCCGTACGGCCGCCCCTGCGGCACCCGTTCACCGAATGGCTGGAGTTCGCCAACCGGAAGTTCCACGGGGCCGTCAGGGAGTCCGATGTGCACGGCGATCTCGACATCGGCATCGTCGCGCACTCCCTGGTCTCCTTCTTCGTCGGCACCCGGGTCGCGGGCCGCTCACTCGAACCGGTAGGACGGCTTCCGCGCCGGGTCGCCGAGATGTGGCACCTCCTGATCCGGGGCCTGGTCCCGGTCCACCGCCGCCCCCGCTACGTCACCCTCGCCACGCAGCTGGAGCGGGAGATCAGAACCGCCTGACCCACGCGATACGGTGACGGACATGCCCTCCACCTCGTTCGCACCCGTGATCCTCGGCAACGAACCCGGCTCGTTCCCGCACAGCGTGCTGGCCGAGCGGCACCCCGCGATCATCAGCCGGGTACGGGACGCCTTCCCGTACGGCCCCGGGCAGCACCGGGCGCTGGACGAGCTGCTGAAGAGTTGCACCGAGGGCACGGTCCAGCCGCTGCCCGCCGACGCCCCGGACCGGGACCGGTGGCAGGACTGGGGCCTGGCCGGCTGTGCCGGGCTCTCCTGGTACGACGTGCCGTGGCTGTGGTCCGAGAGCTACTTCTACCGCCGGCTGCTGGACGCCGTCGGCTGGTTCGGCCCCGGCGCCTGGCAGGGCATCGACCCCTTCCGCCCGTTCAAGCGCGCCGAACTCGACGCGCCGGAGACGGAGGGGGAACTGGCCGCGCTGGACGCCCTGCCCGGCCTGCCGGAGGAGGAGCGGGCGCGTGCCCTGCTGCACGGCTCGCTGTGGGGCAACCGGGCCGACCTCGGCTTCCGGCTCTCCGCCGAGGGCGCCGAGGCCCTGGACCCGGCCCCCGCGCTGGTCGCCGACGACAGCGCGGCCCTGTGGTCGCTGCTACCGCCCGGCAACGCGGCCACGCTCGTCCTGGTCGCGGACAACGCGGGCCGCGAACTCGTCCCGGACCTGCTGCTGCTCGGCCACCTTCTCGCCGAGGGCCGGGCCGCGCGGGCGGTGCTGCATGTCAAGCCGTATCCGTACTACGTCTCCGACGCCACCACTGCCGACGTCGTCGACGCGCTGCACCGGCTGCGGGCCGCGTCCGGCGCGGCCGCCGAGTACGCGCGCGTGCTCTGGTCGGCCATGGCCGACGGCCGCCTCACCGTGCGCGCACACCCGTTCTCCTGCGCCCCGCTGCCGTATGCGGAGATGCCGGACGACCTGCGCGCCGAGTTCGCCGCGGCCACCCTGACCGTCTTCAAGGGCGACCTCAACTACCGGCGTCTGGTGGGCGACCGGCTCTGGCCGCCGACCACGCCCTTCCAGGAGACGACCGCCTACTTCCCCGGCCCGGTCGCCGCACTGCGCACCCTGAAGTCGGACGTGATCACCGGCCTGTCCGCGACGACCGAGGCCGCGCTGGTGGCCACCGAGGACGGGCGCTGGCGCACCAGCGGCACGCACGCGCTGATCCAGGTGTCGGGCGCCGACCTCAAGTGACCCGCACAGGCAGTGACTTGATGCCGTTGATGAAGTTCGAGACGAGACGCCCGGCCGGTGCGGCGAGCCGCGGCTCGGGGAGCACACGCAGCACCTCCTCGTGGAGCAGCCGCAGTTGCAGCCGAGCGAAGTGGGCGCCCAGGCAGACATGCGGGCCGTCGCCGAAGGACACGTGCGGGTTGGGGGAGCGGGCGAGGTCGAGCCGGGCCGGATCGGTGAAGACCCGCTCGTCCCGGTTGGCCGAGGCGTGGAAGACCACGACCTTGTCCCCGGCCCGGATCCGCCGACCCGCCAGTTCCGTGTCCCGTGCGGCGGTCCGGCGGAAGGTCAGCACGGGCGGATGCCAGCGCAGCAACTCCTCCACGGCGGTGGCGACTTCGATCTTGCCCGCGCGCAATGCCGCGTACGCCTCCGGGTGTTCCGCCAGTGCCAGCAGCCCGCCGGGGGCCGCGCTGCGCACGGTGTCGTTGCCCGCGACGGTGAGCAGGAAGAAGAACATCTCCAGTTCCCCGTCGGCGAGTTCGGGATCCTGGGCGAGCGTGGTCATGATGTCGTCGGCAGGATGCCGTCGTTTGTGTGCGGCCAGCTGTCCGGCGTAGGCGAACATGTCCTTCAGCATCGCGGGGGACCGGGGATTGACCGGCTTGCCCGCCTCGTCCAGCACCGCCGGACCGGCCTCGTCCGGGTCCTGGTAACCGATGACCCGCTGCGTCCAGTGCAGCAGCAAACGCCGGTCGCTCTCCGGCACGCCCAGCAGATCCGCCAGGTTGAGCAGGGCGTACTCGTCGGTGACGGTGGCCACCAGATCGACCGTGCCGTCCCCTTCCCGCGCCTGCCCGAACGCCCCGTCGAGCAGGGTGCGCGCCCGCTCCCGGGCGACGGCCGCGAACCGGTCGACCCGGCCCGGGGTGAAGGCCCGGCTCACCAGCCGCCGCAACCGCCCGTGTTGGGGCGGATCCTGATTGAGCATCATGCGCCGGATGAACGGCAGATCCTCCGGATCCGGGTCGCGGATCTGGGTCGCGCCGAGATGCGAGGAGTACGTCGTGGCGTCCTTCAGCACCCGGACGACGTCCGCGTGCCGGGTCACCGCCCAGAAGCCCGGCCCGGCCGGCCAGCCCAGCACCTCCGGCTCCTCCTGCCAGACGACCGGATGGCGGTCGCGCAGCAGCCGGTAGTCGTCGTGCGGCACACCGACGGCGTACCGGCGCGGGTCGAACACGTCGGGCACCGGCCGGGTCTCACGCACGCTCACGCCGGCTCACTCGCGTCGGCGTGGGGCACGGCGGCCGCCGGGTCCACGGCGGGCGCCGGGTCCACGGCGGGCGCCAGGTCTTCGGCGTCCGCCGGGCTTTCGGCGTCCGCGCGCAGGAAGTCCTCGACCACGCGGATCAGGTCCAGCGGGGCCTCGTCCATGGCGTAGTGCCCGGCGAACGGCAGTGCCACGAGCTCGGCACGCGGATACCAGGACATCCAGGTCTGCCGCATCACCTCCGGCGACAGGGCCGGGTCCAGCTCCCCGGCCACGGCGAGCGCGGGAACCTCGCTGCCCGCCACGTCGGCGTGGAAGTCCTCGCCCGCCCACGAGTCCAGCCAGGCCCGGAACGCCTTCGCGTCGCTGCGCTGCAGCGAGCGGGCGACCATCCGGTCCAGCCAGGCGGCGGGACGCCGGCCCCCGGTGGTGAGGTCGAGGATCGCGCGCCGGTTCTCCGGCTTGTACGCGGCGTCCGTGAACAGCGTGCCCTGCCCGTCGGCCAGCGGCACCCCCGAGGCCGGCACCGGGGAGACGCCCACCATCCGGCGCAGCCGGTCCGGGACCGTGGCCGCAAGGCGCTGTGCCACCGCGCCGCCCATGGAGTGCCCGATCACCGAGAACCGGTCCCAGCCCAGCCGGTCGGCCAGCTCCACCAGGTCCCCGGCCGCCTCGGCCGTCGTGTACGCGCCCGCCGCGTCCCGGGCCTCGCCGTAGCCGCGCAGGTCGACCAGCACGTAACTGAAGGCAGTGCGGTCGAGATCCGGCAGGACGGCGGCGTAGGCGGACCGGTCGGCGAACCAGCCGTGCACGGCGAACACCTTGTGGGCGCCGTCGCCGTGCACCTCATGGGGCAGCACAAAGGAGGTCATGCGCCTACCGTGGCCCGCGCGCGGGGGCACGGCAAGGGCCCGGAGGTGGCACAGGGGCGGGGGCGGCGGTGTTGCCCCGGGCCGGAGACGTCGGGGTGAGCCCGGCGCCGCTGGTCCTGCTCTTCGCGATGGCCGGCGCGACCCGGAGGATCCGGTTGGTCACCAGCGTCCTGGTGACGGCGCTGCACGACCCGGTCCTCCTCGCCCACCAGACCGCCACCCTCGACCAGCCCTCCCAACGGCCGACTCGGAAGCGCCGCGGAACTTCTGCCGCCCCGGTCGTGAACGCCCGAGGCAGGCGGCGGGAGTTCCCCGATTCAGGGGCGGTTCACGCGATGGTGTGATCATGTCCCGCACGGCGGATGGGCGTCGGAGACCGCGGGTAGGGCCCCGGCCATGACGCAGCCGTTCCAACTCCCGCACTTCTACATGCCGTATCCCGCGCGGCTCAACCCGCACCTCGACGAGGCCCGCGCCCACTCGACCGAGTGGGCGCGCGAGACGGGCATGCTGGAAGGCTCCGGGATCTGGGAGCAGGCCGACCTGGAGGCGCACGACTACGGACTCCTGTGCGCCTACACCCACCCCGACTGCGACGGCCCGGCTCTCTCGCTGATCACCGACTGGTACGTGTGGGTGTTCTTCTTCGACGACCACTTCCTCGACATGTACAAGCGCACCCCCGACCGCGCCGCAGGAAAGGCCCACCTCGACCGCCTGCCGCTGTTCATGCCGCTCGACCCGGCGACCCCCGTGCCGGAACCGGAGAATCCCGTCGAGGCGGGGCTGAAGGACCTGTGGGCGCGCACGGTGCCGTCGATGTCCGTGGCCTGGCGCCGCCGCTTCTCCGTGGCCACCGAGCATCTGCTCAACGAGTCGATGTGGGAGCTGTCGAACATCAACGAGGGGCGGATCGCCAACCCCGTCGAGTACATCGAGATGCGCCGCAAGGTGGGCGGCGCCCCCTGGTCGGCCGGGCTCGTGGAGTACGCGACCGCCGAGGTGCCCGCCGCCGTCGCCGGCACCCGGCCGCTGCGGGTCCTCATGGAGACGTTCTCCGACGCCGTCCACCTGCGCAACGACCTGTTCTCCTACCAGCGAGAGGTCGAGGACGAGGGCGAGAACAGCAACGGCGTGCTGGTGCTGGAGACCTTCTTCGGCTGTACGACCCAGGAGGCCGCCGAGACCGTCAACGACATCCTCACCTCACGCCTGCACCAGTTCGAGCACACCGCGCTCACCGAAGTCCCCGTCGTGGCGCTGGAGAAGGGGCTCACCCCGGACCAGGTCGCCGCGGTCGCCGCGTACACCAAGGGACTGCAGGACTGGCAGTCCGGCGGCCACGAATGGCACATGCGCTCCGGCCGCTACATGAACAAGGGGGCGCGGCCCGGCTCGCCCTGGCAGCTGCCGAGCGGCCCCGGCGTCTCGGCCGCCGACGTCGGCGCACTCCTCGCCGCTGCCGCGCAGGAACGCCTGCGCGCCTACACCCACCTGCCGTACCAGAAGGTCGGCCCGTCCGTACTGCCCGAGTTCCACATGCCCTACCGGCTCGGACTGAGCCCCCATCTCGACGCCGCGCGCCGCAACCTCGTGGACTGGTCGCACCGCATGGGCATCCTGGAGGAGGGCGTCTGGGACGAGGACAAACTCGCCGCCTACGACCTCGCGCTGTGCTCCGCCGGCCTGGACCCGGACGCCACGCCCGAGGCGCTCGACCTCAGCGCCCAGTGGCTCGCCTGGGGAACCTACGGTGACGACTACTACCCGCTGGTCCACGGCCACCGCCGGAACCTCGCCGCCGCCCGGCTGACCACGGCCCGGCTGTCGCGGTGCATGCCCGTCGAGGGCGAGCCGGCCCTGGTCCCGGCCGACGCGATGGAGCGGGGGCTGACCGACCTGTGGGCGCGGACGACGGCCGGCATGACCGCCGACCAGCGGCGCACCCTGAAGGCCACCGTGGACACGATGACCGAGAGCTGGGTGTGGGAGCTGTCCAACAAGCTGCAGAACCGCATCCCCGACCCGGTCGACTACCTGGAGATGCGGCGCGCCACCTTCGGCTCCGACCTCACCCTGAGCCTGTGCCGCATGGGTCACGGCCCCGCCGTCCCGCCGGAGGTGTACCGCAGCGGCCCGGTCCGCTCCCTGGAGAACGCCGCCATCGACTACGCCTGTCTGGTCAACGACATCTTCTCGTACCAGAAGGAGATCGAGTTCGAGGGCGAGATCCACAACTCCGTCCTGGTGGTGCAGAACTTCTTCGGCGTCGACCACCCGACCGCCCTCCGGGTCGTACACGATCTGACGACCCAGCGCATGCAGCAGTTCGAGCAGGTCGTGGAGCACGAACTGCCCGCGCTCCACGACGACTTCCAGCTCTCGGAGGCGGGCCGGGCCGCCATGGAGGGCTATGTCCTCGACCTGCAGAACTGGATGGCCGGCATCCTGAACTGGCACCGGAACGTGGACCGCTACAGGGCCGAGTGGCTGGGGCGCCGCGCACACGGCTTCCTGCCCGACCGGGCCCCGGCGCCGCCCGTCCAGCTCGTCGGCTGACCGCGCCGCTCGCCGGCTGACCGAGCCACTCGTCAGCCGGACTCGCCGAACCGCTCGGCCGGCTCCCCGGCGGCCCTGTCCAGCGCCGTGCGGGCCGCCCCGCGCAGTTCGGCCTCGGCGGACCTTCTCGTGGAGCGGGTCACGCCGGCCGGGCGAGCCCGGACACCGCGTGGCCGACCGCGGCTCGCGCCAGGGCCCGGATCATCGGGTGCGGGCGCGAGCCGTCGCCGGACAGCTCCGGCTGGAACAGGGACGCCAGGAAGAAGGGGTGGCCGGGCAGTTCGACGACCCGCACCTGACCGTCCTCGTCGTGCCCGGAGAACCGCAGTCCGTGGGCGCGGAGCGTGTCGAGGTGGCGGGAGGGGCCGTAGGCGCAGAAGTACCGCTCGACCGTGCGCCGCGAGCCGATCACGGACTCCGCCAGCGAGCCCGGCTCGATCGTCACCGCCGCCTCATGGCCGACCAGCGAGCAGGCCAGCGGCTCGATGAGCGGGTCGGCGGCGTCCGGGTCGTTCTCGGCGTGCGCCACCTCGGTCAGTCCGCACACATCGCGGGCGAACTCCAGCAGCGTGTGCTGGAAGCCGCCGCACGTGCCCAGGAACGGAATGCCCTCCTCGCGCGCCGTGCGCACGGCCGCGAGGACACCGGCCTCGCTGCGGTACGGGCTGCCCGGCAGCACCCACACGGCGTCGAAGCCGCGGACCGCGTCCTCGGCCGCGGCGTCCTCGGAGGAGATCCAGTACGCGTCCAGGACCAGCCGGTCGCGTTCGGCCAGGGTCTCCAGCAGAAGCGGCACGCGCGTGTGCGACAGGACATGCGGCGAGCGGTCGCCGACCAGGGCGACGGTTGCGTTGTTCGTCATGGCCGCCATCCTCCGGGCCGGCGTCAGTTCACGTCCAACGATGATTCCTGCACTGTCGATAAGCGCAGCTGATGGTGATGGGATCCTGGGCCGTATGGACCCGCATCTGCTGCGCACCTACGTCACCGTGGCCCGCCTCGCCTCCTTCTCGGAGGCCGCCCGCGAGCTGGGCTACACCCAGTCCGCGGTCTCCCAGCACATCGCCGCGCTCGAACAGGACCTGGGCGCATCCCTGCTGACCCGGCGGCCGGTCGCGCCCACCGCGGCCGGCGAGCGGCTGCTGGAGCACGCGGCCCCGCTGCTGCTGCGGCTGGACGCGGCCCGCGCCGACATCCTCCGTATGGCCGCCGCACCCCAGCGGGGCCTGACCCTCGTCACCACCCCGACCGCGCTCGGTGCCGGTGTCCTCGCCGCCCTCCCGCCGGCCGGCGTCACCCTGCGTGTCCTCACCCGCGAGGAGATCCCGGCCGCCGTCGCCATCGGCACCGCCGATCTCGGCCTCGTCGACGGGCTCGCCGCACCCAGCGACCCGCTGCGCCTGCCGGACGTGGCGCCGCTGACCACGCACGGCCTCGCCGAGGAACCCGTGAGCGTCCTGCTGCCCGCCCGCCACCCCCTCGCCGCGCGGGCCGGCCTGCGCCTCGACGACCTCGCCGACGCCCGCTGGCTCGACGCGCCGGACGCCGCCCTCCCGCTCGACCAGCTGCGCGCCGCGACCGGCGGCCGCGCGTTCCGCTCCGCCCTGCGCTACGAGGGCACCGATCTGCGCGCCCTCACCGCCCTCGCGGCCGCGGGACACGGCCTCGTCCTGCTGCCCCGGTCGGCCGTCACCGCCGTACCCGACGCGGTCGCCGTCCCGCTCACCGCGCCCCGGGTCGTCCACCGCACGGAACTCGTCCACGGCGGGAGTCCCGGGGCAGCGGCGCAGGAGGTGGTGCGGAGGCTGGTGGGAACGGTGTGATCACCGCCTCGCGCGGAGGGCGTGGTGGTCCGGGCGCTCCCCTGGCGCCGCCTCTTCAGGCCATGGCTACCCTCCGCCACGCTCCGGCCATTCTCACTCGTTCGTGTCACGTCGCGGCCCGGCGTCCCGGGTAGAGCACCAGCCGGAGGCGAGCGAACCATGGAACAGACTGCGTTGCGTCCCAAGCCGATGCCCGGTCAGGACCCACGGGAGGGCGGCACCACCGGCCCGCCCCACCGCCCGCACGCCGTGCCACGGCGCGGACGGCGGCTGCGGACCCTGCTGTTCGTCCTGTGCGCCGGCACCCTGCTGGTGCTGTCCGGCGTCGGCATGGGCACCGTCGGCGCCACGGTGATCGGCATGAGCAGGCTCGCCGAGCTGCAACGCCAGGCCCCGCCGAGCGCACCCCCGGCCAGGGGCATGTCCACCGTCCCCGCCGCCCCCGGCGCCACCCCGAGCCCCGCCCCTGCCGCCGCGACCGGGGCGACCCTGGGCGTGGAGGTCGTCGACGCCGAGAAGGCGGGCGCGCTGGTCGTGGGCGTGCATGTGCCGGGCCCCGGCTACGCGGCCGGCCTGGTCCGCGGGGACGTGCTGCTGCGGTTCGGCTCCGCGCGCGTGGACACCGCCGCCGACCTCGCCCGGGCCGTCGCCCAGGCCCGCCCCGGGAAGCAGGTGCTCCTCACCGTGCGTCACAGCGGCGGGGTCTGCCAGCAGTTGACGGTCGTACCGGGCATGGCGACCTGAGCGGGCCGGCGCGGGCCCGTCTCAGGACACTTCGGCGGGCCGGCGCGGCCACCGGCCCACGACCTCTCGGTCACCCCGGGAAACCCGCTGGTCACCGTGCGCCCCGCGCGCCATGATGGCCCCATGCCGAGTCCCTTCCGAGCCGACCGCGCCCTGCGGGGAGCACCGGCGATCGGCTCGCGTGACCCTGTCCGGCCGGGCAGGATGCTGCCCGAGACGCCGTCGCCCGTATCCCCACCCGCCCGGAGGCCCGGATGACCGGTAGTACGCCCGCGCTCTTCACCGCCGCCGACTACAGGGCCCGCATGGAGCGTGCCGCGCGCTCCGCGGCCGACGCCGGCCTCGCGGGGCTGCTCGTGGCACCGGGACCCGACATGGTCTGGCTCACCGGCTACACGCCCACCGCCGTCACCGAACGGCTCACCGTGCTGGTCCTCACCCCTGGCCGGGAGCCCGTGCTCGTGGTGCCGACCCTGGAGGCCCCCGACGCCGAGCACGCGACCGGCGCGTCCGCGCTCACCCTGCGCGACTGGACCGACGGCAAGGACCCCTACGCCGTCACCGCCGCCCTCCTCGACGGCCACGGCCGGTTCGGCATCAGCGACAACACCTGGGCCATGCACCTGCTGGGCCTCCAGCGGGCCCTGCCGGACACCTCCTACGCCTCTCTCACCGACGCCCTCCCCATGCTGCGCGCCGTCAAGGACGCCGCGGAACTGGAACTCCTCGCCGCCGCCGGAGCGGCTGCCGATGCAACGTTCGAGGAGATCCGCAAAGTTCCCTTCGCCGGCCGCCGCGAGTCCGACGTCGGCCACGATCTCGCCGGCCTGCTGCGCCGCTTCGGCCACGAGCAGGTCGACTTCACCATCGTCGGCTCCGGCCCCAACGGTGCCAACCCGCACCACGAGGTCGGCGACCGCGTCATCCGGCGCGGCGACATGGTCGTCCTGGACTTCGGCGGCCTGAAGGACGGCTACGGCTCCGACACCACCCGTACGGTCCATGTGGGCGAGCCCACCGAGGAGCAGCGCCGGGTGCACGACATCGTGCGCGAGGCCCAGGAGGCGGGCTACCAGGCCGTACGGCCCGGGGCGGCGTGCCAGGACGTCGACCGCGCCGCCCGCGCGGTGATCACCGACGCCGGATACGGCGAGTACTTCATCCACCGCACCGGGCACGGCATCGGCGTCACCACGCACGAGCCGCCGTACATGATCGAGGGCGAGGAACAGCCCCTCGTGCCCGGGATGTGCTTCTCCGTCGAGCCCGGCATCTACCTGCCCGGCCGCTTCGGGGTGCGCATCGAGGACATCGTCACGGTGACGGAGGGCGGCGGCCGCCGCCTCAACAACACCACGCACGACCTGGTCATGGTGGACTGAGAGAGCACTGAGCTACTCCGCAGACACACCCGCGACGGACATTCAGGAACGGCGACGCGCGACCCATGACCCAGGCACCGACACCCACCGCGGACACCGTCCGCAGACTGGTCCGTTCGCTGCTCAAGGAGGGCGGCGACGACACCGCGGGCCCCGATGTGCGGCCCGTGACGGAGGGCCGTGCGTACACCTGGTGGGTCGGCACCCGCCATGTGCTCCGCCTCGCCCCCGACCGCGAGGCCTCGGTAGGGCGCCGCCGGGAACTACGCCTGCGCGACCTGCTCCGGCCGCACCTGCCCGTCGCCGTCCCCACCAGCGTCGCGCACGGCGACTGGGCGCCCGGCCTCGCCTACACCCTGGACACCAAGGTGCCCGGCGGCACCGCCGACGAGCACGACGTCTCCGCTGTCGGCGAGGCCGACCTCGCCGGGCTGCTCACCGGGCTGCGCGCGGTGCCCGCGCGGCAGGCCGAGGCGCTCGGCGTGCCGCGCACCGCCCCGCGCTCCCTGGAGGCGCTGCGCCGCATGGCCGTGCACGCGGCCGAACGGCTCGCCGCCGCCGACGAGTTCGACGCCGCCCGGATGCACCAGCTGACCCCGCCCGGCGCGGCCCAGCTCGCCGCGCAGCCCGGCACCGCCGTCCTCACCCACCACGGTCTGACCGGCGAGCACGTGGTGGTCAGCGCCGACGGGCGGGTGCGCGGCATCCTGGACTGGACCCGGGCGGCCCTGGGCGACCCCGCCGAGGACATCGCCGGCCTGGCCCTCGCCGTCGGCTCCCCGGCCGCCGTCCGCGCCGCCACCCTCGCCGGCTACGGCACCCGCCCCTGCCTGCGCGGCCTGTGGCTCGCCCGCTGCGACGCCGTCATCCACCTCGCCGGCCACCTGGAAGGCCGCGCGGGCGGTTCCCCGGCGCTGCTGCGGACGCAGCTGCGGCGCGCGTGGGAGCCGATCCTCCTGGAGCGGTTGTCGGACTTCAAGGAGGACGGGCCGGAGCCGTAGCGCACCGGCTCCGGCCCGCCGCGGGGCGCACAACGGGGGCGCCCGCGCGGCGGGAGTCGCAGACCGGGCGCAGACCCGCTCAGGGCTGCGCCAGCACCACGCACGACTCCCCGGGCACCTGGAGCACCCCGTCCGGGCCCGGAAGCTCCACCGGCTCCCAGGCCGCCAGGACCACCGCGGGGCGGGTGCCCAGCGGGATCGCCGCCGGGGCCTTGCCAAGGTTCACCACCACCCGTACGTCACCGCGCCGGAAGGCCAGCCAGCGGGCGTCCTCGTCGTACGCCACCTTCGTGTCGGCCAGGTCCGGGTCGGTGAGGTCCGGCTGCTCGTGCCGCAGGGCGATCAGCCGGCGGTACCAGGCGAGCACGCGCGCGTGGGGCTCGCGTTCCGGTTCCGACCAGTCCAGGCAGGACCGCTCGCGGGTCGCCGGGTCCTGCGGGTCCGGTACGTCCTCCTCGGCCCAGCCGTGCGCCGCGAACTCCCGCCGCCGGCCCCGCCGTACCGCCTCGGCCAGCTCCGGATCGGTGTGGTCGGTGAAGAACTGCCACGGCGTGCCCGCCGCCCACTCCTCGCCCATGAACAGCATCGGCGTGAACGGCGAGGTCAGCGTCAGCGTCGCCGCGCAGGCCAGCAGACCGGGGGAGAGACGGGCGGACAGCCGGTCGCCCTGGGCGCGGTTGCCGACCTGGTCGTGTGTCTGGCTGTAGCCGAGCAGCCGGTGCCCGGCCACCCGCGCGCGGTCCAGCGGCCGGCCGTGGTGCCGGCCGCGGAAGGCGGAGTACGTGCCGTCGTGGAAGTAGCCACCGGTGAGCGTCTTGGCCAGCGCGGCGAACGGTCCTTGCGCGAAGTCCGCGTAGTAGCCCTGCGACTCACCGGTCAGCGCGGTGTGCAGCGCGTGGTGGAAGTCGTCGTTCCACTGGGCGTGCAGCCCGAGGCCGTGCTCCGCGCGCGGGGTGATGACCCGCGGGTCGTTCAGGTCCGACTCGGCGATCAGGAACAGCGGCCGGCCGAGCTCCTCGGCCAGAGCGTCCACGGCCGTCGACAGCTCCTCCAGGAAGTGGCACGCGCGCGTGTCGTACAGCGCGTGCACCGCGTCCAGCCGCAGCCCGTCGATCCGGTAGTCCCGCAGCCACGCCAGCGCGCTGCCGACGAAGAACGCGCGCACCTCGTCCGAGCCGGGCCCGTCCAGGTTCACCGCCGAGCCCCATGGCGTGTGGTGGGCGTCGGTGAAGTACGGCCCGAAGAGCGGCAGATAGTTGCCCGACGGCCCCAAGTGGTTGTGCACGACGTCCAGCACGACACCCAGACCGAGTTCGTGCGCCCGGTCCACGAATCGTTTCAGCGCCTCCGGGCCGCCGTACGGCTCGTGCACCGCCCACGGCGACACCCCCTCGTAGCCCCAGCCGTGCCGGCCGGGGAACGGACACACCGGCAGCAACTGCACGTGGGTGACGCCCAGTTCCACCAGGTGCTCCAGCCGGGCCGCCGCCGCGTCCAGGGTGCCCTCCGCGGTGTACGTGCCCACGTGCATCTCGTACAGCACGGCACCCGGCAGGCCCCGCCCCGCCCACTCGGTGCGCCACGCGTGGCGCCCGTGGTCCACGACCGCGCTCAGCCCGTCGGGTCCGTCCGGCTGGCGGCGTGAGCGCGGGTCGGGCCGGACGGGGCCGTCGTCCAGCGCGAAGCCGTACCGGGCGCCGTCCCCGGCCTCCGCCTCCCCCGTCCACCAGCCCGCTCGCTCGGTATCGCGCGCCAACGCGCGCGTGCCGCCCTCGCAATGGAGCGTCACTCGGTCTGCCTGCGGTGCCCACACCTCGAACTGCACGGACGGTTCCCCTTCGTCTGTGATGTCTCGCCTGCTCACCGTGATGTCCCGCGCTCCCATCGTGCCCGCCGGGACGATCAATCCGCCTTCGAATCCGTCCTTTCCCGGTGGGTGTCGCGGAAGTACCCGCAGATCGGCGTCGATTCCCCGTCTTCTGGACACCCGGGGTTCACTGCCCGACAATCACCTGCGTGACGTCGTCCTTCGAGTTCTCCACGTACCCCGCGCGGCTGTCCGACGCGGAGCGCGACAAGGCGCTGCAGGTGCTGCGTGACGGCGTCGCCATGGGCCGGCTCTCGCACGACACGTTCGTGCGCCGCATGGAGCTGGCGCTGGCCGCCCGCCGCGCCGACGAACTGGCCGCCCTCGTCGCCGACCTGCCCCGGGAGAACCGCTTCTCCCGCGCGGTCCTCGGCACCGTCGAGGCCGTCTCCGGGTTCACCGTACGGCTGCGCCGGGCCTGGCAGGCCGAGCGGTTGCCCAAGCTGCTGCTGCCGCACCCGGCGCGCACCCATCCGCTGCGCATCGGCCGCGACCCGGCCAACGGGCTGCGCCTGAACCACGACACCGTCTCCCGCGTGCACGCCGAGCTCAGCCGGCAGGGCGGCGTGTGGGTCCTCAGGGACCTCGGCTCCACCAACGGCACCACCGTCAACGGCCGCCGGGTGATCGGCGCGGTCGTCGTCAGCGAGGGCGACCAGGTCGCCTTCGGCAGGATGGCGTTCCGGCTCGCCGCGAGCTGAGCGGCGCCGGCCGGTCCCGTTCGAACGGATGCTCCCGGCACGGGCGCGTGGGGTCCCGATCGGGTGAGCCGGGCTGGGGAACGCGCGCCGGCGTGCCGATGCAAGGGGGCATGACGTACTTCACCAGAGCGACAGCGGCGGGCGGCGTCCTGCTGGCGGCCGCCGGGCTCCTCGCCGCGGGCCCGGCCCACGCGGCGTCCCGCGATCTCCTCCCCGGCAACTGGCTCCACCTCACCGTCACCAAGGGTGAGGCGAGTCCGGGCGGCGCCCGGGGCACCCTGCTGTTGTGCGACCCGCCCCTGGGCCAACGGCACGCGGCCGAGGCCTGCGCCGAACTCGCCGCCGCCGACGGAGACATCGGCCGCGTCCCGCCCAAGAGAGTCTTCTGCCCGATGATCTACGCCCCGGTGACCGCCCACGCGAGCGGCCGCTGGAACGGCCGGCCGGTCCACTTCCGGCAGACGTATGCCAACACGTGCGTCATGAAGGCGCGGACCGGCGCGGTGTTCGCCCTGGACGGCTGACCACCGATCAGGTGGGCGGTGGGGGCCCAGCCGGCTCACACCGCCCGCTCCCGGGCCTGCTGCGCCGCCACCAGCACCGTCCGGGACTGGTGCTCCACCTGATGCTCCAACGGCACCCAGCGGGCCCGGAAACGGGCCGCGAAGGCGTCGCACCAGTCGGCGACGAGCTGCTCCAGCCGCGGCGCCGCCAGGTCGTCCGTCTCCCGCAGCACCCGCAGCAGCATCGCCGCCGCGCGCAGCGGCAGCCGCCGCCCGAAGGCGTCCACACTGCCGACGTACGCCATCGTCGTGGCGGCCGGCGGGGTGTGGGTCCAGTCCTCGGCCAGACCCGGGATCAGCTCCAGCCCCCAGCGCGCCGCCCGCAGCAGCGGGCCGTCCGCGCCGTCGAGGCGGGGCAGCGCCTCGGCGAGGATCCGCTCCACCTCCAGCGAGTCCCGCAGCAGCCGCTGCGCCAGGCGCCGCATCGCCGCCGCCGGAGCCGGGTGCGGCGCCGGATCGTCCACCAGGTCGCTCGCCCACATCGGCACCTCCACCACGGCCGTCAGACCGCCGTAGCGGTGCGCGTGGTACCAGGTGCTGTGCCGGGCGTCGTCCGGCATGCTCGGATAGGCCACGCCCGTCTCCGGGCCGGGCATGACATGCACCCCGGGGCCGGAGGCCGGCCAGCCGGCGGCGTCCGAGGCGCCCGTCTCCACCGGGATGTGCAGCTGCGCCGCGGACTTGGCGAACGGCTCCGCGAGCCCCGGCACGTCCCTGGTCAGCTGCACCCAGCTGCCGCCCAGGTCCGTGCCGTGCAGGGTCACCTGGAGGTAGGGCCGCAGCTCGTCGATCACCCCGGTCAGCGCCCGGGTCTCGGGCGGCAGCCGGTCCGGGGGCAGCACGGACGGCGACCACTCCGGCTGCTCGGCGCCCGTCGGCCGGTAGAAGCCGAGGTGGTAGTCGAGCAGGCTGCGCGGCGCCGGCGTCACGTGCAGGCTCGCGCCGTCCGGATCCGCACACAGCAGGAAGTGCCAGGACGTGTTCGTCCGCAACTCCCGCTCGGCCAGTACGCGTTCGGCCAGCACCCGCAGGGTGGAGCCCCCGGTCGGCTCGTTGGCGTGGGCGCCGGCGACCACCAGCACCGCCTGCCGGGCGTGCCCCACCGACAGCAGGTGCAGGGGTCTTCCCGCGCGCGAGACGCCCACCCGCCTGAGCGAGCACAGCCCAGGTTCCTGAGCGGCCAACGCCTTCGCGGAGGCGATCAGTTCGGGAACGCTGGGGTAGCGCAGCTCCGGCAGAAGACTCACCCCCGACTTGTTCCGCCCGGCTTCGCCCTCCAAGTCCCGCACGAGAAGGGTGAACTGTCAAGGATTCGGCGGGGGAGGCTCCCGGGGGCGCCCGGGCGGGATCCCGGGGGCGCGGCGGGCGCGGTGCGTGCCGTGCGTTCACTGCTGGTGCAGGCCGCGTCCCGCGAGCGTCAGGAACACCTCGCCCACCGCCTCCGACAGCGTCGGATGCGCGTGCACATGCCGGGCCACGTCCGCGGGCTCGGCGTCCCAGCCGACGACCAGCTGGCTCTCGGCGATCATCTCCGACACGTTCGGGCCGACCAGGTGCACGCCGAGCACCGGCCCGCCGGCCTCGGCGACGACCTTCACCATGCCGCCCTGGCCGTGCACCATGCCCTTGGCCACCGCCGTCAGCGGCATCGTGTTCACCTCGACCGCACGCCCACGCGCGCGTGCCTCCGTCTCGCTCAGCCCCACCGAGGCGGTCTGCGGCGAGGAGTACGTCACCCGGGGCACGGCCGCATAGTCCACCGCGGCCGACGGCAGGCCCGCCAGGGTCTCGGCGACCAGCATGCCCTCCGCGAACGAGGCGTGGGCGAGGCCCAGGGAGGGCGGCGGCAGCAGGTCCCCGACGACATGGATCCCCGGCACGGCCGTCTCCAGCCGGTTCCAGTCCGCCGGTACGACGAATCCCCGCTCGTCCGTCGTGAGGCCGGCCGCGGCCAGGTCCAGGTCCTCGGTGACCGGCGCCCGGCCGACGGCCACCAGCAGCCGCTCCGCCTCCACCGCGCGTGTCTCGCCCCGCCCGGTGCGCACGCGCGCGCGTACGCCGTTCTCCAGCACCTCCGCGTCCAGCAGCCGCGCGCCGGCCTGCACATCGATCCCGCGCTTCTTCAGCCCGCGCGTCAGATGCCGGCTCACATCGGCGTCCTCCAGCGGAACGATCCGGTCCGCGGCCTCGACCAGGGTGACCTTCGCGCCCATCGACCGATGGAAGGAGGCGTACTCCACACCGATTGCGCCCCCGCCCAGCACCAGCACGGACGCGGGCAGCCCCGGCGCGAACAGCGCGTCGTCGCTGGTCACCACCCGCCGCCCGTCCGGTTGGAGCTGCGGGAGCGTGCGCGGTCGCGAACCGGTCGCGAGCACGATGCCCCGGCGCGCCCTGAAGTCGTGAACGCCCGGCGCGGATTGCGGCTGTACGCCGGGCGCGGGATCGGTGAGCGGGCGTGTGGCAGAGGCGTGCGCGCCCGGCGCGTACATGCTCTGCGTCCCCAGCGCGGAATCCGCGCGCACGCCCTCCACGTGCACCGTGCGCGCCCCTGTCAGCCGTGCGCTGCCCCGCACCACCCGCACGCCCGCGTGCGCCAGATGCGCCTCGACCCCCTTGTGGTTGCGCGCCACGATGTCGTCCCGCGTGGCCACCAGCGCCGCCCAGTCGACCGAGTCCAGCGTGGCCTTCACGCCCCACCGCTCGCGTGCCTCGGCGATGCCGTCGACCAGTTCGGCGGCGTGCAGCATTGCCTTGCTCGGGATGCAGCCCCGGTGCAGACAGGTTCCGCCGACCTTGTCGCGTTCGACGAGGACCACGTCAAGACCCAGCGCGGCGGCGCGCAGGGCGGTGCTGTAACCGCCCGTGCCGCCGCCGATGACGATGACGTCCGCTGTGTTCGTGGCCTGTGTGCTCATGCCCCGTGTGCTCATGCCCCCACCCTCCGCTTGCCCTTTGCCATGAGTCCAAGGCAATGTTCTTGTGGAAGCCATGCAGGATGCTTATGAGGAGCGAGGGAGGGCGCGGAGTTGAGCCTGCGGCAGATGGAGTACTTCGTGACGGTCGTCCAGGAGGCGTCCTTCACCCGCGCGGCGGACGCCCTGCACGTCACCCAGCCCGCGCTCTCGCACCAGATCAAGGCCCTGGAGAAGTCGGTCGGCGGCGCCCTGCTGGAGCGCATGGCCCGCGGTGTGCGCCTCACCCCGATGGGGCGGGCCTTCCTGCCGCACGCCGAACTCGCCGTCCGCAGCGCCGCGCAGGCCCGCCGCGCGGCCCGCGCCACCGTCGGCGCCGAGGGCGGCGAACTGCACGTCGCCACCCTGCACTCCCTCGCCGTCGGCGTCCTGCCCGATGTCTTCGCCCGCTGGCGCACGGACCATCCCCGGGTTCTGCTGCGGCTGCACGAGTACGCCACCGCCGAGGCGCTGGAGGAGGCCGTCCTGCGCGGCACCGCCGACCTCGCCTTCGGCCCGGAGCCCGCCGACCCGCCGGGCACCGTCGTACCGGTCGGGGAGGAGGAGCTCGTCCTGGTGGTCCCGTTCGACGACCGGCTCGCGGGTCGTACGACGGTGACGCTGCCCGAGCTCGCCGACCGCGCCTGGGTCCGCTGTGCGCTGGAACCCGTCGTCCACGGCGAGCGCTTCCTCGACTGGGCGTGCGGGAAGGCCGGGTTCCGGCCGCGGACCGCCGTGTGGACCGAGCACACCTCGACAGCCGTACGCATGGCCGCCGCCGGGGTCGGCGTGTGCGCCGCGTCCGCCGACGTCGTGCGCGGGGCCGTGGGCGAGGACTGTGTGATCCTCACCCCCGACCCGGCCTGGAAGCGCCCCCTGACCGTCTACGCGCGCGTGCCGCCCACCGGCGCCGCCGAGGCCTTCACGGACCTCCTGCGCGCCACCTGGGCCGCCCCGGGAGCCCCTCCGGTCCGTTGAGGCTCCTCAGCGTTCCGCCCTGCCGCTCACCCCTCGGCGACCCGCTCCAGCAACGCCACCGGCAACCGGTCGAAAAGGTCCGCCACGCGCGCGTCGCCGGTGAACTCCCGCTCCGGGGCCAGCACGTCCGCCCACCGTCCGGGCGGCAGTGCCAGCCGGGTCTCCCGCCAGCCGCCCGCCTCCGCGAGCCGCAGCGACAGCCGGGTCACCGCCGTCACCACCTCGCCGGAGCGCGCGAACGCCACACAGTGCCCGGCCGCCGGGCCCTCGGCGGTCAGCGGATCGTACGAGGCCGCCGCGCCGAAGGCGCCGGGACGGCGGGCGCGCAGCCGCAGCGCCGCCGCCGTCAGGGCGTCCTTCTCGCCGGGCACCTCGGGCGGGAACGCCACCGGACGCCGGTTGTCCGGGTCCACCAGAGCCCGGTACTCGCCCTCCGTGCCCTGGTACACGTCCGGCACCCCGGGCATCGTCAGATGGACCAGGGCGGTGCCGAGCACATTGGCCCGGATGTGCGTCTCCAGCGCCTTGCGGAAGGCCGCCACGCGCTCGCCCGGCGGCCCGCACGGCCCGGCCGCGACGAACGAGGCCACCGCCTCCTCGTACGGCGGCTCCTGCTCCGTCCAGCTGGTGTAAATGCCCGCCTCGCGCACGTGCTTCAGCAGCGCCTGCTGCACCCGCTCCTCCTCGGCGGGCCCCAGCCCGAACACCGTCTGCCAGGCCGCCCAGGCCAGCTGGCCGTCCGGGACGCCCACGCCCTCCTCGGGCCGGTTCACCTCGGCCAGCAGCTCCGCCCACCGGCCGGGGCACTCGGTGAGCACGGCCAGCGCCGCGCGTACGTCGGCGCTGCGCTTGGTGTCGTGCGTGGAGACCACCGTGCCGGTGGCCGGCCAGTCGCGCTGCACGCGCGCGCAGTACGCGTGGAAGTCCTCCGGGGGCACCCCCGGCCGGCCCGGATCGCCGCCCACCTCGGTCGCCGACAGCAGCGGCACATAGCGGTAGAACGCCGTGTCCTCCACCGACTTGGCGCGCAGCGCCGACGCGGTCTGCGCGAACCGGGTGCGGAACTCCACCCGGTCGGCGTGGTCCGGCGCCGACGGGTCACCGGGGGACTCGACCAGCAGCCGGCGCACGATGTCGACGGCCTCCGCCTCCTCGGGCACCACGAACGCGAGCCGGGCTTCCTCGGCGGCGTCCTCGGTGACGACGGCGGCCGCGTCACCGGAGGCGTACGGCCGGTACACCCGCATCCGCACCAGCAGCTCCTCCACGGCCGTGCGCAGCGCCCAGGGAGCCCGGTCGCGCAGGCCGAGATCCGGCGAGGACGCGCACAGCCGGGTGGCCACCCGGGTGAGCCGGTCGGCCTCGGTGGCCAGCTCGTGCGTGAGCACCTTGTAGGCGGCCCGCCGTGCCGTCGCCTCCCAGTTGCCGCCCCGGTCCGTCTGCGGCGCCGCGAACGCCCGGTAGCGGCCCAGCAGTTCGTACGCCCCCGTCTGGTCGGTGAACAGGCCGTCGACCTGGCGCAGGGCGTCGTAGCCGGTGGTGCCCGCGACGGGCCAGGACGCCGGCAGCCATTCGCCTTCGGCGAGGATCTTCTCGACCACGGTCCAGCGCCCGCCGGTCGCCTCGTGCAGCCGCGCGAGGTAGGCGTCGGGGTCGGCGAGCCCGTCGGGGTGGTCGACGCGCAGCCCGTCGAGCACGCCCTCGTGCAGCAGCTGGAGGATCTTGGCGTGGGTGGCCTGGAACACCTCCGGGTCCTCCACGCGCAGCCCGATCAGCTCCGAGATGCTGAAGAACCGCCGGTAGTTCAGCTCGGTGCGGGCCAGCCGCCACCACACCGGGCGGTACCACTGGGCGTCCAGCAGCTCCGGCAGCGGCAGGCCGTGGGTGCCCTCGCGCAGCGGGAAGGCGTGCTCGTGGTAGCGCAGCACGTCGCCGTCCACCACGAGGTGCTCCAGCTGCGAGCCGACCGGACCGCCGAGCACCGGCAGCAGCAGCCGTCCGTCCTGCGCCTCCCAGTCGATGTCGAACCACCGGGCGTACGGCGAGTCGGGGCCCTCGCGCAGCACCTCCCACAGGGCGTGGTTGTGCCGGGGCACCACGGCCATGTGGTTCGGCACGATGTCGGCCACCAGGCCCAGACCGTGCTCCCGCGCGGTCCGCGCCAGCGACCGCAGACCCTCCTCACCGCCCAGTTCCTCGCGTACGCGCGCGTGGTCCACCACGTCGTAGCCGTGCAGCGAGCCGGGCACGGCCTCCAGGACGGGGGACAGATGCAGATGCGAGACGCCGAGCGACGCCAGGTACGGTACGGCCGCCGCGGCGGCGGCGAACGGGAACGCGGGCTGGAGCTGCAGCCGGTAGGTGGCGGTGGGCACCTCCGGTGCGAGTCGCGCAGAAGTCATGGAAACCTACGTACCCAGCCCGCCGCCTTTCGTGTCATCGGCCCCCGAACGGACCCATGCTCGCCCCGAACGGCTCATGCTCGCCCCTTCCGGCCGACTCGCCCCTTCCGGCCGACGCGGCGAAAACGTCCTCCACGCACGCGTACCGGACAGGCAGCCCCGCCGACGGGGGCTGCCGCCGCGCGCGGACCCCGGCTACGTCGGCCGCTGCAGCACCGTCAGGCTGCGGTCGGGCAGGGTGAGCCGGTCGCCCGCGCCGACCTTCGGTCCGGATCCCGGTGGCACCCCGTCCGGACGGGCCGTGTCGACGATGACCTGCCACTGCCTGCCGTGGTTGACCGGCACCAGGAAGTCCAGCGGCTGCGGGGAGGCGTTGAACATCAGCAGGAAGGAGTCGTCGGTGATGCGCTCCCCGCGCGGGCCGGGCTCGGAGATCGCGTTGCCGTTCAGGAACACTGACAGCGCGGACGCCCGCGCCGAGTCCCAGTCCCGCTGGGTCATCTCCGCGCCCTCCGGAGTGAACCAGGCGATGTCGGACAGCTCGTCGTGGGTGCCCTCCACCGGGCGGCCGTGGAAGAAACGGCGCCTGCGGAAGGCCGGGTGGTCGCGGCGCAGCCACACCATCGCGCGCGTGAACTCCAGCAGGTCGCTCTCCGGCTCCTCCGGCCAGTGCACCCACGACAGTTCGCTGTCCTGGCAGTAGGCGTTGTTGTTGCCCTGCTGGGTGCGGGCGAACTCGTCGCCGTGGCTGATCATCGACACGCCCTGGGACAGCATCAGGGTGGCGATGAAGTTCCGCATCTGCCGGGCGCGCAGCGCGAGCACGTCCGGGTCGTCGGTCTCGCCCTCCGCCCCGCAGTTCCAGGACCGGTTGTGGCTCTCGCCGTCCCTGTTGTCCTCGCCGTTGGCCGCGTTGTGCTTGTCGTTGTACGAGACCAGGTCGTGCAGCGTGAAGCCGTCGTGGCAGGTCACGAAATTGATGGAGGCCAGCGGCCGGCGTCCGTCGTCCTGGTACAGATCGGACGATCCGGTCAGCCGGGACGCGAACTCCGCCAGCGCCCGCGGCTCGCCCCGCCACAGGTCCCGCACGGTGTCCCGGTACTTGCCGTTCCACTCGGTCCACAGCGGCGGGAAGTTGCCCACCTGGTAGCCGCCCTCACCCACGTCCCAGGGCTCCGCGATCAGCTTCACCTGCGAGACCACCGGGTCCTGCTGCACCAGGTCGAAGAACGACGACAGCCGGTCCACCTCGTGGAACTGCCGGGCCAGGGTCGCCGCGAGGTCGAAGCGGAACCCGTCGACGTGCATCTCGGTGACCCAGTACCGCAGCGAGTCCATGATCAGCTGGAGCACGTGCGGGGACCGCATGAGCAGCGAGTTCCCGGTGCCCGTGGTGTCCATGTAGTAGCGGGGGTCTTCGGTGAGGCGGTAGTACTGCCGGTTGTCGATGCCCTTGAAGGACAGCGTCGGGCCCAGATGGTTGCCCTCGGCGGTGTGGTTGTAGACGACGTCCAGGATGACCTCGATCCCGGCCTCGTGCAGCGCCCGGACCGCCGACTTGAACTCCAGCACCTGCTGGCCGCGGTCGCCCCAGGAGGCGTACGCGTTGTGCGGGGCGAAGAAGCCGATGGTGTTGTAGCCCCAGTAGTTGCTCAGTCCCATGTCGACCAGCCGGTGGTCGTGCACGAACTGGTGGACCGGCATCAGCTCCAGAGCCGTCACCCCGAGCTTGGTCAGGTGCTCGATCAGCGCCGGATGCGCCAGCGCCGCGTAAGTGCCGCGCAGCTCCTCCGGCAGTCCGGGATGACGCATGCTCAGGCCCTTGACATGGGCCTCGTAGATCACCGTGTGGTGGTACTCGGTGCGCGGTGGCCGGTCGTCGCCCCAGTCGAAGTAGGGGTTGATCACCACCGAGGCCATGGTGTGCGGGGCCGAGTCCAGGTCGTTGCGGCTGTCCGGAGCGCCGAAGTGGTAGCCGTACACCTCCTCGCCCCACCGGACCGTCCCGCTGACCGCCTTCGCGTACGGGTCGAGCAGCAGCTTCGCGGAGTTGCAGCGCAGTCCGCGCCCGGGGTCGTACGGGCCGTGCACCCGGAACCCGTACCGCTGCCCCGGCATCACGCCCGGCACGTACGCGTGCCGCACGAACGCGTCGGTCTCGCGGAGTTCCACCGCCGTCTCCGAGCCGTCGTCGTGCAGCAGACACAGCTCTACTCGGTCCGCGGCCTCCGTGAAGACCGCGAAGTTGGTTCCGGCGCCGTCATAGGTGGCGCCGAGCGGATACGCCTGTCCAGGCCAGACCTGCATGGCTATGACTCTCCCAGGTGTGCCGCCGCCCCGGGGCCGCGTTTGCGCCCGAGTCGCCCCGAATCGACGGAACTTCATGTGTCTTGCGTCCCTCTTACCCACCGACCGGCGCACACGGCGGCTCTCGTACCGGCCGTGTGCCGAACCAGTGGGGCAACACGTACTCCCGGAGCACCGCGGGGAGCAGGGGGACAATGTGCGTGAGACAGTGCATCGCCATCTGGGCAAGTTAGTGGCGGGAGTGGCCCTCGCGACGGTGGGGACCGCCGCGATGGTCGCCATCACCCTGCCGGGCACGGCGGGGGCCGACACCCCGGCGGGCGCGCGAGGCGCCGGTGCGCGGGCCGGGCAGGGCCCGGACGCGGTCCGGCCCGGGGTCGTCGAACAGGCGCCCCCCGAGCGCGGCAGGGGCACCGGCCGGGATCCGCTCACCGACGACGAGATCCGGCGGGCCGGGAAGGCAGCCCTGAACCAGCAGCTGCTGACCACGGGCGAGAACGTCGACGGCGGCCGCGGACCGCAGCGCCTGAGCGTCGACCTCGCCGAACCCGAGCCCGGCGAGGCGGACGACCCGCACGCGCCGCGACGGGCCGACATCGCCTTCTACGACTACAGGAACGACACCCTCGTCACCAGGACCGTCGACCTGGACACCGGCAAGGTCGAGCGGGCCGGCACCCAGCGCGGCGTCCAGCCGCCGCCGAGCCGGGACGAGAACACCGAGGCAGCCCGGCTTCTGATCGCCTCCCCGCTCGGCGCGGGCCTGAAGGCGGACTACAGGGACGCCACCGGCAAGCAGCTCACCTCCCCGGACCAGCTGCTGCTGAGCGGCGGCATCTACCGGGCCGCTCCCGGCGCCCGGCCGGCGGTCCTCGGCCAGTGCGGTCTGCACCGGTGCGTCCGGCTGTTCACCAAGGTCAGGAATGGCCCGTGGATCGACACCAGGTCTCTGGTGATCGACCTGAGTGTGCGCAAGGTCGCGGCCCTCGACCGCGGCTGACCGAACGTTTCCCCAGACCTGTATCTCCTGACAGGGAGCCATTTCGTCATGCCCGAGTACGGAATCCGCCGGGCCCGCGGAGCCGTGGCCGTCGGTCTGACCGTGGCCGCGCTGGCCGCCGGCGCGACGACCGCCGCCGGACCGGCCGCCGCCCGGCCGGCAACGGCCGCCGCCGCGCCCGCCGCCGACTGCAGCCCCGCCTATCGGATCGAGCAGAAGCTCTCCGGCGGCACGACCTGGCGCATGTGCTGGCACTACGACAGCAAGGCCGGTCTCGTCCTGGAGGACATCAGCTACCAGCCCAAGGGCGAACCGAAGCCCATCAAGGTCCTGAACAGCGCCCGACTCGCCCAGATCCATGTCCCCTACGACGACGGCAGGAACGAGTACAGCGACCTGACGGACGAGGACTTCGCCCAGTCGCTGCAGAACCTGTCGCCCGCCGAATGCCCCGGCGGCACCATCAAGACCGTCCAGGTCCCCGACGCCGTGGACCCCCAGCACCCCGACGTCAAGGGACTGTGCACGACCACCCGTGCCCGCGGCCACGCCTACCGCATGCGCGACTTCGGCACCGACAAGGTCCACCAGGCCCAGGGCCAGGACTTCCTCGTCTACACCGTCAACCAGGTCGGCTGGTACGAGTACATCACCGAGTGGCGCTTCCAGGACGACGGCCTGATCGCCATGAACGTCGGCGCGACCGGCAGCCTCTCCTGGGACGACTACGACTCCGGCGACGGACGCGGCTGGCCCATCGGCAAGGGCGCCAGGGCCTATGCCACCAGCCACAGCCACAACGTCTTCTGGCGGCTGGACTTCGGCCTCGACGGCTCGTCGAAGACGAAGGTCGAGCAGTACGACTCGACAGTCAGCCCGCGCACCGGCGGACAGCAGGGCCCCACCACGAAGACCGCGCGCACCGAGGTGGGCAGGGAGCTCGCCGGCGACCTGAAGGACTACCGCTGGTGGCGGGTGGTCAGCGCGACCGGCAACAACAAGGACGAACACGCACGTTCGTACGAGATCCTCCCCGGACCCACCACCAAATACCCCGGCCGCGGCTTCACCGGGCACGACCTCTACGTCACCGAGTACAACCCCTGCGAACTGTTCGCCAGCAACAACCCGAAGTGCGACCGCGGGCACCCCGCATCCGTCGACCGATGGGTCGGCGGACAGACCCTGACCCACCCGGTGATCTGGATGAATGTCGGTTTTCACCACATCGCGCGGGACGAGGACCAGCAGCCCATGCCGGTGCACTGGCAGGGCTTCGCCATCGCCCCCCGGGACGTGACCGCTATGAATCCGCTCACTCCGGGTGACCTGGCATGGCAGAACGGTCATTGGGAACCGCGCAGTTGACGAGAACAACCGGGAAACCGACCTGTCCATCCGGCTGCACCGCCCACCCCTCGCGGAGTACCCTTCCTTGATCGTTGAGACGGGAAAGGCCCGGGGGATCGGAAGGCGGTGCGCGGGTGGGCTCGGGAGGCCTGGAGCTGCCCCCTGGTGACGAGGGTCACGAGGGGAACTCCACAGACGTCCCGCCCGGCGCGGTGTCCCTGGCCCGCCCGATGGACGCGGGGTCCATCGGGCCGGAGCTGGACTGGGACGCCGATGCCTGGCGCGAGGTGCGCACCCGCGCCCAGCGGGCCGGCCGGGCCTACATCTGGCTGAACCTCGTCGAGCAGCGGCTGCGCGCGGTCGTGGCCGCAGTACTGCGGCCCATCTACGAACCCGTCCACGGGGACGACTGGGTGGTCGCCGCGGCCGGCCCGGCCGGGCAGGAATGGGTGCAGCGCGCGGTCGCCGTCCGTGAGGTCAGCCGTCGAAAGGGCTACTTGCTCGACCCGGCCGACGACAATGTGCTCAGCTTCCTCACCCTTCCCCAGCTGCGCGAACTGATGGTGCAGCACTGGCCGTGCTTCGAGCCGTACTTCGACGAGCGCCGCGACCTCGAACTCGCCCTGGACGAGCTGGAGGTGACCCGAAATGTCGTCTCCCGCAACCGGGCGCTGTCCGAGGCGGTCCTGAGCCAGGCCGAGCGCGCCTCCGCGCGGCTGCTGGAGACGCTCGGCGCGGGCGGTGACGTCCCCTCGGCGCGCCGGCTGCCCGTGGACGCGGTCGAGGACCTGGTCGGCGACCGGTACGCGGATGTCGTCGCGGTCCACCCCGACCGGGTGCGGCTGATGCGCCAGTTTCCCGCCGAGGACCTGTTCGGCGGCGCCCGCCGGCTCGACGCCATCGGCATCGGCCTGAACCTGCTCGTGCAGAACTTCTCCGGCCGCCGTCTGGTCCGGCTCGCCGAGACCGGCTGCCGGGTACGGCTGCTCTTCCTCAACCCCGCCTCCAGCTCGGTCAAGCGCCGCGAGCGCGAACTCGGGATGAAACGGGGTGAACTGAGCCGGTCCGTCGAGATGAACATCCTGCACATGCGCCGGGTCCGCGCCCGGCTGCGCGACCCGGGTGCCTTCGAGATCCAGGTCTACGACGAGACGCCGCGCTTCACCGCCTACCTGGTGGACGCCGACGGCGCCGACGGCATCGGCGTGGTGCAGTCCTATCTGCGAGGCGCGCGGGGGATGGAGTCGCCGGTACTGGTGCTGCGTAACGGCAGCAAGCTGGTCAAGTCGGACGACGTGGGTGAAGCGGGTCTCTTCCCGACATACCGCGAGGAGTTCGAGCTCGCCTGGGCGGATTCGCGCCCCGTGTCCTGAACTGTCCGCCGGCGCAAGCGGAACGCGATCCCCTGGTTGTCAGTGCCGCATGCGAGGGTGGAGGCCACTGGGGGAAAGCACCACCAAGAAGGGGGGCCGCCCATGGGCTGGCACCGGGAGCTGCTGATCGGCTTCGACCTGGAGACGACCGGGACCGATCCGCGGGAGGCGCGCATCGTCACCGGCGCGGTGATCGAGGTCAGGGCCGGTGAGCCCATGGGACGCCGGGAATGGCTGGCCGATCCGGGCGTGGAGATCCCGGCGGACGCGGTGGCGGTGCACGGCATCAGCAACGAGCGGGCGACGGCCGAGGGCCGTCCGGCCGACCAGGTGGCCGACTCCATCGCCGACGTCCTGGTGGGGTACTGGAAGGCGGGCGTCCCGGTCGTCGCCTACAACGCCGCGTTCGACCTCACCCTGCTCTCCGCCGAGCTGCGCCGCCACACCCTGCCGTCCCTGGCCGACCGCCTGGGCGGCGCCGCCCCCGCCCCGGTCGTCGACCCCTACACCATCGACCGCTGGGTCGACCGCTACCGCCGTGGCAAACGGAACCTGGAAGCGGTCTGCGCCGAGTACGGCATAGTCCTCGACGCGGCCCACACGGCCCCGGCCGACGCCCTCGCTGCCGCGCGCCTCGCGTCCGCGATAGCCGACCGCCATCCGAAGATCGCGTCCCTGGCTCCGGCCGACCTGCACCAGCGGCAGATCGAGTGGTATGCGGAGTGGGCGGCGGACTTCCAGGCGTTCCTGCGCCGCAAGGGGGAGGCGGGGGCGGTGGTGGACGGGGCGTGGCCGCTGCGGGAGCTGACGCAGAGCCAGCCCGCTTAGCCCGTCCCTCAGGGCCGCGGAACAGCCTCAGAACGGGTACCAGCGCACCGTCTCGTCGCCATCTCGCAACGACCCCACCCGCCGCCGGAACTCAGCCAGTGCCTTCGGATTGCTCGGCGCATGCTGGGCCACCCAGGCACAACTGGCCGTCTCCCGGGCCCCGCGCAGCACCCCGCACCCGTCCCACTCCCGCACGTCCCACCCGTACGCCTCGGTGAACGAGTCGTAGGCCTCGGCGGGCAGCCCGTACCGGTCGCGGGAGAGGGCCATGACCACCAGGTCGTGCTCGCGCAGGTCGGCGGAGAAGGTCTCCAGGTCGACCAGGACCGGCCCGTCCGGGCCGATGTGCACATTGCGGGGCAGCGCGTCCCCGTGGATCGGCCCCGGCGGCAGATGGGGCGTCAGCGCGGCCGCGGCCGTCGCGAACCCGTCCCGGCGCGCGCGGAGACAGGCGGCGTCCTCGGGGTCGATCGCGTCGCCCGCGAGCCGCAGCCAGCGCTCCACACCGCCCAGCAGTTCGCGGGGCGGCAGAGCGAAGGGAGGAGAGGGAAGTGCGTGCACCATCCGCAGCAGCCTCGCGAGGTCCCGCGGCTCGGCGGGCCGTACGGGGTCGGGCAGCCGGTGCCACACCGTCACCGGGTGGCCCTCGACCAGCCGCGGCTTCGGCTCGGCCGCCCGTACCGCCGGCACGCCGGCCTCGGCCAGCCAGCCGGCGATGTCCAGCTCGCGCCGGGCCCGGTCGAGCAGCTCGGCGTCGCGGCCCACCTTCACCACCAGATCACCGGCGGCGAACACCGCGTTCTCCCCGAGGGCGAGGAGAGCCGCGTCCCGGGCGCGGCCCGGCAGCACTCCCGCCGTGGCCAGTACGTCCCGTGCCCGTGCCTCGTCCATCGTCCCTCCGTGCCCCACTGTCGTTTCGTGCCTTGAGCGGACCCGGCCGCCGCCGTGCGGGTGCCGGACGCATGCCGGTGCCGGGCGGGTCGCTCCGGCCAGTCTCGCATTCGCCCGGGTCGGCCGACCGCGACCCGTCACCGCCCGGGCTCCCGCCGGCCCTGGATGCGGCACCTGAGGCGCGGGGACCCGATCGAGGCCGAACTGCCGCTTCGTACGGGGGAGCAGCGCCCGAAGGGGCGCGGGGAACTGTGCGACCAGCTCCCCGCGCCCCCGCACCCGCGCGCTCTCAACCGCCCGTCGGGTAGGCGCCCATCCGGCTCGCCGGATCAGACCGGCAGCCGCTCCCCCTCCTCGCGCGCCGGCGGGGAAGCAACCGCGGCCGGCGTCTCGTCGTGCGTCAGGTCCGGCAGCCAGTGGAGCCACCTCGGCAGGTACCAGTTGCGCTCGCCGAGCAGGGCCATCACGGCCGGCAGCAGCACACCGCGGATGACCGTCGCGTCGATGAGGACCGCCGCGGCCAGGCCCACTCCCATCTGCTTCATGGACTGCATCGACAGCGTGCCGAAGATCGCGAACACGGCGACCATGATGACCGCGGCGCTGGTGACGACGCCGGCCGTGGTCACCACGCCGTGCCGGATCGCGTCCTTCGTCGTACGGCCGTTCATGCGGGCCTCGCGGATCCGGGACACCACGAACACGTGGTAGTCCATCGACAGCCCGAACAGGATCACGAACAGGAACAGCGGCAGCCAGGTCACGATCGCGCCGACCCCCGCCGCGCCCACCAGCGAGGCACCCCAGCCGTGCTGGAAGACGGCGACGAGGATGCCGTACGCGGCGCCCACCGACAGCAGGTTGAGCACGATCGAGGTGATGGCCACGGTCAGCGAGCGGAACGACAGCAGCATCAGCAGGAAGGCGAACGCGATCACGAAGGCGAAGACCGGGACGACGGAGCCGAGCAGCTGGTCGTTGAAGTCGTGGTTGCCGGCCACCTGCCCGGTGACCGGCGCCTGCAGGCCGGCCACCTTGCCGAGCGTGTCGGGCCGTACCTCCTCGCGCAGCTTGTCCAGGCTCTTGACCGCCCGGTCCATGTCGGAGCCGCCGACCAGCGGCACGGAGACCAGGGCGACGTTCTGCGCGTCGTGCACCCGGATGTCGACCGGGCCGCGCGAGGCGCCGGAGGCGATCGCCTCCTTCTTGAAGTCGGCCAGCGCTTGCCGCACCTCGGGTGCGTTGATGTCCCTGGCCCTGACGACGACCTGGGCCGGCTCACTGCCGCCCGGGAAGGCGTCGTTGACGCGGTTGTACGTCTGCACGATCGGCAGCGACTTTCCGAACTCCTGGTCCAGGGTGAGCTGTTGGGTCTTCATGCCGAGCGCGGGCGCCGTCACAGCCAGCAGCGCACCGGCCGCCACGACGACGGAGACCAGCGGCCTGGCCAGCACCGCGCGCAGGACGGCGGTCCACACCCGGCTGCCCTCGCCCGCGGCCCGCTTCCGGCTCCGGTCGCGGCGGCTCAGGAACGGGATCTTGCCCTTCTCCACCCGCTCGCCGAGCAGCGACAGCAGCGCCGGCAGGACCGTCACCGACCCGACCATGGCGACCGCGACCACCATCAGCGAGGCCAGGCCCATCGCCTCGAACTGGGCGAGCCCGGTGAAGAGCATGCCCGCCATCGCCACGCACACCGTGACCCCGGAGACGATGACCGCCCGGCCGCTGGTGGCGGCGGCGATCCGCAGAGCGGTGCCCGCGTCCCGGCCGGCCTGCCGCTCCTCGCGCTCACGGCGCAGATAGAACAGGCAGTAGTCCACGCCGACGGCCATACCGACCAGCAGCATCACGGAGTTGGCGGTGTCGCTCATTGGCTGCAGATGGCTGACGAGGCCCATCAGACCCATCGTCGCCATGATCGCGGTGATCGCGAGGGCCACCGGCAGCAGCGCGGCCATCAGCGCCCCGAAAGCGATCAGCAGGATGCCGAGGGCCACCGGCACCGCCGAGTACTCGGCCTGCTTGAAGTCGTTCCCGAAGGCGTCCTTGTACTGCTTCTGCATGCTGGCGCCGCCGATCTCCTCGATCCGCAGCGAGTCATGCGCCTTCTGCACCCCGGCGACCGCGTTCAGCACCGGCTCGATCCGGTCGACGGCCGTCTTGGCGTCACCGCGCATGTCGAACTGCACCAGCGCGCTGCGGCCGTCCCGGGAGATGGTGTGCGTGTCGTACGGCGAGGTCACGGCCGTGACCTTCCCGGTGCCCTCGACCGCCTTCACCACGTCGGCGACGGCCTTGTGGAACTCGGTGCCGGTCGCCGTGACGCCGGTGTCCTTGGACTGGATCAGGACGGTCTCACCGGCCGGCTCCTTGATCCCCGCGTCGTCGATGATCTGGGCGGCGGTGTGCGTCTCGCCCTTGAGCTGGTTGTTCTCGTCGACGTCGACCCGGCCCGCCGCCGAGCCCAGCCCCATGGCCAGCACGACGAACAACACCCAAATGCCGACGGCCGCCCAGCGGTGCCGGGCGCTCCAGCCACCGGCGCGGGCGGCCAGCCCCCGCACCGGCACGTCCCTGTTCCCCATCGCGGGTCCTACCCCTCGTGTGCGGTGGCGGCCCCCTGCCACCACGTCTGCGCTTGCTCCGGTACGACCGTATGAGCCGGATAAACGCGTCTCCTCGTGCTGCCCGGTGAACTCGGCGACCCGCCGGTCAGCACTGGGGAGGACAGCGGCCCCTTACACCTATCCGCACTTCTCGGGGGCGCGTCTCGGGGTTCACCGGCCTGTCCCGCTCACCGCCGGACATGGGTTGTCCGTTCTGCCGCCGGCGCGGCGGTTTGTGATTACGAAACCTTGTTGAACAAGTCACAGCTGCGTGTAGAGGTTGATCCGCCGCCCGCCGATCAGCGAGAGTTTCGCGCAGCCCCGCCCTGTGCGGGCCCGGCCGTCGTGCCCACCCCCACGGGGCACGACGGCCGCTCTACGCTGGCCGGATGACGACCTACGCGGCGCTGTTGCGCGGAATCAACGTCGGCGGCAGCAAGAAGCTGCCGATGGCCGACCTCCGTACGCTGCTGACCGGCCTCGGCCACACCGGCGTACGGACCCATCTGCAGAGCGGCCAGGCCGTGTTCACCGCCGGTCACGGCGACGAGGAGTCGCTCGCGGCGGAGCTGAGCCGGGCGATCGAGGAGCGGTTCGGCTTTCCGGTCGACGTGATCGTGCGCGACCACGCCTATCTGAAGGCGGTCGCCGAGGCCTGCCCGTTCCCGGCCGCCGACCTGGCGCCCAAGCAGCTGCACGTCACGTACTTCTCCGCACCGGTCACCCCGGACCGCTTCGCGGACATCGATCCCGCCGTCCATCTCCCCGAGGAGTTCCGCCTCGGCGACCGCTGCCTGTACCTGTACGCCCCCGAGGGGCTCGGCCGCTCCAAGCTCGCCGAGGTACTGTCCCGCCGCCCCCGGACCAAGGGCCTGATCGCCACGAGCCGGAACTGGAACACGGTGGTCAAACTGGTCGAGTTGACCGCTCCGGGAGCGTGATGGACCGCACCGGAAGGGCCGCGTACGCCTGTGCGAGGCCCTACCCCATTCGCTACATCATCATCGGGGCCGGAGCGGTCGGCGGGACCGTGGGCGGACGGCTGGCCCAGGCCGGGCGTGGGGTCGTCCTCGTGGCACGCGGCAAGCATCTGGCGGCACTGGCGGAGCGGGGGCTGCGACTGCGGGTGCCGGAAGGCGAGTTGACGTACCGGCTGACGGCCGTCGACGGGCCGGGTCCGCTCGGCGAACTGCGCCCCGACGACGTCCTCGTGCTCGCCGTGAAGACCCAGGACGCCCTGGCCGTCCTGGACACCTGGGGCGACGTGCCCGTGGCCGGCGGGGGCACCGCGGCCGAGCGGCTGCCGCTCGTCCTGCTGCAGAACGGAGTCGAGGGCGGACGGCTCGCGCTGCGCCGCTTCCGTCATGTGTACGGCGTCTGTGTCTGGTTGCCCTCGACCTTCGTGGAGCCCGGCGTCGTCTCCGCCGCGGGCACTCCGCTCACCGGCATCCTCCACCTCGGGCGCCTCCCGCACGGCACCGACGACACCGCCCACCGGATCGCCGCCGACCTGGAGGCTTCCCACTTCGAGGCGCCGGTGGTGCCCGACGTGGCCCGCTGGCAGTACGCCAAGCTGCTCGCGAACCTGAGCAACGCCGTCGAGGCGCTGACCGGAACCCGCGACACCGGGGCCGCCCAGGCGCTGTACAAGCGCGTGCGGGCCGAGGGGGAGGCCGTGCTGGACGCCGCAGGGATCGCGTACACGAGCCTGGAGGAGCAGCGCGCGGCCCGCGGCGACAAGGTCACCCTGGTGCCGCTGGACGGGGCCCCGCGCGGCGGCGGTTCCTCCTGGCAGTCCCTCGTCCGGGGCACCGGCACCATCGAGGCCGACTACCTCAACGGGGAGATCGTGCTCCTCGGCCGGCTGCACGGCGTACCGACGCCGCTGAACGAACTGCTCCAGCGGCTCGCCGACCGGTTCGCACGGGAGCGCCGGGCCGCCGGGTCGATGCCGGTCGCGGAACTGGTGCGCAGGGCCGACGCGGCCGAGGGTGCGGTGGCGGCCGACGCCGGTGCACCGCACGGCAGTTGATCTCCCGAGCGGTTCGGCGCTTCGTAGGACCTGGAGCGTAAGGGCGAGGGGCGGGGGAACGGTGGACGACGTCCTGGGCGGGACCGGCGCGGACGACGTCACGGAGGACACGGGGCGGCGGCTCGCGGAGCGGTTCGGGGCGGACCGGCGGCATCTCACGGCCGTGGCCCACCGGCTGCTCGGCTCGGCCGCCGAGGCCGCCGCCCGGCAGCTCGCCGGCCGGGCCCGGCGCCGTGTCCAGGGCCGGCCGGCCGCGCCCGCCGCCGACGCCGTACGCCGTCGCCGGGCCGTCGAGGCGTTCCTGGCCGCCACCCGCGGCGGCGGCTTCACGGCCCTGGTCGCGCTGCTCGACCCGGACGTGGTGCTGCACGCCGACGCGCTGGTCGCACCCACCCCGAACCGATCACCGTGCGGGGCGCCGCACCCGTCGCCCAGGGTGCGATGGCCGCCGTGGCGCGCGCCCAGCTCACCGGGCTCGCCCTGCTGGACGGCGAGTTCGGCCTGGTCATGGCGGAGCGGGGGCGGCTCCGGCTGGTCCGGGCCTTCGCCTTCGGCGCGGACGGCCGGATCGCCCGGATCGACGTCGTGGCGGAACCGGAACGCCTGCGCGCGACGGAGATCGCGGCGGTCGACCCGGGGCGGACCGGGGCCGGGGCGCCGACGTAGAATTGGACCAGTAAAATGAGATGGAATTGGGCCGGGACAGTGCACCAATGCGGCCCTAGGGTCACTGGCATGACGCACCGCGACACCGCCACCGAGTCCGCCCCGACCCGGGTCGACTTCTTCTTCGACCCGGCCTGCCCCTTCGCCTGGATCACCTCCCGCTGGCTGCTGGAGGTCGAGCGCCTGCGCCCGCTCGACCTCCGGTTCCGGGTGATGAGCCTGTACCTGCACAACATCGGCAACGAACTCCCTGATTGGTACCGGGACTTGGTGGACCGCTCGATCGGCCCGGTACGGGTCGCCGTGGCCGCCGCCGAACGGCACGGCGACAAGGTGCTGCGCGACCTGTACACGGCGTTCGGCACCCGGATCCACGAAGGCCGCATCGAGGACTTCGACCGGGTGGTCACCGAGGCGCTGGCCGAACTCGGGCTCCCCGCCGACCTGTCGGCCGCAGCCCACGACCCGTCGTACGACCAGGCGGTGCGGCGAAGTCACGTGGCCGGCGCCGAGCCGGAGACGGGCGGCTACGTGGGCACGCCGACCCTGCACGTCGACGGCACGGTGTGGTTCGGTCCCGTGCTGCGCGCCGTCCCGCGAGGCGAGGAGGCGGCCGAACTCTTCGACAGCTTCCGGGTGTTGGCCCGCCACCCCGACCTGTTCGAACTCAAGCGCACCCGCACCGGAGCCCTCCGCTTCGACTGACCAGGAACCGGCTTGGCCGATATGCATCGCTCGCCCCCGTCGAAGTCGCCGCTCGTGTGACACGCGGGTCGGGATCGACGCAGAACCAAGAGCCGCCGCGGTCCGACGTCACAGGGGAGCGCCGGACCCCGGCGGCCCTCTACCACATGCCCGTCCCCCAGGGCCAGCCCTCACCGAACCTCGCGACAAACTCGTCCCGTTGTCCCTAGGGTGAAGCGCGCAGACGGCCGGAAGGGGCGAGGGGACGGATGAGCGTGACGGGCAGAGCATCGCGGGCACTGCCCCTGTACCGCGCGGGCAGCCGGTCGCCGGGCCCGGTGCGGCACCGCGGGGAGGGAGCGCCCCGGCGACCGGGCGCCCCGGTGTGCCCCGGCGACGTCCTCGCCCACCGCGGCGATCCGTTCGCCGGAGACCGCCCACGTCGCCCTCCGGAGCCCGGTCAAGGGACACCGGTCACCCGGATGGGTGGCGATTTTCGGCCTACTCGACGTCGGTAACCTCAGCCGCACCGGCAACTTCGGCAACCAGAGCCTGGTCGCCCGCGCCGAAGCCGTAGCCCCCATCCCCGAAGGCTCCTTCGGATCACAAGCGAGGACAGGACATGAGCACCTACAACTTCGGGAACGGGCCCATCGATTTCGCCCGTATCGACCCCAGGAACGGCACCCCCGACCTCGAAACCCTCATGGCGGTGGCCGACCGGCTCACCGAGGCACTCCGGGCCGAGTACCCGCGGATCGCCGGGAACGGGGAGGTCGTCCAGGCGGAGCTGGCGCTGTCCGCGGAGGACGGCCTGCCGCCCAACCGGGGCCGTATCCGCACGGCACTGGAGAACGTCGCCATCACGGCGGGCGCGGGCACCGCCAGCCTCACCTTCACCCAGCACCTCCTGCACGCGCTCGACCTGTGACCCCGGGAGAGCCGGGGAACGGTCAGGCGCCCAGGGCCGTCAGCGCCGGCCGGCGTGCCGCGTCGTAGCGCTCCAGCAGCACCCGCGCCACCTCCGGCGCCGGACCCAGCACGTCCGCCCGTACGTCCGCCCCGGCCGCGCCCCGCGCGATGCGGTCCGGCAGAAAGCCGGGGGCCAGGACGTACGGCGCGACGGCGACCCGCTCACAGCCGAGGGAGCGCAGCTCCCGTACGGCGTCCTCCGTGCGGGGGAGAGATGCGGAGGCGAACGCAGGCCGCACGGCGCACCAACCGGTGTGCCACCACTCCCGCGCGATGTCGGCGATCACTGCGATCGCCTCCGGGTCGGTGGACCCCGCCGAGGCCAGCACGACCCCGGTCGAGGACTTGTCGGCGGGCGTCAACCCCGCCTCGTACAGCCGCCGTTCCAGCGCCGACAGCAGCAGCGGCGACGGACCCAGCACATCCGCCTGCCGGATCCGCAGCCGGGCCGGCGCCTCCCGCAGCACGGCGGGGATGTCGGCCTTGGCGTGGAAGGCGCGGGTCAGCAGCAGCGGCAGGGCGACGACGTCCCGCACTCCCTGCGCCGCGAGTGACTCCAGCACCACGGGAACCGAGGGGACGTTGAAGTCCAGGAAGCCGGTCTCCACGCGCAGCCCGGGCCGCTGCGACCGTACCCGCTCCACGAGGGCGTGCACGGCCTGGGCGTGCCGCGGGTCGCGGCTGCCGTGGGCGATGACGATCAGGACCGGTTCGTGCATGTCGTGCCTCAGCCCTTCACCAGCAGGCCGCGGCTGCGCAGCACCCACCGCTCCAGCGGGCTGAAGATCAGCAGGTCGACGGCGATGCCGACGAACAGGATGAGCAGGATGGCCTCGAACACCATGGCCATGTCGCCGGCGGTGCGGGCGTTCTCCAACAGCTGGCCGAGCCCCGTGCCCAGGTCGGGGAAGTTCGCGATGATCTCCGCGGCCATCAGGGAACGCCAGGAGAAGGCCCAGCCCTGCTTCATGCCCGCCACATACCCGGGCAGGGCGGCCGGCAGGGTGACGTGCCAGGTGCCCTTCAGACCCGTGGCGCCCATCGTGCGGCCCGCCCGCAGGAACAGCGGCGGCACCTGGTCCACGCCGGACACCAGACCGTTGGCGATGGACGGCACGGCACCGAGCAGGATCACCGCGTACATCATCGAGTTGTTCAGGCCCAGCCAGATCACCGCGGGCGGCACCCATGCCACCGACGGCAGCGACTGCAGACCGGACAGGATCGGGCCGATGGCCGCGCGCACGAACTTCACCCGCGCCACCAGCAGGCCCAGCGGGGTGCCGATCAGCAGGGCGAAGCAGAAGCCGAGCAGACCGCGCGAGATGCTGGTCCAGATGTAACCGAGGAGATTGCCCTCCAGCCAGTCCTTCCGGACCGCCTGCCAGACGGCCGACGGGGACGGCAGCTTGGTCGGATCGTCGACGATCTTCAGGGCGATCAGACCCTGCCAGACCACCAGGACCACGACGATCGCGGTGGTCGGCGGGACGATCTTGTCGACGAGGGTCTTGCGGAACGGCGTACGGCCCTGCTGCGCGGTCTCCAGCGCGTCGAGGCCCGCCTCCACGCTCCCCGTCTCGGGAGAGGTCGTCGTCTCAGTGCTGGCCATGGCGGCGGATCTCCCCACGCAGTACTTCGGTGATCTCCAGGGACAGTTCCGCCACGGGCGCGTCCTCGATGCGGCGCGGCTGCGGAATGTCGACCTCCCACTCCCGGGCGATGCGGCCCGGACGGGAGGACAGCAGTACGACACGCTGCGCGAGCCGCACCGCCTCGCGCACGTTGTGCGTCACGAACAGCACGGACAGCCCGGTCTCCGACCAGATGCGGGTCAGCTCGTCGTGCAGCACGTCCCGGGTGATGGCGTCGAGCGCCGCGAACGGCTCGTCCATCAGCAGCAGACTGCTCTCCTGTGCCAGCGCGCGGGCCATCGCCACCCGCTGCCGCATACCGCCGGACAGTTCGTGGACGCGCTTGCCGTACGCGCCCTTCAGCCGGACGAGTTCCAGCAGCTCCTCGGCCTTGCCGCGCCGCTCGGGCTTGGCAACCCCCCTGAGCTTCAGCGCGAGTTCGATGTTCTTGCCCGCGGTCAGCCACGGGAACAGGGCGTGCTCCTGGAACATCAGGGCCGGGCGCCCGTCGGTGGTGATGGACCCGGCGGTGGGCCGGTCCAGGCCCGCCACCAGGTTGAGCAGCGTGGACTTGCCGCAGCCCGAGGCCCCCAGGAGGGTGACGAACTCGCCGGGCGCGACATCGATGCTGATGTCGTCCAGGACGAGCTGCTGCCCGCCGGGTGTCGCGAAGGACTTCGAGACATGCTCGAGGCGTGCGGCGTAGTCGACCGACTCAGCGGCCTTGGCCAGGGTTGTCGCCATGGTCGTCACCTCCTGGGAACTCATCGGGAACAGGCGTCAGCTGGTGCCGAGACCGGCCGCGTCGACCGGGCTGTCACCTGAAGCCTTGAGGACCTTGTTGAGGATCGTCAGGTCGTAGATGCCATCGAGGTTCGGCTTGTCCAGCAGTCCGGCCTTGACCGCGTGCGCCGCCTCGGTGCTGAGGGTGGCGGCCAGCGGGTCGTCGGTGAACTGGATGGACTTCCACGCCGGGTCCAGGACGTTCGCCGGCAGCGCCTTGCCGGAGTCCGCCGCAAGCTGCTTGTTCGCCGCGGCCTTCGCCTGGTCCGGGTTGGCGTTGATCCACTTGTTGGCCTCGACCGAGGCCCTCAGCACCGCCTCGACCGCCTTCGGGTGCTCCTTCAGGAAGGCCTGCCGCACGATGATGTTCGTGATCACGAACTTCTTGTCCGGCCACAGCGCCGACTCGTCCAGCAGCACCTTGCCGCCCTCGGCGACCAGCTTGGACGCGGTCGGCTCCGGCACCCAGGCGCCGTCGACCGAGCCGGCCTTGAACGCGCCCGGGGTGACCTTGTTGTCGCTGCGGACGACCGTGACGTCACCCTTGCCGCTCTGCGCGTCGACCTTCCAGCCCTGCTCGGCGGCCCAGTTGAGGAACGCCACGTCCTGCGTGTTGCCCAGCTGCGGGGTCGCGATCCGCTTGCCCTTGACGTCCTTGAGGGACGAGATCTTCTTCGGGTTCACGACCAGCTTCACCCCGCCGGAGGCCGAACCACCGATGATCTTCAGGCTCTTGCCGTTCGACTTGGTGTAGCCGTTGATCGCGGGGGAGGGGCCGATCCAGCCGATGTCGATGGAACCGGAGCTGAGCGCCTCGATCTCGGACGGACCGGCGTTGAAGGTGGCGTAGTCCGCCTTGGTGGCGCCCAGTTCCTTCTGGAACAGGCCCTGTTCCCGGCCGACCAGCGCGGTCGAGTGGGTCAGGTTGCCGAAGTAGCCGATCTTGACGGAGTCGAGTCCGTCGATCTTCTTCGCGCCGGCGGCGACCTTGGTGGTGTCGTCACTCTTGGCCTGGGAGCCGTAGCCGCAGGCGGCCAGCGTGAGGAGGGGGAGTGCGGCGAGCGCGGCTATGCCGCCTCGGAAAAGCTTCGAGCGGTTGGCAGGCACGGGAGGGGTTCCTCTCGTTGGCCCGGCGGTCACGTCTCTCAGGTCGTGGCCGGGAGGTCGGCAGGTCTTCGTCTACGGCGGTGGGGGGTGAGGGCGCGCAAGCGGTGCGCGTACGTCAGCACACACATCGCGCCACCCCGCCCTGCCCGCTGCCGAGAGCGCCGCTGCCGATGCGGCCGCCCTCCTTGGCGAACGTCGAGTAGACGTCGGTCGTCCTCATGCTCAGAAGTCCCAGCCGTCGTCCGCGGAGTCGTCCTTGACCGGCTCGGGGGTGGCGAACGACTCGCCGACCATGCCCGCGGTGAGCGTGGTGCCGTCGCTCGGATCGATCAGGATGAACGAGCCCGTGCGCCGCGAGTCGGCGTAGGAGTCGAGCGGCAGCGGTTCGGCGGTACGGATCTTGACCCGGCCGATGTCGTTGGCGACCAGCTGCCCCGGGTGCGGGTGCAGGGACAGGTCGTCCAGCGTGAGCCGGGACGGGATGTCCTTCACGATCGCCTTGACCGTGCGGGTGCCGTGCTTGAGCAGCACCCGGTGACCGACGGTCAGCGGCGCGTCGGCCACATGGCAGACGGTCGCCTCCACGTCCTGGGTGGTGGCCGGCGCGTCCTTCGTCGGCACGATCAGGTCGCCGCGCGAGACGTCGATGTCGTCCTGGAGCAGGACCGTCACCGACTGCGTCGTCCACGCCACGTCCACCGGCTCGCCCAGCAGGTCGATGCCCGAGATCCGGGTGGTCCGCCCGGACGGCAGGACCGTGACCTCCTCGCCGACCCGGAAGGTGCCGGCCGCGATCTGGCCCGCGTAGCCCCGGTAGTCCGGGTGCTCGGCGGTCTGCGGCCGGATCACGTACTGCACGGGCAGCCGGGCGTGGCAGTGCGCCAGGTCATGGCTGACGGGAACGGTTTCGAGGTGTTCCAGGACGGTCGGGCCGCCGTACCAGTCCATGTTCGCGGACGGCTCCACCACGTTGTCACCGGCGAGCGCCGAGATCGGGATCGCGGTGACCTCCGGCACGCCCAGCTCGGTGGCGTACGCCGTGAACTCCTCGGCGATCGCGGCGAACACGGACTCCGCGTAGCCGACGAGGTCCATCTTGTTGACTGCGAGGACCACGTGCGGGACCCGCAGCAGGGCCGCGATGGCCGCGTGCCGGCGGGTCTGCTCGACCACGCCGTTGCGGGCGTCGACGAGGATCACGGTCAGCTCGGCGGTGGAGGCGCCGGTGACCATGTTGCGGGTGTACTGCACATGCCCGGGCGTGTCGGCCAGGATGAACCGGCGGCGCGGGGTGGCGAAGTAGCGGTAGGCGACGTCGATGGTGATGCCCTGCTCCCGCTCGGCGCGCAGGCCGTCGGTGAGCAGCGCGAGGTCCGGGCCGTCCTGGCCACGGCTCGCGGAGGCCCGCTCCACGGCCTCCAGCTGGTCGGTGAGGACCGACTTGGAGTCGTGCAGCAGCCGTCCCACCAGCGTGGACTTGCCGTCGTCGACGGAGCCGGCGGTGGCGAACCGCAGCAGCGTGGTGGCCGAGAGCGCCTCAGTCGTGGTCGTGCTCATGCTTAGAAGTACCCCTCGCGCTTGCGGTCTTCCATCGCGGCCTCGGACAGCTTGTCGTCGGCGCGGGTCGCGCCCCGCTCGGTGAGCCGGGAGGCGGCGATCTCGGCGATCACGGCGTCCAGCGTGGTGGCGTCGGAGTCGACGGCACCGGTGCAGGACATGTCACCGACGGTGCGGTAGCGGACCTGGCGCTTCTCGACGGCCTCGCCGTCCTTCGGGCCGCCCCACTCGCCGGCGGTCAGCCACATGCCGCTGCGCTTGAACACCTCGCGCTCGTGCGCGAAGTAGATCTGCGGCAGCTCGATGCCCTCACGGGCGATGTACTGCCACACGTCCAGCTCGGTCCAGTTGGACAGCGGGAACACCCGGACGTGCTCACCGGGCGCGTGCCGGCCGTTGTACAGGTTCCACAGCTCCGGGCGCTGGCGGCGCGGGTCCCACTGGGAGAACTCGTCGCGCAGCGAGAACACCCTCTCCTTGGCACGGGCCTTCTCCTCGTCCCGGCGCCCGCCGCCGAACACCGCGTCGAACTTCTCGCTCTGGATCTTCTCCGTCAGCGGAAGCGTCTGCAGCGGGTTGCGGGTGCCGTCGGGACGCTCCTTCAGCACACCGCGGTCGATGTAGTCCTGGACGGAGGCCACATGGAGCCGCAGCTCGTGCTTCGCCACCGTACGGTCGCGGTACTCCAGCACCTCGGGGAAGTTGTGCCCGGTGTCCACGTGCAGCAGCGAGAACGGCACCGCAGCCGGGGCGAACGCCTTCAGCGCCAGGTGCAGCATGACGATCGAGTCCTTGCCGCCGGAGAACAGGATCACCGGGTTCTCGAACTCGCCCGCCACCTCGCGGAAGATGTGGACCGCCTCGGACTCCAGCGCGTCCAGGTGGGAGAGGGCGTACGGGCTGTCCGTGCCCTCCTCGGTCTTCGCCACGGTCGTCGTCATGCCAGTCCCCTCTCGCTCAGCAGGGCGTACACCGACGCCGCGGACTCCTGCACGGTCTGGTGCTGCGACTCGATCCGCAGATCCGGCGTCCGCGGCTCCTCGTACGGGTCGTCGACACCCGTCAGCCCGGACAGCTCACCCGCGGCCTGCTTGGCGTACAGCCCCTTCACATCGCGCACGCTGCACACCTCGACCGGGGTCGCCACATGGATCTCCAGGTACGACGTCCCGTTCTCCGCGTGCCGCCCCCGCACCGCCTCCCGGCTGTCCGCGTACGGCGCGATCACCGGCACCAGCGCCTTGACGCCGTTGCGGGCGAGCAGTTCGGCGACGAAACCAATGCGCTGCACGTTGGTGTGCCGGTCCTCGCGGGAAAAGCCGAGGCCCGCCGAGATGAACTCGCGGATCTCGTCGCCGTCGAGCACCTCGACGCGGTGGCCCTCGGCGCGCAGCCGGCCGGCCAGCTCGTACGCGATGGTGGTCTTGCCGGCGCTCGGCAGACCCGTGAGCCAGACGGTGGCTCCGGTCGTCACGTGGTTCTCCTGGGTCGCATTGTTCGCTTCCGGCACAGCAGTAGCAGCGGGAGCTGTGGCTGCCGTGCGGGCGGCTGTGTTCGTCGTCATCCGTGCAGCCCGCACTCGGTCTTGGCACGGCCCGCCCAGCGGCCGGCGCGCGCGTCCTCGCCCTCCAGGACCCGGCGGGTGCAGGGGGCGCACCCGATGGAGGCGTAGCCGTCCATCAGCAACGGGTTGGTGAGCACGCCGTGTTCGGTGACGTAGGCGTCCACGTCGTCCTGCGTCCAGCGGGCGATCGGGGAGATCTTGACCTTCCGCCGCTTCTCGTCCCAGCCGACGACCGGTGTGTTCGCCCGGGTCGGGGACTCGTCACGGCGCAGGCCGGTCGCCCATGCCTGGTAGCCCTTCAGCCCCTCTTCGAGCGGCTTCACCTTGCGCAACGCGCAGCACAGGTCGGGGTCGCGGTCGTGCAGCCTCGGGCCGTACTCCGCGTCCTGTTCGGCGACCGTCTGCTTCGGCGTGAGGGTGATGACGTTGACGTCCATCACGGCCTCGACGGCGTCACGGGTGCCGATGGTCTCCGGGAAGTGGTAACCGGTGTCGAGGAAGACGACGTCCACGCCCTTGAGCACGCGCGAGGCGAGATGGGCGACGACGGCGTCCTCCATGGACGAGGTGACGCAGAACTTCGCGCCGAAGGTGTCGACCGCCCACTGGAGGATCTCCAGCGCGGAGGCGTCCTCCAGGTCGCGGCCCGCCTGCTCGGCGAGCGCCTTCAACTCGTCGGTCGTGCGGTCTTCCTGAGCCGTCGTCATGTCTGTGGGTCCCCTCCGTTGTCGGCTCGCTGAAGGCCCCGGGCGAGCAGCCCGAGGAACTTCAGCTGGAATGCGCGGTTGCACGCCCCGCATTCCCAGGCGCCGTGGCTCTGCTCGTGCGGACGCAGGTCCTCGTCGCCGCAGTAGGGGCAGTAGAAGGGTGCGGCACGTTCGCTCACGACAGTGCCTCCTCGTCCGCGCGCGCGGCCCAGGTGGCGAACCGCTCGCCGTCCTCGCGTTCGGCCTGGAACCGCTTCAGGACCCGCTCGACGTAGTCGGGCAGCTCCTCCGCGGTGACCTTCAGTCCGCGCACCTTGCGGCCGAAGCCCGCCTCCAGGCCGAGCGCGCCGCCGAGGTGCACCTGGTAGCCCTCGACCTGCTCGCCCCGGTCGTTGAGGACCAGTTGGCCCTTGAGACCGATGTCCGCGACCTGGATACGGGCGCAGGCGTTCGGGCAGCCGTTGAGGTTGATGGTGATCGGCTCGTCGAAGTCCGGCAGGCGGCGCTCCAGTTCGTCGATCAGCGACGAGCCGCGCTGCTTGGTCTCGACGATGGCGAGCTTGCAGAACTCGATGCCGGTGCAGGCCATGGTGCCGCGCCGGAAGGAGGACGGCCGGGCGGTGAGGTCCAGCGCCTCCAGGCCCTCGACCAGCGAGTCGACCTTGTCCTGCGCGACATCGAGGACGATCATCTTCTGCTCGACGGTGGTGCGCACCCGGCCCGAGCCGTGCGCCTCCGCGAGCTCGGCGATCTTCGTCAGCGTGGCGCCGTCGACGCGGCCGACCCGCGGGGCGAAACCGACGTAGTAACGGCCGTCCTTCTGCCGGTGCACGCCGATGTGGTCGCGCCACTGCTGCACGGGCTGCTCGGGAGCGGGCCCGTCGATCAGCTTGCGCCCTCCCAGGTACTCGTCCTCCAGCACCTGACGGAACTTCTCCGCGCCCCAGTCGGCGACGAGGAACTTCAGCCGGGCGCGGTTGCGCAGCCGGCGGTAGCCGTAGTCACGGAAGATCGAGATGACGCCCTCGTAGACGTCCGGGACCTCGTCGATCGGCACCCAGGCGCCCAGTCGCACACCGAGCTTGGGGTTGGTGGACAGGCCGCCGCCCACCCACAGGTCGAAGCCCGGGCCGTGCTCGGGGTGCCGTACGCCGACGAACGCCACGTCGTTGATCTCGTGCACGACGTCCAGCAGCGGCGAACCCGAGATGGCCGTCTTGAACTTCCGGGGGAGGTTCGAGTACGCCTTGTTGTTCAGGACGCGGCGCTTCATCTCCTCCAGCGCCGGCGTCGCGTCGATGATCTCGTCCTCGGCGATGCCCGCCACCGGGGAGCCGATCATCACACGCGGGGTGTCACCGCAGGCGGTCACGGTGGACAGGCCCACGGCCTCCAGCCGCTCCCAGATCTCGGGCACGTCCTCGACCCGGATCCAGTGGTACTGCACGTTCTGCCGGTCGGTGATGTCCGCGGTGCCGCGCGCGAACTCCTGGGAGATCTCCCCGATGACGCGCAGCTGCTGGGTGGTCAGCGCACCGCCGTCGATGCGCACCCGCATCATGAAGTAGCGGTCGTCGAGCTCCTCCGGCTCCAGCACCGCCGTCTTGCCGCCGTCGATCCCGGGCTTGCGCTGGGTGTACAGCCCCCACCAGCGCATCCGGCCGCGCAGGTCGCTGGGATCGATCGAGTCGAAACCGCGCTTGGAGTAGATCGTCTCAATGCGTGTCCGCACATTGAGACCGTCGTCGTCCTTCTTGACCTGCTCGTTGCCGTTCAGCGGAGTGAAGTGGCCCACCGCCCACTGACCCTCACCACGGTGACGGCTCACCTTGCGGCGGGGCGCGGAGGCGGCGGGGTTCGGCGGAGTGGCGGCCATGGTTCTACGTCCTTCGGGACCGGTGGGAATCGGCTCTGAACTGCACAGATGCGCGCACGCGGGCAGGCGTGCGCGTCATTGCGCAAGGAACATCAGGTAGGGGGGGTTCGCGGCGGTGCTGGGGCGGTCAGCTCGCCGGACAGATGGCGCTGGACATGCGGCCGAGGTCGACGTGCCGCCGACTCACCAAGGCAATTCCAGTTCCAGACATGACGGAAGCGTGTCATGGCGATCTGGACACAGTCCAGCTTTATCCAATATGCGGACACCCTTGTCCCGAATCTTGGGACAAGGGTGGCATCGCTCACATGCCGTGCGGGAAGGCTTGTCCCGGCAGGTCAGGCCGGGTAGGCGCCTGGCCAGGGACCGGGCTCCGCCATGTCCGGCTCCAGCTCCACCTTGGTGTCGAACAGCTTGAAGCCGCGCCGCTGGTAGTTGTCCATGGCGAACTCGCCGTCCTTGCTGCACGTGTGCAGCCACACCCGCTTCGTCGGCGTCCGCTCGGGCCACCGCTCGGCCAGGTCCCAGGCGCGCGCCGTGCCGTACGACAGCAGATGGCCGCCGATGCGCCGGCCGCGGAAGGCGGGGACCAGCCCGAAGTAGGCGATCTCGACCGTGCCCTCGTCCTGCGGGTCCAGCTCCACATAGCCGGCCGGGGTGCCGCGGTCGTAGGCCACCCAGGTCTCCACGCCGGGCCGGTCCAGGTACTCCTGCCACCTGGCGTACGTCCACCCCAGCCGGTCGGTCCAGCGGATGTCGCCGCCGACCGAGGCGTACAGGAAGCGGCTGAACTCGGGGGAGGGAACCTCGGCGCGAACGATCCGGACATCGCCCTCGGGCGCGGCGGCCGACCGGAGGTCGGCCGGCGAGGTCTGCTCCAGGGACCAGGTGGTGACAGGGACGCTGCTCATGCGGGCCAGGGAATCATCCCACCGCCCGGTCTGTCGATCGCCCCGGGCACCCTGTGGACAGCCGGTCGCCTTCAGGGCTGCGGGGTCAGCCCAGCGACCGGTCCAGTCCTGCCAGGGGCACGGCGAAGAGCATCCGGTCCGACAGCGACCAGACCTCGCCCGTCTCCTGCCAGTACGACAGGGAGCCCGCCGCCTCCGCCCAGCAGCGATGCGAGCCGTCCGCGCCGCAGTGTGCCGCCTTCGCGCCGCCGGCGTCCTGCCGCCACAACCCGCCATGTCCGTCCCGTGAGCCGGGCAGGCGTCCCACATACCAGGACGCGTCCTGCGCGCCGGGCTGCCGGTACGACAGCACGCCCCGGATCCCCGCCGCCCGGGTCCGGTAGGCGTCCATCGCCGTCACCCGCCCCACGGCGTCCGTGGCGAGCAGTCCCTCGCGCGCCGGATCCGTGCTGAACGCATACCGCCACAGCCGGGCGTTCCGCTCCCCGTCCGGCGCGGTCCACTCCGCGGCGACCAGGCTGTCCGGCACGCTGCTCCGGTCGAGGGCGAGCGCGCCGGGACAGGGCGGGCCCGAGCGATGGCAGCGGCCCCCGGTGAAGCGGTACGAGCCGACCGCGGGCATCACATAGCGGTAGCCGTCGGCGGACCAGCCGCCGGGCACCCGGCCGATCGCGGGCCCGTCGACGCCGGCGCGCTGGATCCGGTCGAGGTCGTAGACGTACAGCGCGTCGGCGCCGCCGGTCCTGGCGGTGACCAGCAGCTTGTCCTGGTACCAGACTATCCCGGAGATCCCCGAGGTCAGCCCCCGGTAGTCACGGCCGCCGTCGACCGGCACCACCAGCAGCACCCAGCGGTAGGCGAGCCGGGCGGGGTCGTCGGCGTTCACGAAGGCGACCCGGGCCAGCCCCCGCTCGGCGGCCGGGCCGGCGGTGGTGCTGTGGGTCCAGCCGGCCAGCACGACCCGGTGGGCGCCCCAGACACCGTCGTCGTCGGCGTCCCCGGACGTGGTCACCGACGCCGGCCGCCAGGCGGTGCCGGCGGAGTCGGCCGGGTCCCAGCAGTAGGCGCGGGTGGCGGCCGGGGTGACGGGCAGGGACGCGCGGTCGGCCGAGGAGCAGTCGGCGGACGCGCGCATCCCGCGGTCGGCGCTCGCCAGCACGGCGTCCACGCCGACCGGGCGGCCCATCGCGGCGGAGAGCCGGTCGAGTGTGCGGGCGGGGACCAGCCGCTCCTGGAGCCGCAGCCGGCCCGTGTCCGTGGGGGAGGAGAGCGGCCTGAGCGCGCCGGGGCTGTCGGTGACGTCCGCCTGGGAGACGCTGATCAGGGTGGCGGCCGCGGTGAGCGCCAAGGCGGTCCCGGTCAGGACCGCGCGCAGTGCAGCGCCCCGCCTGCGCCGGCGGTGTCTGCCGCGATGCTTCATCTCGTCCCCTTCTCCAGGGCTCCTTCGCCGCCGGGGCTCGCCGGCCGGTGGCGGGCCAACTGCGCCTGATGATCTTTATGTTGACGCGAGAAGCGGCTGGGGAGGCCCTCATGGGATGCTACGGCAGCAACGGCCCGCGCAGGGCGAAGACCCCGCAAATATGCGGAAGACACGCTCACCGGTCCGCGGGACCGCCGCGCTGCGCGGCCGTCCGCATCCGCGCGATCGCCGGCGCCGTCGAGGAAGGCAGCAGGTCACGCGGGTCGTCGGGGAGGAGCACCTCGAACTCCGCGTCCTCGCGGAAACGATACGGCCGATGCTGCAGAAGTTCCCCGCAGTACCGCCGGATCCGGGACATCTCCGCCCGCACCGTCACCGTGCGTGAGGAGTCCCCGAACAGGTCCTCGGCCAGGGCCGCCGCCCCGCGTCCGGCCCGGTGCGCGGCGAGCAGATACAGGAACTCGGCGTGCCGGGGACTGAGTTCATGCGACCAGGACCCCGCCGCACCGGACACCGTCAGCGTACTGCGTCCCGGCCTGGCCAGATCCAGCACGATCCGGGGAGCCGTGCCGGCCGGTTCCTCGGCCGCGCGCAGCAACCAGCCCCCGGCCAGCGGCTCCACCGCGCACGACCCGAGCGACGGCAGCCACCGGCGGCCCGGCGCCAGCGACTTGGGCAGCGCGACCCGCCGCACATACGGCATCCCGGACACCGCCGCCGACCAGCCGTCCCGGTCCACCACCAGCGCCCGTCCGTCCAGCCGGGCCAGCACCGGCGCCGCCACCGACCGCAGCCGCTCCAGCGAGTCCCGGTGCAACTCCCGCAGCCGCGCCTCGGCCAGCTTGGCCACCGAGTCCACCCAGGCGAGGGTCGCCGGATGCATGGTCTCCAGCGGGCCGCTGACGTCCACCACACCGATCAGCCGGCCGTCCCTGGGGTCGGTGATCGGCGCGCCGGTACAGGTCCAGGAGGAGTGCGAGCGGACGAAGTGCTCGGCGGCGAAGACCTGCACGGGCCGCCGTACCACCGCCGGAGTGCCCACCCCGTTGGTGCCGACGACGTCTTCCCGCCAGTCCGCGCCGAGTTCGAAGCCCAGGCCGTCCGCCTTGCGCAGCACCGGCGAGGCCCCCTCCCGCCACAGCACCCGGCCGTCGGCGTCCGCGACGACCATGATGTGCTGGGCTATGTCGGCGACCGAAAGCAGACCCTGCCGCAGCACCGGCAGGACGTGCCTGAGCGGCGACTCCTCGCGCCTGCGCAGCACTTCGTCGGAGGGCAGCAGCCCGGATCTGAAGTCGTGGTCGGGATCGACACCGCTGCGCAGCATCCGTCCCCAGGACTGCTCGATCACCGGCCGGGGCGCGATTCTCGCCCGCTGACCGGCAAGGGTGGCGTCACGTACCTCGCTCAGCAGCCGCGCCGCCTGTGCCGCGTCCACGGCGGCCAGGCGCGCCACGTTCATCGGCGGGTTCACCACGGGGGTCCTCCCGGTCGGGGCGTCGAACATATTTTGTCAAGCCGTCCTGGCGGCGGTTTCCGGTCCGGCTGCTATCTCCCATACTGCCGCTCCGGGCAGGCCGGAGGCACACACTCCGCGCACGTGCCCCCACAAGTTGCAACCCCCTGCAACCCTGGTGGACGGTCGGGGGGTGGCCGAGACTTGACCCCGACGCGGTGTCGCGTCCGCGGGCTTAACGGGCCCATGAGGTGGGGGTGGTGCCGTGTCGGCGCAGCACCACCCCCACCGGGGGCTCGGCCGCCTTCGCTCGGCTCGGCAGGCCGCGTTTCACAGTGCCGGGCGCGCCCGTTCCACAATCGGCGCCAGATCCAGGCCTGTTGGCAGCGTGCCGAAAGACGCTCCGTGGTCCCCGCCCAGGCGGGACGCGCAGAACGCGTCCGCCACCTCCGGCGGGGCGTGCCGGACCAGGAGCGAACCCTGGAGCACCAGTGCGAGGCGTTCCGCGATCCGCCGGGCGCGGCCCTCGACCGCGTCCAGGTCGGCGAGTTCGGTGAAGAGGTCCTTCACGGCGCGGTCGAGACGGTGGTCGGCGCCGTGTGAGCGGCCGATCTCGGTCAGGCAGGCGTCGAGTGCGCCCGGCTCGCGTTGCAGCGCCCGGAGCACGTCCAGTGCCTGAACGTTTCCGGCGCCCTCCCAGATCGAGTTCAGCGGCGACTCCCGTACCAGCCGGGGCAGGCCCGACTCCTCGACATAGCCGTTTCCGCCCAGGCACTCCGCGGCCTCGACCGCAACGGGCGCACAGCGCTTGCTGATCCAGTACTTGGCGGCCGGCACCGCCAGCCGCAGGAAGGCGCGCTCCGGTTCACCACCGTCGTCGTAGGCGGCCGCCAGCCTGAACGTGAGCGCCGTCGCCGCCTCCGACTCCAGCGCGAGGTCGGCGAGGACGTTGCGCATCAGCGGCTTGTCGATCAGCTTGCCGCCGAACGCCTCCCGGTGGGCGCAGTGGTGGACCGCCTGCGCCACCGCCTGCCGCATCAGGCCCGCCGAGCCCAGCGCGCAGTCCATCCGGGTGGCCGCGACCATCTCGATGATCGTCCGCACCCCGCGCCCCTCGTCGCCGACCCGGCGCGCCCAGGTGCCGGCGAACTCCACCTCGGCCGAGGCGTTGGACCGGTTGCCCAGCTTGTCCTTCAGCCGCTGGATGAGGAACACATTGCGGCTGCCGTCCGGCAGGACGCGCGGCACCAGGAAACAGGTGAGGCCCTCCGGGGCCTGCGCCAGCACCAGGAAGGCGTCCGACATGGGGGCCGAGCAGAACCACTTGTGCCCGGTCAGTTCGTACGTGCCCGCCTCGGCGAGCGGCCGGGCCTCGGTGGTGTTCGCGCGGACATCGCTGCCGCCCTGCTTCTCGGTCATGCCCATGCCGAAGAGCACACCGGGTTTGCGCACGGCGGGCCGCAGCTCGCGGTCGTACACCGTGGACGTCAGCCGCGGCTCCCACTCGGCGGCGAGCACCGGGTCGGTCCGCAGCGCCGGCACCGCCGCGTGGGTCATCGACAGCGGGCAGCAGTTGCCCGCCTCGACCTGGGTCCAGAGCACGAAGCCGGCCGCCCGGCGGACGTGCCCGGACGGCCGGGTCCAGGCGCCGGTCAGCCCGGCCGAGACCCCCTTGCCGAGCAGCCGGTGCCAGGCCGGGTGGAAGTCGACCTCGTCGATCCGGTGGCCGTAGCGGTCGTGGGTGCGCAGCCGGGGCGGGTGCTCGTTCGCCTGCACCCCCCACTCCTGCACCTGCGCCGAGCCCGCGGCGCGGCCCAGCGCCGACAGTTCCGAGCGCACCTCGTCCAGCACGTCCGGAGCGGTGTGCCGCTCGACGGCCGCCACGAGGGCCCGGTCGGCGGCGAAGACGTCGTAGCCGACCAGGGGAGGCGGCTGGTTCGTCACGGTGTGGGTGGAGGTGCCTGCCATGATTGCGAACCTACCCGGGACAGCGGCGGTGATGGACTCCAGAGTGGCACAGCGGCCCCGCCGGGCGCGCCCGATCTGCTCGCCGGCCCCGGAAGGTGAGGGCGGTCCGGTGCTGCGGATACCTTTGGGTCGTGCAGCCAGCAAGTGAACCCCCCGAGCGGCCCGCCGGTCGCCTCCACCGGGCCAGAGCCCTCTACCGGAACGTCTCCAAGCGCAGGACGGCCTGGCTGCTGCTCAAGGACACCGTCAACTCCTGCATGGAATACCGCATCCTGGGCCTGGCGGCCGAGGCGGCGTTCTTCACGCTGCTGTCCGTGCCGCCGCTGCTGCTCTGCCTCATCGGGCTGCTCGCCTACGTGGACACCTGGACCGGTGCCCACACCATCAGCAGCCTCGAGAACAACATCCTCGACGCCTCCCGGACGGTCCTGTCCGACAAGGGTGTGAAGGAGATCACCGAACCGATCCTGCACGACGTGATGAAGGGCCGGCCCGATGTCATCTCCATCGGCTTCGTCTTCGCCCTGTGGTCGGGATCGCGCGCGGTGAACGTCTTCATCGACACCATCACCGTGATGTACGGCCTCGACGGCGTCCGGGGCATCGTCAAGACCCGGATGATGTCGTTCCTGCTGTTCATCGTGGCGCTGCTGATCGGCTCGGTGGCCCTGCCGCTGATGGTGGCGGGCCCGGACGCGGTGGTGCGGGTGGTGCCATGGTCGGCGACGCTGGTGCAGGTCCTGTACTGGCCGGTCGTCATCGTCCTGTCCATCGCCTTCCTGACGACCCTGTACCACGTGTCCGTGCCGGTCCGCTCCCCGTGGATCGAGGACGTGCCCGGCGCCCTCGTCGCCCTGGCCATGTGGGTCCTCGGCAGCTTCCTGCTGCGGATCTACCTCGTGCACACCATCGAGGGCGCCACCATCTACGGCTCCCTCGCCGCCTCCGTCGCCGTGCTCCTGTGGATCGGCGTGTCGGCCTTCGCGGTCCTTGTCGGCGCGGCGGTGAACGCCGCCATCGACCGGGTCTGGCCCGCCGCGGCCACGGCGGCCGCCCGTGCCGCGAACGAACGGTTGCGGGAGGTGCAGGTCGCCGAGTACGTCGCCCGGGCCGCGGCGGCCCGCGAGGCCGACCCCGACGACCCCGACATGCCCTCCGAGTTTCCCGAGCGCTGGTCCCGCTTCCTGCCCCCGGAGGACGTCACGGCCCGCCTGCGCACCCACGCCAAGCACACCCACCAGGCGCCCAAGGCGAACGGCCGGGACCCGCACGAGGCCGACGGCGGCAGGCCGCCGCACAAGACCGACGACCGGCATCCGCACGAGACCAACGGCGACGGCGGGACGGCGCGGTAGGAGTACTGACCTGGTGGGGGGAGGGGCCCGCGGGTCGTCGGGGAGGGGATCCGGGTGTACGGGGCGCGGGTCCGGGGTGTGCAGGGCGGCAGGGCAGGGCGTAGGGGTGGGCATGTGAGAGGGAGGCGTGCGCCTGTACCGGCCGAGAGGCCCCGCGCCCGCCGGCGTCAGGCCTGACATGCCCCGGCCGCCGCCTCCCTGGCGAAGTGCGCCTGCCGCAGGACGACCCGGCGCACCCGTGGACGGTGGCCGCGCTCGCTGCCGACCGCCTGCGCGACACGGACCTCACCCTCGGCAGCATCGCCCGCCAGGTCGGCTACGGCAGCGCCTTCGCCCTGTCCACCGCGTTCAAGCGCGAGTACGGAGTGAGCCGGCAGGAGCACCGGGCCGGGCTGATGCGGGAGGTGGGGCCCGGCGGCGTCGGCGACGTAGGCTGGCCCCCGTGTACAGGGAGCGGGCGTCCCGGCTGACCGGCGCGGTCGTGTGGACGAACACCCCGGACGGGGCCGGTGGCGGGCCGGTACTGCCCGACGGCTGCATGGACCTGCTGTGGAGCGAGGGCCGGCTGCTGGTCGCGGGCCCCGACACTGGCCCGTACGTCCCCGGCGGCCCGCCCCGCTCCTGGGCCGGCGTCCGCTTCTTCCCCGGCACCGCGCCCGCCCTGCTCGGCGTACCCGCGCACGAACTGCTCGACCTGCGCGTCGACTTGGCCGACCTCTGGCCCGCCGCCCGGGTCCGGCGGCTGCGCGAGTGCCTCGAGGCGGCGGCCGACCCGGCGACGGTGCTGGAGGACATCGCCCTGGACCGGGCAGCGCGGACCGCGGCCCCCGACCGGCTGCTGCACCGGCTGGTCCAACGCCTGGACGAGGGCCGCCCGGTGTCGGCCACGGCCGCCGAACTAGGCATCGCCACAAGGACCTTGCACCGCCGTTGCCTGGGCGCGTTCGGCTACGGCCCGAAGACCCTGGCCCGCATCCTGCGACTGCAGCGGGCGCTGGCACTGGCCCGCTCCGGGACGCCGTACGCCGAGACGGCCGTGCGCGCCGGGTATGCGGACCAGCCCCACCTCGCCCGCGAGGTGCGGGAGCTGACCGGCATGCCGCTCGGCGAGCTACTCGGCGGTGGCTAGCGGGGCGAACAGGTCGACGCCGTTGCCGTCGGGGTCGTGCACGGTGGCGTACCGCTGGCCCCAGAAGGCGTCCCAGGGCTTCAGCTCCCCGTGGTAGCCGGCGTCCACCAGGTCCTCGTACCGGGCGTCGACTTCGGCGGGCGAGTCGCAGCGGAAGGCGAGCCCGACGCGGCCACCGCGCTCGGGCGGCTGCCAGCCGGAGTGGAAGGAGCGGACGGTCTTCTCGGTGTCCAGGGCGAAGATCAGCCCGCCGGGCAGCTCGGCATCGACGTGCGGCTGTTCTTCGGACCCCTCGGGAAAGACGAGTCCGAGGCGACGGTAGAAGGCGAGCGCGGCGGCCATGTCGGACGTCACCACGCCGATCAGCGCGAATCGTGGAGTCATGCCGTCACCGTAGGCGGGCGGCCACCGGCCGGTCTTGAAGGAATCGGACACGCGGCCCGCCTCAGCCGAAGGTGACCGGACCGTTGGGGGTGTCCACCGTGAAGGAGAGTGCGAGGGGGCCCGCGGTGAGGGCCAGCGCCGTGCCCAGGGCCGCGAGCCGGCCGCGTACCTCCTCCGGGTCCGGCACCGTGGCGGAGACCGCCAGCAGCGGGGTGACCGGCAGCCCCGAGGCCGTGGGGTGGCGGGACTCGCCCCAGTCGATGAGGAACGGGACCGGACCGGAGGAGTGCGCGGGTCCGCCGTCGGTCAGCCGCCACCGCAGTACGGTGCCGTCGGGGGTGCGGCGGCTCATCGGGTGTGCGGGCCCGGGGTCGTAGCCCCGCTCGCGGGCCGTCGTGATCGCCGCGTCCAGGTCGGGCGGGCTGATCGCCCAGGTCAGTGTGCGCGGGCCGGTCAGCCCGTCGACCCCGAACGGCCGGGGACCGTCGGGCCCGGGCTGCTCGGGATCGGGGCCGAGGATCTCCAGATAGCTGCGGCCGCCCAGCCCCACCAGATGGTTGCGCGTGCCGAGGCCGGGATGCGCACCGCCGGGCACGGGCGTCACCCCGGTCCGCCGCGCGAAGTCGGCGACGGTCGCCGCCAGATCGGGCGTGGCGAGGACGAGATGGTCCAGTAACGGGGGAACGGCGCTCATGCCCGGCGAGGCTACGGTCAGCCGCCCTGCGCTTCAAGGGGAGTTGGAGCGGACGCGGGCGACGGCGGCTTGGGGACGTCGCCTGGCCGCGCGACTGCTGCTGTGCACCCGCACCACGGACTACCGCCACGGCGGCGCCCTGCACCGAGTACGGCCGGCCGTACTACGGCGAACTCCTCAACGCCCGCCGGCGTCGTACGACGGCGGCGGAATGGGCGGGACGGCTCCATGCGTGACGTTTCTCCGGTGAACCGGTTCGACCATTGGGGTGAGTAAAGCTCGCGTACGCAGAGAGTCACGTGGATATCTAGAGATGCTCTTGTCTTGGCAAAGGGCGTCGAGACGCGTCGGCCATCCGGCCCAGCGTCACCCACCCACAGGAGGAGCCGGACCTTGACTTACGGTAAGAAGCTGCGCGAGCGCATCGCCGGGCCCGGGACCACACCGCTGATCGGCGTGTACGACATGTACTCGGCGTCGATCGCGGCCAAGCACTACGACGGGATGTTCGTTTCGGGCTTCGGCTTCGCGGCCTCGTACTACGGGCTGCCGGACATCGGTTTCATCGCCTGGCCCGACATGGTGGCCTTCGTCCAGCGGCTGCGGGGCGCGTTCCCGCACCATCACCTGCTGGTCGACATCGACGACGGGTATGTCGACCCCGAGGTCGCCTGTCACGTCGTCGAGGGGCTGGAGCGCATCGGCGCCTCCGGTGTGATCCTCGAGGACCAGAAACGGCCCCGCCGCTGCGGCCATGCCGACGGAAAGCAGGTACTGCCGCTGGAGGAGTACCTGGAGAAGCTGCACCAGGTCCTGCGGACCCGCAAGGACCTGGTGGTCGTCGCCCGTACGGACGCCACCGACGAGCACGACATCCTGCACCGCGCCGAGCGGCTGGCCGCGACCGACGCCGACGTGGTGCTGGTCGACGGGGTGCGCAGCGTCGAGTGGATCAAGCGCATCCGGGAGGTCGTCGGAGACAAGCCGCTGCTGTTCAACCAGATCGCCGGCGGCAAGTCACCCCGGCTGTCCCTCGGTGAGCTGTCCGACCTCGGCGTGGACGTCGCGATCTACAGCACCCCGTGCCTGTTCGCCGCGCACCAGGCGATGGACTCCGCGCTCGCCGGCCTGAAGGCGGCCGACGGCCGGCTGCCGGAGGTGGACCCGGCGAGCGGGATCGGGGTGAAGGCCTCCACCACCCTGCTGGAGCGCAACATCGCCCGCGAGCGGCTCACCCCCGAGGGGGTGGGCGTGTGACCGGCGCCGTATCCCGGCTCGGGATGGTGGCGGCGGTCGCCGCCGCGGTGCTCGGGGCCGGTGCGGCACCGGCGGCCGCGTCCGGCAGCCTGATCACCGTGATCGACAACTCGCGCGCCGACTCCTGGCTGGAGGTCGACCGCACGGCCAATGTCCAGACCGGCGAGGGCACCGCCGGCAGCGACCACGACGGCAGCGCCGTGGACGCGATCGAGGCCCTCGTCGGCGCCGCCCACCGCCACCGCGGGGAGGACTGACCGGCGCCCGTCACTCCTTCACCACGACCGGACACGGCAGACGGCATACGACAGCGGCCGGGCACCCCTGCGGGAGGTGTCCGGCCGTCGCCGTGGTGCGGTCCCGGCGGGCCGGGGTCTGTTCAGTCCTCGCCGAGGTCGGGCCGACCGGTCTGGTCGAGCTCCACGTCCTCCTTCGGGTCTTGCTCGTCGCCGGGTACGGCCACGGTGGCCCGGTGCGGTCCGGGAGCCACGGTGTGGCAGGCGGCGTGGGCCGCGCCGTAGGCGGTGACCAGGGCGACTGCGGCCACGGCGAGGCCCGCTGCGGTGCGCGTGGTGAGGTCCATGCCCGGGAAACGATTCCGCCCGGGACGCCGTCACCGTCCTGCGCCCGAAAGGGCGCCGCACATCACGCAGTGGGCCGCTCCTCGTCGCGAAGACCAACACCGCCGGCCATGGCCCGCTGTCGCAGACCGCCTCCGCCGCCATGCCGACCTCGTCGGTACCCCGACTCACCTCTGCCACAACTTCCTTCGCCGGCAAGGGAGTTCCCTTCCGGCACCTCCTGCGGGCCGCGCGAACCTACCCGGTTCACGGCGGACGGTCTGCCCGACGGCCTGCGCCTCGACTCCCGCACCGGCCTGATCTCCGGAACACCCACCGGCACCGGCGAGTTCACCGTCACCACCACGGCGGGCAACGCGGCCGGCGACACCGGCGGCGCCCTCACCCTCACCGTCGGCACCCCGCCGCCCGCGCCGTGGACCTACGGCGACCTCGGCGACGTGATCCTCGACGACCGCGCCCACGGCACGCTCGGCGTGGTCGCCGTCCGGACACCCGGCAGCACCGCCCACCAGGACGGGACTTCGTGGTGCGGGGCGCCTGGACCGACCTCAGCGTCAACGACCGTGCCATGACCGGCCAGTTCGTACGGCGGCCCGTCACCGGCGACTGCGAGATCACCGCCCGGCTGGTCTACCGCAGCGGGGCGAGCGGCGACCGGGTCGGGCTGCTCATGGCCAAGTCCCCGTCACCCTTCGACCAGGCGGCCGGGGCCATCGTCGCCGGCGGCACCGGCGCCCAGCTGGCCGCCGCACGGAAAGCGACAGCTCCCTCACCTACCGTACCGGGATAGCCCGAACGGCCCTCCCGCGCGCCCGTGCGCCGGAATACCGGGCGCTCTTGTGATGCTCTGATGGTGCACGGTGCACGAGCGCGCGGCGAAGGGCTGGTGGGCGATGACGGCGGACCAGGCGAACCCCGTGGTCAGAACGCCGTACGGGGCCGTACGCGGCCGGTACGAGCAGGGTGTCGCGGTGTTCCGGGGCATCCCGTACGCCGCCCCGCCCTTCGGCCCCCGGCGGTTCCGTCCGCCCGAGCCGCCCGAGCCCTGGGACGGGGTGCGCGACGCCGGCGCCTTCGGTCCCACCGCGCCGAAACCGCCGTACTCCGAGGCGTTCGCCCAGTACCTGTCCGACCTGGAGATCCCCGGCGACGACTGCCTCAACCTCAACGTATGGACCCCGCAGCCGGACCCCGGCGCCCGCCTACCGGTCCTGGTCTGGCTCCACGGCGGCGCCCTGACCAGGGGATCCTCCGCCGTGCCCGTCTATGACGGCGCCACCTTCGCCCGGGACGGCGTCATCTGTGTCTCCGTCAACTACCGGCTCGGCGTCGAGGGCTACGGGCTCTTCCCCGACGCACCGCCCAACCCCGGCCTGCGCGACCAGCTCGCCGCCCTGCGCTGGGTGCACGACGCGATCGGCGCCTTCGGCGGCGACCCGGACCAGGTCACCCTGTGCGGTCAGTCGGCCGGCGCCATCAGTGCGGGTGCCCTGCTCGCCGCACCCGCGAGCCGGGGCCTGATCCGGCGCGCGGTGCTGCAGAGCGGGCCACCGGAGGCGTCCGAACGCGACAAGGTACGGCGCATGGTGCGCCGCATGGCCACCCGGCTGAAGATCCCCGCCACCGCCGAGGCCTTCGCCGCCGTCGACCGCGACCTGCTGCTGCGCACCCAGGCCGAGGTCGGGCGGCTCAGCAGCCCGGTCCTGGGCGGACCCGCGTTCGGCATCGTCGTGGACGGCGACCTCGTGCCCCGCGACCCCCTCCAGGCCCTGATCGACGGCGACGCGGCCCAGGGCGTCGAGCTGCTCATGGGCTGGACCCGGGACGAGTACCGGCTCTGGCTCGTGCCCGGCGGCCTGCTGGAACGCGTCGACCGGCTCGGGCCCGTCGCCCTCGCCGGAGCCATGGCCCGCTGCCGCGCCGGCCACGAGGTGCCCCGCGGCTACCGGGCCCTGCGCCCCGACGCCGGCGCCGCCGAGGTCGTCGGCCAGATGGTCACCGACCACCTGCTGCGCCTCCCGCTGCACCGCCTCGCCGACGCCCGCCCCGGCGCTTCCTACGCGTACGAGTTCGCCTGGCCGTCCAACGTCCCCGAGCTCGGCGCCTGCCACGCCCTGGAACTGGGGTTCGTCTTCGACTCCGGTGACCTGCCCGAGTCGAAGAAACTCGCGGGCGAGGGCGCCCCGCGGGAGCTGGCCGAGGCGATGCACGCGGCCTGGGTACGCTTCGCGACGAGCGGGGACCCCGGCTGGCAGGCCTGGGACGCGTCCCATCCGGTGCGGATCTTCGGCGACGGCGAACCGTATACCGCACACGGTCCGCGGGACGCGGAAATCGCCCTCTGGTCGGCCGCCCCCACCGTCCCGGAACCCGGCCCCGCCTCGGACATCCGGGCCCCGGGAGCGGAGCTGGCGGGGGCGGTACGGCGCCTGCGGCGGTCGGTGGGGGCCCGGCGGCGGTGATGGCCGACGGGCGACGGCCGGTCGTCGCCGGCCGACCGACGCGGGGTGCGACGAGCTGATCGTCCACCGTGGCCGGTTGTCAGGCGCCGATCGGCGGTTGTCGGCCGTCTGTTGTCGGTCGTGTCTGGTCAGGGCACCGGCGATACGACGTGTGCGCTCCCGGTACTCGGGCGTGTCCGCCGCACCGCCGACCAGGATCACCGCCGCCGCCCGCTGGGCGCGCATCGTCTCGATGAAGTCCAGTTCCTGCCGCAGGCCACCGTCCGTGCTGCAGACCAGGCACAGATGCCCGAGCCGCGCGGCCTCGCGCTCCACCCCCCGTGCCATGTGCGCGAACGACGGCCCCGTGATGTCCTCCAGCACGAACGCCGGGGTCGGCGTGCCGACCCCGGCGACGGCCTTGGCGCGCGCGTCGGCCACGTGGTCCATCTCGCGCACGGCCCGCATCACCCGGGTCCGGGTCGTCGAGCTCACCGGACACACCCCGCCCAGCACCCGGGACACCGTCGACGCGGACACCCCGGCCCGCGCCGCGACATCCCGGATCGTGCTCCGCCCGGCGGCCTCGCTCCTCCTGGGCATGCCCAGCCCTCCGCACCGTCGGGAACCGCGGCAACACCATAGAAACCGGTTCCCACGCGGGAGGCGGGCGCCCGGAAGGAGGCGGGGCCGGTGTCACGTTCAGGCCGTGCCCAGGGCCCGCCTGATCGACGCGATCGCCTCCGGCCCCACCCGGCAGCACCCCCCGACGAGCTTCGCCCCCGCATCCCGCCACGTCTTCACCCGGTCGGCGCCGAAGCTCGTCCGCCCCGTCCAGGCGCGCGCCTCGGCGTCCCAGGCCTCGCCGCTGTTCGGATAGACCACCACCGGCTTGCCGGTCACCCGCGCCGCGATCCGGACCGCGGGCTCCACGTCTTCCGGCGCACAGCAGTTCACGCCGACCGCGATCACCTCGTCCACGTCGGCGGCCAGGGCGAAGGCCTCCTCCAGCGGCTGCCCGGCCCGCGTGTGCCGACCGTCGACCGTGTAGGACAGCCAGGCCGGCACCCCCAGTCCGCGCACCGCCCTGAGCAGCGCGGCGCCCTCGTCGGCGTCCGGCACCGTCTCCAGCGCGAGGACGTCCGGCGCGGCGGCGGCCAGCACCTCCATCCGCGGCCGGTGGAAGCGCTCCAGCTCGGCCACGCTCAGCCCGTACCGCCCGCGGTACTCGGAGCCGTCCGCGAGCATCGCGCCGTACGGCCCGACGGACGCGGCCACCCACAGCGGCCGGTCGACGCCCTCGTCCCCGGCCCGCCGGGCGGCCTCTCGGGCGAGGTCCACGCTCAGCGCGAGCAGCCGCGCGGCCTCGTCATGGCCGATCCCGCGCCGTGCGAAACCCTCGAAGGTGGCCTGGTAGCTCGCGGTGATGGCCACGTCCGCGCCCGCCCGGAAGTAGGCGAGATGCGCCTGCGTCACCGCTTCCGGCCGTTCGGCGAGCAGCCGCGCCGACCACAGCTCGTCGCTGAGCTCGTGTCCGACCGACTCCAGCTGGTTCGACATGCCGCCGTCGAGCACGACCGTCCCGGCGGCGAGGGCGGAGGCGAGGCTGGGGGAGGTGTCGCTGGTCATGTCACGACGCTAGTCGACGCCGAACGCCGGCGGACCCCGGAGTCCGGTTGGTGAGCGGCCCGCCGCGCCATGACACCTGCTGGCTGGGCGACGGTGACGGGAGGGACACCCTGCGCCGCCTGGAGGCCTACCGACAGGCCGGTGCCGACGGGGTGTTCGTGCCCGCGCTGACCGACCCCACCGGATCGCCGGGCTCGTCCGGCACCTCGACGCCCCGCTCAACATCCTCTACTCGCCCACCGGGCCCGGCGTCGCCCAGCTCGCGGACCTGGGCGTACGCCGAATCAGCCTCGGCTCGCTGCTCTGCCGGCGGGCGCTCGGCGCGGCCCTGGACGCGGTGAGCGACATCGCCGCCGGACGCGCCCCGGGCGGCAGCACCCCCACCTACGCCGAGGTTTGCGGACTGGAGCGCAGCGTGTCGGCGAGGAGGCCCGCGAACGCCGACGGGTGATCCAACGTGCCCAGGTGCCCGCCCGGGAACTCCGTGAACGCACCGCCCAGCCGCCCGGCGAGCGACACGGCCGTCCGGTGCAGCACCCCGTCGCGCGAGTCGGCGCCGGCGGCGAGCGTGAGCGTGCCCGGTGCGGCGGTGAAGGCCGGTACGTACGACGTGAACGGGCGCAGCACCCGGGCCAGGAACACGCCGAACGGCGTCGCCGACTCGCCCTCCGCGGGCGGGCGTCCGGGGCCGTCCAGCTGCCCGATCAGCTCGGCCCGCCGCTCCTGACCGTCCGGCAGCACCGTCACGCACGGCGGCTCGTGCGCGACCACGTGCGCCAGCCGCCCGGGGTGCCGGGCGAGCAGGTCCAGGGCGGTGATGCCGCCGGAGCTGGTCCCGAACACATACGCGGATCCGCCCTCCGGCAGCACCGCCTCCAGTACCCGGTGCGCGCCCTCGCTCCAGTCCGCCACCCGCTGCCCGGCAACCGGCAGGCCGAGCCGGCCGTGGGCGAGGCCCAGCGGGTCGTACGTCACCACGGTGAAGTGCGCGCCCAGCCGCTCGGTCAGCGGCCCGAGCCCCATCGGATGCCCGGCCCCGCCCGGCAGGACCAGCAAGACCGGACCGCGGCCCGAGACGTCGTAGTGCAGTGGTTCAGTCATCGTTCCTCTCCCGGGGCCAGTGGGTGAGGGCCAGGTGCAGGGCGTCGATCGCCTTGTCCCAGGAGGCCCGTACGTCCCGGTCCGCGCCGAAGCCGCCGGCGGACTCCAGGGCGCAGTAGCCGTGGAAGGTGCTGCGCAGCAGGCGTACGGCGTCGGTCAGGTCGGGCTCCTCCAGGCCGTAGGCGCGCAGCATGCCGTGGGTGATCTCGGCGGTGCGGCGCATCGCCGGGGAACCGGCGATCAGGGACTGGTCGATGCGGATCTGGGTGGCCGCGTACCGGCCGGGGTGCTCCAGGGCGTAGTCGCGGTAGGCGCCGGCGAAGGCGGCCAGCGCGTCCTTGCCCGCGCGGCCCGCCACGGCCGCCGCGATCCGGTCGATCAGCTCGCCGCCCGCGTGCAGCGCGAGCCGGGTGCGCAGGTCCGCGAGGCCCCGGACGTGCGAGTACAGGCTGGCGTCCTTCACGCCGAAGCGGCGGGCCAGCGCGGACAGGGTGACCTTCTCGAAGCCCGCCTCGTCGGCGAGTTCGGCGGCGGCCGCGACGACACGGTCGGCGGTGAGGCCAGCTCGGGCCATGGGAAGCCCCCCTTCCCTAGGCGCTCTAGGCTATACCCTAGACGTAACAGGAATTCCACCACGCCGGCGGCAGCGCGGGCGCCTTCCGCGGCTGGCCGGACCTGCTCGGCCCCGGCATCGAGATCGTCCCCCGTACAACTGCCGGGCCGCGAGGGCCGGATCCGCGAACCCCGCTTCACGACACCCACACGGCGCGCACGCCCCGTCCCGGAGCCTGGTCCGGTGACGGGGCGAACGCCCCACGACAGGCACTCCTCGCGGGCGAGGAGGCCGGGTGTCCGGGTTGTGTGGTCAGCCGGCCTCCGGGGCGGGGGCGGTGGAGAACACGAAGGAGAACTCCGCCGGTTCGGCCCGCAGGTGGTACTGGGGCAGCGGGCCCGGGCCGCAGGACTGGGAGCCGATGCCGTGCTGGCCGTGGTCCAGGTTGACCCACACCGTGTCACCGGGGGTGAGATCGGTGCGGTGCGCGGCGGCGTCCAGCTGCTCCGTGGTCCAGCGGCGGGCGGTGAGCCAGAACGCCGGGTCGCCCTCGATGCGCAGGCCGCCGAGCTCGGCCCAGCGGACGTCGATACGGGCGCCGTTCTCCTGGGGACGGACGTACGGCGTCTGCATACCGTCCACCGTCGACTGCCAGCGGCCGACCGCCGACGCCGCCCTGGTGTCCGGATACGCCTCGCCGGGGCCGCCGCCGTACCACCGCACACGGTCGGCCGCGGACAGTCCGAAGCGGATGCCGAGCCGGGGCAGGGGGACGGTCCAGTCGCCCTCGGGGGTGGTGCGCACGGTCAGCCGCAGCCGGTCTCCGTCCGAGGTCCAGCGGTACATGGTCGACAGCCCCAGCTCCCGTGCGGCCGGCGCCACGCGGGTACGGACCGTCAGGGTGTGTTCGCCGGTCTCCACCGCGTCCAGCCGGTGCCGCATCCGGTGCAGGCCGAGCCCCCGCCACAGCAGGCCGTAGCGCAGGTCGGGCTGCCAGGGGGCGCCGTCGTCGTTGTCGGTGGTGGCCCGCCACACGTCCAGCCGCAGCCCGGAGACGGACACGTCGCCCACGGCCGTCAGGGCGCCGGTGCGGGCGTCGAAGGTACCGGGGCCGAGGGTGATCACCCGGTCGCCCGACACCGGCCGGGCGGTCGCCGCGACCGTGGGCACCCGGCGCTCCGCCACCGGCACCTGCCCCCAGGCCACGACATGGCCCTTCGGCGCCCAGGCGCTGTCCGTCGCGAGCACCGCCCGGACCGTCCAGAGGGCCTCGCCGGCCGGCGCCCCGGCCGGCGGCGCGGGCAGCTTGACGTCAGCGGACTCGCCGGGCGCCAGCGCCGGCACCGACAGCGTGCCGGACTCCACCGTCTCCCCGTCGACCTCGTACGACCACGAGAACGCCAGCGCCGACAGATCGGCGAAGTCCTGCTTGTTGCTGACCCGGACCGTGCCGTCGCCGAAGTCGCCGGCGATGCCCACCGGTTCGATCACCTTCTTGAACTCGACCAGGCCGGGGGACGGCTCCCGGTCCGGGAAGAGCAGGCCGTCGCAGACGAAGTTGCCGTCGTGCAGCTCCTCGCCGAAGTCGCCGCCGTAGGCGTGGCCCAGCTCCGGATGGGCGATGCCGTGGTCGATCCACTCCCACACGAAGGCGCCCTGCAGCCGGTCGTACGACTCGAACAGCCGCTGGTAGTCCGCGAGCCCGCCGGGGCCGTTGCCCATGGCGTGCGCGTACTCGCACAGGATGAAGGGGAGGCGGCGTCGCTTGAGGGCGCCGCCGTCCTGGCCACGGCCGATCCGCTCGACCTCGGCGTGGCCGGCGTACATCCGTGAGTACATGTCCGTGTCACGGCAGTTGTGGTCGCCCTCGTAGTGCACCAGCCGGGAGGAGTCCCGGCCGCGGATCCACTCGGCCATCGCGGTCAGGCCGCGGCCGGTGCCGGCCTCGTTGCCGAGGGACCAGACGACGACCGACGGGTGGTTCTTGTCCCGTTCGACCATGCGGGACGCCCGGTCCAGCAGGGCCGGGGTCCAGCGGTCGTCGTCGACGGGGTTGTCCCGCCAGCCCTGCTCGGTGAAGCCGTGGGTCTCCAGGTCGCACTCGTCGATCACCCACAGCCCGTACTCGTCGCACAGGTCGAGGAAGGCCGGGTGCGGCGGGTAGTGCGAGGTACGGACGGCGTTGACGTTGTGCCGTTTCATCAGCAGCACGTCCTCGCGCATGGTGGCGAGGTCCAGCGCGCGGCCCTTCTCCGGATGCCACTCGTGCCGGTTGACGCCCTTGAAGAGGACCGGCCTGCCGTTGACCTTGATCAGTCCGTCCGACAGTTCGACGGTGCGGAAACCGATGCGCAGCGGCACCCGCTCGCCCTCGGTGGCCAGTTCCCCCTCGTACAGCCTGGGTGTTTCCGCCGACCACGGCTCGACCGGCATGGTCACGCTCTCGCCCGTCGCGATGTCGATACCGAGCCCGGAAACGGTTACCCGGCCGTCCACGTCGGAGTCGACGTGCAGGGTGCCGGTGCCGGACCGGTGGTCGTAGGAGGCGTGCACGAAGAAGTCGAGGGCGGCGCCGGCCGGGCGGTGGAGCAGGGTGACGTCACGGAAGATGCCCGGCAGCCACCACTGGTCCTGGTCCTCCAGATAGGAGCCGGCCGACCACTGGTGGACCCGGACCGCCAGGACGTTGCCCTCGGGCCTGAGCAGATGGCCTACGGCGAACTCGTGCGGCAGTCGGGAGCCCTTGAACTCGCCGAGGTCCGTGCCGTTCAGCCACACCCGGGCGCAGGACTCCACCCCGTCGAAGCGCAGCACCGCGCTTCCGTCGGTGCGGTCCGGCCAGTTCTGAGGCAGGTCGAAGACCCGCAGATGGTCGCCGGTGGGGTTCTCGGTCGGCACGCGGGGCGGGTCGACGGGGAAGGGGTAGAGGTGGTTGGTGTAGATCGGGGCGCCGTGCCCCTGGAGGACCCAGTGGCCGGGGACCTGGATCTCCGCCCAGTCTCCGGCGTCGTATCCCTCCTCGGCGAAGGAGTCGTCCTCGGCGTCGGCCGTCGGTGACAGCCGGAAGCGCCAGCTGCCGTTCAGGGTGAGGGACTTGGCGTCCGAGGACGCGTACCAGGCACGGGGTGGCAGCGTCCCCGAGCCCGGCGAGACGTCCTCGACGTAATCGGCGACGGTGCGGTTGCTCAACGACATCGGTCTCCTAGCGAGCGGTGCGGCGGCGGCCCGGAGTATCGAGCGGTGGTCTCAGGTGCTGTTGCTCTGTGCCGACATGGTGACGTCCTTGTCTGTCGAGGGCCGCCGGGGCAGGGGAGTGGCCGGCGGCCCTCGGTCAGGGAAGAGTGGCGGTTACCCCCGGGCCCAGGCCTCGTTGGCGCCGCCGTTGCAGCTGTACAGAATCACCTTGCTGCCGTCGGCGGTCGCCTGCCCGCTGACGTCCAGGCACTTGCCCGAGGCCTCGTTCACGATCTGCCCGTTGCTGTTCAGCAGCCACTGCTGAGAGCCGTCGTCCTTGGCGGCCGCGGTGGTGGTCAGGCCCGAACCGCTCGCTGTCAGATAGCCCTTGGCGCCCTTCAGGGTGCCCTTCGCGTCGTACGACCACGACTGGCCCGACGCGCCCGTGCAGGAGGCGAGCGTGGCCCCCGAGGCGCCGGCGGTCAGGCACTTGCCGGACTGCTTGCCGACCAGGGAGCCGGTGAGCGCCGTACTGCCCTGGCCCTTCTGGTCGAGGACGTAGGTCGTGACGGAGCGGGCTGCCAGGGTCGTGGACACCGTTCCGCCGCTGACGGCCGGCTTCGCGACCTTCGCCCAGTTCTCGTCCGCCGAGGTCCGCACCGCCTGGGTCGCCCGCACCGGCGCCTCGCTGTTGAAGTGCAGGTTCAGCGCGGTGTCGGTGGTGTTGTGGTTGTTCACCACGACCACCCACTGCCCGTTCCGGTCGTACGACGACACCTCCACCCCGTCCGGGGCGCCGGTCACGTTGTGCGCGACCGCGCCCGGCCGGACGAACCGGCTGTACTGGCCGAGCGCGTAGTACCGCTTGGTGAAGTACAGCTTCTGGTTGCCGTTCGTCGCGTAGTCGGGGTCGTAGTAGATCAGGCCGTCGTTCCAGCCCTGGTCGTTCCTGGTGTTCGGATCGGTGCCGTAACCGCTGGCGAGCGCCACCCACCACTGGAACGCCGAGTCGTGGGAGACCGCGAAGTCCTTGTAGATGATCCGCGACATCAGCAGGGCGTTGTCGATGGTCGGGTCGTACTCCTGGTTCCAGCCCGTGGTGCCCTTGCCGAAGCAGCAGATCTCGGTGGCCCAGGGCGTCTTCCCGACCGACTTCGCCGTTTCGTAAACGTTTCCGAGCTGGCCGTCGTCCGGGTTGTTGTACGTGTGATGGGCCAGCTTGGACACGTACTGGGCGGTGCCGGGCTGCGTGATCCACTGCGGGACCTCGCTGGTGAACTGCGTGGTCTTGCTGGACTCGTCCGCGATGATGCCCGTCTTCTGGTGCCGGGCCCGCTGCTCGGCGCCCAGCGCGCGCACGATGTCGTCGCGCTGGTCGACGGGCACCGGCATGCCCTCCTGACCGCAGTCGGCGAAGCTGTTGTCCGGCTCGTTGAAAGGGCTGATGTAGTCCAGCCGCACGCCCTGCCGCGCGAAGTGATCGGTCACGTCGGCGATGTACTTCGCGAAGTCGCTCTCGTTCTCCGCCTTCAACCGGCCGCCGCAGCTCTTGCCGTTGGTCGTCCACTGGGCGGGCGCGCTGTTGACGAAGGCGATCAGATCCCGCACGCCGTATCGCGCGGCGTACTTCAGGAAGGTCCGGCCGCCGTCGTCCCTGCTCCAGTCGTAGGAGCCGTCGGAGGCGAGGAAGTCCTGGGCGGCGCGGGCCGGAGTGGTGACCGCGACACCACCGCCGCCGATGTTGTACCGGTACGAGCTGAGGGCCAACCCCTGCTGGGAGAAGAGGAGTCGGCCGACCCGTGCCTGGACCTCGGGGTCGAAGTGCTGGAGGTCGTTGACCCACCAGGCGCCCGACGCGCCGATGTTGTCGATGGTCTGCGCGGCGTGGGGGGAGACCTCGGCGGCGGCCGGGGCGGCGGCGTCGGCACTCGCGGTCGGGGAACTGAGGAGGGCCCCGGTGACCGCAAGTGCGGCGGGGGCTGTCAGCAGCAGGAATCTCTTGCGGGGGTGAGACACGTGCATCCCTTCCGTCGTCATGAAGGCGGTGCGGTACGGCTCCTTGCGTTGCTGCCTCTTGCTGACCTCTGCCCGACGGACTGCAGCGCCCCCTCCAGCGCGAACGTGGCCGCGCCGAGGGACACCGGATCGGTGGGGATCGAGGAGAGGACGATCTCGGTGGCGGCCAGCGGCCGGCGCAGCGCGTGCCGGGCGACGGCCTGGCGGACCTCGCCGAGCAGCGGCTCGCCCAGCCGGGCGGCGACCCAGCTGCTGAGCACGACCACTTCGGGGTTGAGGAGGTTGATCAGGTCGGAGATGCCGGCGCCCAGGTAACGGGCGGTGTCCCGGACCACCTTGAGGGCCACCGGATCGCCCGCGGCGACCGCGCGAGCCAGGGCGTCGACGGTGGCGGTCTGGTCCTCGGAGTGCAACAGCGGGGACTGCGGGCTGAGTTCGCGCAGGTTCTGCATGATGCCGGGCGCGCCGACGTACGTCTCGACGCAGCCGTGATTGCCGCAGTGGCACAGCCGCCCGTCCAGCACGAGCGTGGTGTGGCCCCATTCGCCGGCGCTGTTGCTCACGCCGCGGTGCAGGCCGCCGCCGAGGGCGAGACCGGCGCCGACCCCCGTGCCCAGATTGACCACGACCGCGTCCCCGCGGCCCCGTGCGGCTCCGAACCACAGCTCGGCCACCGCGCAGGCGCGCAGCGGATTGTCCAAGTGCAGGGGGTACGCGATGTGTTCGGCGAGCAGGTCGAGCAACGGCACGTCGTGCCAGTCCCAGTTGGGCGCGTACTCGGCGACGCCGGTGTCCCGGTCCACCTGGCCCGGCACGCTCACCCCGACGCCGAGCACCCGGGCCGCCTCGACCCCGGCCTGCGCCACCACCGAGCCGACGGCCGCGGCCACATGGCCGACCACCTGTTCCGGGCGGCTCTCGCCGGGCCGCATGTCCTCGTCGGCCCGGGCCAGCACGTTCAACGCCAGGTCGAACAGCTCGACATGGACGTATGTCTCCGCGATGTCGACGCCGATCAACGCGCCCCCCGACGCGTTGACGGCGACCAGGCCCCGGGGCCGGCCGCCGGCGGAGTCCTCGAACCCCACTTCGGTGATCATGCGGAGGTCGAGCAGTTCGCCGACCAGCGTGGCGACCGTGGCCAGGCTCAGTCCGGTAGCGGCGGCCAACTCCTGCCGGGAGGTGGGAGACTCGGCGATGATCTGGCGCAGCACCTCGTAGCGGTTCGCGGTGCGGATGTCACGTGATGTGCGCTTCAATGCGGCTGCCCCTCCCATCCGGTCCAGCCGGACCTGGCCGGGGCGACATCGGCACCGGCACGGGCGCCAGGCTATGGGCCGGGACGAAGTTTCGACAAGGAGTTAGGAAAGGGGCTGGAGAAAGTCCGCCGCGGCGAGGTCGCGAAAGAGGGCCGTCAGTCGTCCAGAAGATCCCGTACGAAGGTGTTCGTGAACTTGCCTGCCGGGTCCAGGGAGCGGGCGAGGTCGCGGAAATCGTGGACGCGTGCATACCGCCGACGGACCACCGCCGGTGGGATCTCGTACACCTTCCCCCAGTGCGGCCGTGGATCGAACCGGACCAGCGCCTCCTCCAGCCGGCGTACCACCGGCAGTACGGCCGCCTCGTCCCGCACCCAGGTGAAGTGCAGCGCCACCGAGTTCCGCGCGTGGGCGGGGCTGAGCCACTGGGTGTCGGCGGCGACCGTCCGTACCTCGCAGGTCTGCAGGACACCGGCGATAGCCGACCGGATGGCGTCGATGCGCTCCAGAGCCTCCACCGCTGCCGTCCGTGGCAGCAGATACTCCGACTGGATCTCCGCCCCGCTGCTCGGCGTGAACTCCGCCCGGAAGTGCGGCAGTCGTTCGTGCCACGGACCCGGCACGCCCAGCTGCTCGGTGCAGTTGTCCGCGGGCATGCCGGGCACCGGGTGCAGCGGCACCTTCGCGGGCGCCGCCCACGGGAAGTCCACCGCCGGCTGGTCGGTACGCCGCTTGACCCACACCTGCCGGAAGCCCGGCTCCCGCCAGTCGGTGAACAGGCTCACGCTGTATCCGGCGGCGGCCACGGCGGAGAAGTCCAGCCCCTCCAGCGGCAGTCCGGTGAACACGTGCTGCTCGACCTCGTACGCCGGCTCCAGATCGAGCGTGAGCGCGGTGACGACGCCGAGCGCGCCGAGCGAGGTCACGGCACCGTCGAACCGCTCGTCCCCCCGGCCGATCGTCACCGTCGAGCCGTCCGCCACGACCAGCTCCACCTCCCGCACGGCCGAGGCGAGGGGCCCGTTGCCGACGCCCGAGCCATGGGTGCCGGTCGCCACCGACCCGGCCACCGAGATGTGCGGCAGGGACGCCATGTTGGCCAGGGCGAGCCCGTGCGCGTGGACCGTCCGGGCCAGTTCGGCGTAACGGACCCCGCCCGCGACCCGGACCCTGCGCGCGGCCGTGTCGACCTCGATCACCGGCGGCAGACTCGCGGTGGACAGCAGGACCCCGTCCGCGCCGGGGTCGGCGATCCGGTTGAAGGAGTGCCCGCTGCCCAGCACCCGCACCCGCGCACTGCCCGCCACCAGCGCCGCGAGCGTGTCGAGGTCGCGCGGACGGTGGACGTTCCGCGCGGCATAGGTGATGGTGCGCGCCCAGTTGCTGACCGTCCCGGCGGTCTCGGCCGTCCCTGTCACAGTTGCGTCCCTCCCGGAGAGTCCGTGTGCCCCGACCCTCTCATCCGGCACGGCCCAGGAGGGAGGCCGACTGCGGATTTCGTTGTCGAAACCGCATTCATCGACGTATTCGAAATTCAATTGCTCGCATGAATGCGATATCGGTACCTTCTCGCTCCATGACTCAGGAACCGCTTCCCGCCCGCCTGCCCGTCACCGACCGCACTCGCCACCGCCGGCTGCGCGAGCAGGGCAGCCGGGACCGGGTGGAGCTGGAGGCGATCCTCGACGCCGCCTTCGTCTGTCACCTCGGGGTGCTGGTCGAGGGGCGGCCCGTCGTCGTGCCCACGGTGTACGGGCGGGACGAGCGGTGGCTGTATCTGCACGGCTCGGTGGCCAGCCGCAGCCTCGCCGGTGACACGCCAGTGTGTGTGACGGTCACCCACGTGGACGGGCTCGTGCTCGCCCGGTCCGTCTTCGAGCACGGCGTCAACTACCGCAGCGCCATGGTCCACGGCACCGCCCGCAAGGTCACCGACCCCGAGGAGAAGCTGGAAGGTCTGCGCCGGCTCACCGAGCACTCCGCGCCGGGCCAGTGGTCGTACGCCCGCCGCCCCAGCCGCAGGGAACTGGCCGCCACCACCCTCCTCGCCCTCTCCCTCGAAGAGGCCTCCGTCAAGATCCGCACCGGCGCCCCGGACGACGGCGACGGCCCCGACGCGGCGCTCGGCCTGTGGGCCGGGGTCCTGCCGCTGACCACGGTCTGGGGCACTCCGGAGCCCGACCCGGCGCTGCCGGCCCGGGCCGCCGTACCGGACCACATCGCGCGCCGGGCGGGGACCCGGCACGGCTGAGCCGCGGGCGGGGGCATACGGTGTGAGACGTACGCCTGAACCGGGAGGAGACAGACGGATGGGCAGTCGTACCGCGCTGGTCGAGGATCTGATGGAGCGGTTCCCGCACGTGCCACGGGAAGCCGTCTTCAAGGAGGACCTGCTCCGCGGCGGCGTCGCCTTCGACCCGTCCGCCCTCAGCGACAACGAGAACGGCGAGGTCAAGCCGAAGTCGTACTTCATCTTCTCCTTCGACCACGGCACCCTGCCCGAACTCGGCGAGGCGGCGCTGCGGCGCCCGCCGGAGGAGATCATCCTCACCGGCGGCCCGTACGACCTGCGTCGTACCGTCGTCTCCGTACGGGTGAACCCGGCCTCGCCGTACCGGGTGGCGGCCGACGAGGAGGGGCTGCTCGGGCTCTACCTCGACGGGAAGCGGATCGCGGACGTCGGCGTGCCGCCCATGCCGGAGTACTACCGGCACACCCTCTCCAACGGGAAGTCCGTGATGGAGGTGGCCCCGACCATCCAGTGGGGTTACCTGATCTATCTCACCGTTTTCCGGGTCTGCCAGTACTTCGGCGCCAAGGAGGAGTGCCAGTACTGCGACATCAACCACAACTGGCGCCAGCACAAGGCGGCGGGCCGGCCGTACACCGGCGTCAAGGACGTCGAGGAGGTCCTGGAGGCCCTGGAGATCATCGACCGGTACGACACCCAGAAGGCCTCCACCGCCTACACACTGACCGGCGGCGCCATTACGAAAACGGTTGCCGGGCGCGACGAGGCCGACTTCTACGGCCACTACGCCAAGGCCATCGAGGAGCGCTTCCCGGGCCGCTGGATCGGCAAGGTCGTCGCCCAGGCGCTGCCCAAGGCGGACGTGCAGCGGTTCAAGGACTACGGCGTGCAGATCTACCACCCCAACTTCGAGGTGTGGGACCGCCGGCTGTTCGAGCTGTACTGCCCCGGCAAGGAGCGGTACGTCGGCCGCGACGAGTGGCACAAGCGCATCCTGGACTCCGCCGAGGTCTTCGGCGCGCGCAATGTGATCCCGAACTTCGTGGCGGGCGTGGAGATGGCCGAGCCGTTCGGGTTCACGACGGTGGACGAGGCGATCGCGTCGACCACCGAGGGCCTGCGCTTCTTCATGTCGCACGGCATCACGCCCCGCTTCACCACCTGGTGCCCGGAGCCCACCACTCCGCTCGGCAAGGCCAACCCCCAGGGCGCGCCACTGGAGTACCACATCAGGCTGCTCCAGGCCTACCGGCAGACGATGGAGGACTTCGGGCTCTCCTCCCCGCCCGGCTACGGCCCGCCCGGACCCGGCCGCGCCGTCTTCTCCGTCAGCTCCTTCATGGACAGCCTGCCCGCGGTCGAACCCGCCGAGGCGGAGACGCCGGCCGAGATGTGATCCCGCGCACCGGGCCCGTCCCGCGTTGAGCGCGACGGAGTACGCATCCGTACTTCAGGCCGGAGTCGTGGGCTCGTCGCGTCACGCATCCGTCCCGCCACCATCGGTAACCGGATGTGAACAGGCCGCTTGTCAGTTGTGTCCAGGACGTGAAAGGCTCTGTGCCCTGCCGCGAGGTTCCCCGCAACTCCCTTCCGTCTGTGGTGAGTTGACCTCGCTCGTGGATGCAGGAGTCCCATGCCCGACCTGCCGACCCCCAAGGACGCCACCGAGTCCGCGCTGTTCTCGGAGGGCTGGGACGCGGTGCTCAGTCACGCGGACCTGTGCACCTCCGGGTCCCTGACGGCCCATCAACTGGCGACCGAGGCCTTCGCGCTCGGCATGCGCGAGATCCGCGCCGCCGCGAGCACCCATGTGCGCGGCGCGGGCCGCCGCACCGCCCGGCTGCCCACGATCCCGGGGCTGCTCACGGCCGTGCGCGACACCGCCGCCGCCTGGGAGGCCGACGGGCAGGGCCACAAACTCGACCCCAACCTCAGGCTGTGGCTCAACTCCGGCAGCGCCGCACGCTATACGGGACCACCGCTGGAGCGGCCGGTCGCGCTGCGCGGCCTCAGGGACATGCAGGAGGCCGACGCGTCGCTGCTGTGGCTGGCCGAGGTGGAGGCGCTGCCCCTGCCCACCGTCGCCCGTCGGCTCGGCCTGGACCCGGCCACGGTCGCCGACGAACTCGACCAGGTCCGCACCCTGTTCCGGGACCGCTGCCACCGCGCCCATCTCGACACCCCGATGGACGCGCGGTGCCGCTCCTACGCCCGTCTGCTGGACGCGGTCACCCGCTCCCCGGCCGCCGACACCCCCGAAGACCTCTCCCGGCACCTCGCGACCTGCGTGCGGTGCGCCGAGGCCGCCGCGTGCCTGCGGCTGCACGGCGGCGGGCTGCCCGCAGCGCTGGCCGGCGGGGTCATCGGCTGGGGCGGCCTCGCCTACCTGGAACGCCGCCGCCGCGCCGCCGAGGTCCGCCTCGGCGCGGGCCGCCCCGCCGACCCCGCCGCCGGTGATCCGCAGGAGGGCACCGGCCGCAGCCGTGCGTTGCGCGGCGGCCTGCTCGCCGCCGCGGTGCTGCTCTCCGCGCTGGCGCTCGGCGTGTCGATGATGCCGTTCGGCGGCTCCGGCGACGACGGCGCCGCCGCCCGCGACGACCGGCAGCCGGTCGCCGCCGAGCCCAGCGTCTCCCGGACCGGCACCCCGTCCGGCTCGCCGACGGCACCCGCCCCCACCCCCTCCGCCACGCGGGCCACATCCGGCTCCGGCCACCGGCAGCCCGACCCCGAACCCCAGGGCAGCACCTCCTCGGCCGCGCACCACCCCGGCCCCGCCCGCTCCAGCGCCCCCACGGCCGGCTGCCGGGTCGCCTACGACCTCGTCGACCAGTGGTCCAACGGCTTCCAGGCCGCCGTCACCGTCACCACCGACCGGCCCCTCGACGGCTGGACCCTGTCCTGGGCCTTCCGCGACGGGCAGCAGGTGGGCCAGATGTGGGACGCCACCGTCCACCAGAGCGGCGCCCGGGTCACCGCCACCGCCGCCGACTACAACAAGACCGTCGCCACGCACGGCACGCTGTCCCTGGGGTTCATCGGCACCTGGCAGGGCAGAAACCGCACGCCGTACGGTTTCACGCTCAACGGGGCGTCCTGCACGGGTGGGTGAGCGCGCGCTGGCTCCCTACGGCTGGGGCGAGGCTGGGCCGACGCGTTCGCCCCGCACGCCGCCGAAGGGCTGGCGCCCGGCCGTGTCGTTCGTCGTGGGACTGGGTCGCCGTCGCCCCGACGGTGATCCGCAGTACGTCCGTGCGGCAACCCTCTCGCACTTTTGACTGCCCTTTTCGCCACCCTGGTGTTGAGTAAGACTTCGCTAAACTCATTCATAGTGAAACCATGGTGAACCGCATGTAGGGCTGTCCGGGGGAGAGGGGCGCCTGAGCGCCAATCAACTGTGCAGGTTCCGTGAATTCCCTGTGATGGTGGTCATGTTGTTTTCGATCTGACGCTGCTTTAGGGTCTGGCTCGACCACTTATTTTTGCTTTACGTCTGTGTGCACGGGGGGCTGCAGATGTTACTTCGTCATGCCGTCACCCGTGCCTGGAAAGGAATTCGGGTGACTCCTCGTATGCGCAGGATGCTCCCCGTCGCGGGGGTTGCTGTCTTTCTGGCGATCGTGGGCACGCCGATGCTCGCGTCCGCCGACCCGCAGCCGACAGGGGGAACTGCCGGGGCCACACCGCCGTCCGCGGTGGAGGACTACGCGTATCCGAACGCGGATCAGATCCAGCGGGACCAGGGCATCAAGCTGATCAAGGGCGACGGGCACATCACCCTCGCCAAGTGCGACGACTCCGCCCAGCAGATCAAGGTCCTCACCGTGCAGGGGCAGAGCGGCAATCCCCAGGGCGCGTACTGCTTCAAGGCGAATGCGAAGTCCGGGTATCTCACCCTGGAAGTGGCGCGGGTGTTCGCGCTGGAGACCGCCGACCACCCGATCAGCGCGGATCTGCGGCCGCAGGCGGATCCTTCGGCGCCGGTGAAGACGGTGACCGTGGACAAGAACGGCTATCAGAGCGTGGGCGAGGGCGCGGCGGGCGGGGCACCGAGCGTGCTGCTGGAACTGCGGGTCACCGGCTGACCGGCCCCGCCTTCCGCTGCCTCTCCCGCCCTTTCTCGCACGACAGCAAGGAATTCTTCATGTCTGGGTTTCGTCCGCGCGCCGCGTGGACCGGCGGCCTGATCGCCGCCACCTCCCTGGCCGCCGCCGCTCTGACGGCCGCTCCCGCCACCGCCGTATCCGGCACCACCGCTTCTGCCACGGTCTCGGCCGCCACCGCCCGCCTCGATGTCGGCGGCGAGCGCGGCTGTTCGGCCACCCTGGTGGCCGCGCAGTGGCTGCTGACCGCCGCGAGCTGCTTCACCGACACCCCGGGCGGCACGCTCGCCTCGGGTGCGCCGAAGCTGAGGACGACCGCCACCATCGGCGGTGGCGCCCAGCAGGTGGTGAGCCTGGTGCCGCGCACGGACCGTGACGTGGTGATGGCCCAACTGGCCAAGCCCGTCAGCGGTATCACCCCGATCCCGGTGGCCGGGGCCGCGCCCGTGGCCGGGGACGAGGTCCAGGCCGCCGGGTTCGGGCGGACGCACGAGGAGTGGGTGCCCGACCAGGTCCACGCGGCCGCGTTCACCGTCCAGGACACCGCCGCCACCACCCTCGACCTGGCCGGCAAATCCGACGGCGCGGCGGTCTGCAAGGGCGACACCGGCGGTGGGGTGCTGAGCGCCACCGGAGCCATCGTGGGTGTCAGCAGTCTGTCCTGGCAGGGCGGTTGCCTGGGCGCCGATCCGGCGGAGACCCGCACGGGGGCGGTGGCCGCGCGGGTCGACGACCTCGCCTCCTGGGTCCAGCAGGTCGCCTACGCCCCCGTCTTCGCGGCCGCGCCGTGGAAGCACGCCGTGCAGATCACGGCCGGCTACTACGCCGGTGACTCCGCGGGCGGCACCCGTCACATGGACCTGATCGTCGTCTGGGACGACGGCAAGGTCACCCTCTACCAGGGCGGCTACGGCAACGACCCCGC
>NZ_JBVIJE010000014.1:0-45573 GCF_055581585.1 Streptomyces sp. NPDC031426
TGAGGCCCTGTCCGCCCGGGGCCGAAGGGCGTCGAGCGCCCCGAGCCCGCCCGGCAACCAGTGCCGGGGCAGGCCCGGAAGTCGAGGCTCCGTGACGCTCCCCGCTCCAGGCCGCAGCCTCGGGTCGCAAGCCCTTCCAGGCCCTGTCCGCCCGGGGCCGAAGGGCGTCGAGCGCCCCGAGCCCGCCCGGCAACCAGTGCCGGGGCAGGCCCGGAAGTCGAGGCTCCGTGATGCTCCCCGCTCCAGGCCGCAGCCTCGGGTCGCAAGCGCTCTGAGGCCCTGTCCGCCCGGGGCCGAAGGGCGTCGAGCGCCCCGAGCCCGCCCGGCGCCAGTGCCGGGGCAGGCCCGGAAGTCGAGGCTCCGTGACGCTCCCCGGCGCGGCTGCGGCCCCGCGAGCCCCCGACCCACAGAACCCCCGCGAGCCCCCGCCCCGGGCCGTAGCCCAGCAGAGCTCGCCCAACGCCGGCCGAACCCCCGGAGGGGCTACGCGCCCTCGACCCCCGTGACCGGCTGGATGTCCGGCTGGAGTTCGTCCGCGTGTTCGCCCGTGACCAGGTAGACGACGCGCTTGGCGACGGCCACGGCGTGGTCGGCGTAGCGCTCGTAGTAACGGCCGAGGAGGGTGACGTCCACCGCCGTCTCGATGCCGTGCTTCCAGCGCTCGTCGATCAGGTGCTGGAACAGGGTGCGGTGCAGCAGGTCCATCTCGTCGTCGTCATGCTCCAGTTGCAGCGCCAGGTCGACGTCCTTGGTGATGATCACCTCGGCCGCCTTCGCCATCAGGCGCTGCGCGAGCTGGCCCATCTCCAGGATCGTGGCGTGCAGGTCCTGCGGCACCGCGCGCTCCGGGAAGCGCAGCCGGGCCAGCTTCGCCACGTGCTGCGCGAGGTCGCCGGACCGCTCCAGGTCGGCGGACATGCGCAGCGAGGTGACGACGATCCGCAGGTCGGTGGCCACCGGCTGCTGCCGGGCGAGCAGGGCTATGGCCCGGGCCTCCAGGTCGTGCTGGAGCTCGTCGACCTTCTGGTCGGCCTCGATCACGCTCTCGGCCAGCTTCAGGTCGGAGTCGAGGATGGCGGTCGTGGCGCGCCCGATCGCCGACCCGACCAGCCGGGCCATCTCCACCAGACCGTCGCCGATCGAGTCAAGTTCCTCGTGGTACGCGTCCCGCATCAGGGTTCCCTCTCATAGGTGTGCTTGGTCCCCACGCTCCCACGTTCTGACCCGCACGCGTCCGTTTCCGCCACCCCAAATGAACCAATCCTGGCCCCAAGGTGAACTCTGGGCGACGAGTGTCCGAGGTCGCACCTCGACGGCTGTAGTCATGTCGTAGGGCCTGCTTAACCTGGATGCATGGACGTGAACGCGGCGGTCGCCGCAGCGGCAGCGATCGCCGGAGTGCTCACCGGCGTCATCGCCATGCTGGCGTTCCGCTGGAGCGAACGCGACCAGAAGCGACCGACCAGGACTTCTTTGCACACCGATCCCGTACTCCCGCCCGGCGTGGACACCGTGCTGTCCGTGCTCCGCTCCTCGGCCGTCGTCCTCGACGAGGCCGACGCCGTGGTCAAGGCAAGCTCCGCCGCCTACGCCCTCGGGCTGGTCCGCGGCGGCAAGCTCGCCGTGGAACCCATGCTCCAGATGACCAGGGACACGAGACGCGACGGCGAGATACGGCAGGTCGAGCTGGACCTGCCCCGGCGCGGCACCGGACGCGGCGAGGCCCTCGCCGTCTCCGCGCGCGTGGCCCCGCTCGGCTCCCGACTGGTCCTGCTGCTGGTCGAGGACCTGACCGAGGCCCGGAGGATCGAGGCCGTACGGCGCGACTTCGTGGCCAATGTGAGCCATGAGCTGAAGACGCCCGTCGGCGCCCTCTCCCTGCTGTCCGAGGCGGTCATGGACGCCTCGGACGACCCCGAGGCCGTACAGCGCTTCGCGGGCCGTATGCAGATCGAGGCGACCCGCCTGACCAACCTGGTCCAGGAGCTGATCGACCTCTCCCGGGTGCAGAACGACGACCCGCTGGAGGACGCCGAGCCCGTCCGCGTGGACGAGCTGGTCGCCGAGGCGATCGACCGCTGCCGCCACCAGGCCGGCACCAAGCAGATCACCATGGCCGCGGGAGGCACCGCCGACCTGCACGTCTGGGGCAACCGCGGCCAGCTGGCCGCCGCCCTGGGCAACCTCGTCGAGAACGCCGTGAACTACTCCCCGGCCCGCACCCGCGTCGGCATAGCCGCCCGCCGGGTCAGCGCACCCGGCGGCGACATGATCGAGCTCGCCGTGACGGACCAGGGCATCGGCATCTCGGACAAGGACAAGGAGCGCATCTTCGAGCGCTTCTACCGCGTCGACCCGGCCCGCTCGCGGGCCACCGGAGGCACCGGTCTGGGTCTCGCGATCGTCAAGCACGTGGTCGCCTCGCACGGCGGGGAGGTCACGGTGTGGAGCGCCGAAGGCCAGGGCTCCACATTCACCCTCAGGCTGCCGGAGGCGGGTGCGGCCCGCGACCGTGCACAACAGCACCCCGACCTCGACGAAGAAGACGAGGACGGCGGCGCCCCCGACTCATCCCCGTACGAACCGCTTCCCGCCCCGGAGGTCCTTCCGTGACCCGAGTGCTCGTCGTCGAGGACGAGGAGTCCTTCTCCGACGCTCTGTCGTACATGCTCCGCAAGGAGGGCTTCGAGGTCGCCATCGCGGCCACCGGCCCCGACGGACTCGACGAGTTCGAGCGCAACGGCGCCGACCTCGTCCTCCTCGACCTGATGCTGCCGGGGCTGCCCGGCACGGAGGTGTGCCGCCAGCTGCGCGGCCGCTCCAACGTCCCCGTGATCATGGTGACGGCCAAGGACAGCGAGATCGACAAGGTCGTCGGCCTGGAAATAGGAGCCGACGACTACGTCACCAAGCCCTTCTCCTCGCGCGAGCTGGTCGCCCGCATCCGTGCCGTCCTGCGCCGCCGCGGCGAGCCGGAGGAGGTCGCCCCGGCCGCGCTGGAGGCGGGCCCGGTCCGCATGGACGTCGACCGCCACGTGGTGACGGTCGCCGGCTCCAAGGTCGACCTCCCGCTGAAGGAGTTCGACCTGCTGGAGATGCTCCTGCGCAACGCAGGCCGTGTGCTCACCCGCATGCAGCTCATCGACCGCGTCTGGGGCGCCGACTACGTGGGCGACACCAAGACGCTCGACGTCCACGTCAAGCGCCTGCGCGCCAAGATCGAACCGGACCCGGGTGCGCCGCGTTACCTGGTGACGGTCCGGGGCCTGGGCTACAAGTTCGAGCCGTAAACCGCACGCGTCCGCGGTACGAGCCGTGTGCCGGGTACGTCGGCCGCACCGGCTCCACGACGAAGGGCGGCACCCCGCTGTGGGGTGCCGCCCTCGTGCGTACGGCTGCTCAGGGGTTGCTCACTGGCCGGTGGCCGACTGCGAGGCGGAGTCGCTCGGGGCCGCGGTCGCGCCGCCGCTCGCGGTCGCCGACGCGGTGGCCTTGCCCTTGCCGTGCTTGCCCGGCTTCGCGCTGCCGGAGGCCGTGGCGCCCGGCGCCCCGGAGACCGTCGCCGAGGCGGACGGGATCTGGCTCGGACCCCACTTGTCGAAGTAGCCGGCGGCCGGCACCACGAAGGCGCGCAGGCTCACGGCACCGGTCGTGCTGAAGGTGAAGGTGATCGTCTGGGCGTTGCCGTCCTGGACCGCCGCGCGGCCGCTGGGCAGCTCGGCGGAGGCGTTGCCCGGGCCGCCGAGGATCAGGGAGCCGTGCGCCGGGACGGTCAGGCTGCCGCCCTTGGCCGGGGTCAGCTTCACGGTCTCGGTGCTGCCCGCGACGGCGATCGACTGCAGGGTCTCGTCCGTGCTGCCCTGGTTGAACAGGGTCGCGGAGACCACGGCCGGGCCCGTCGACTTCAGGTCGGGCTGGGTGATGACCGTCGCGTTCAGGACCTTGATGTTGCCGACCGTGGTGGCCGCGTTGTCCGGCTTGATCCCGAGGGTCTGGGAGTCGTTGCCGGCACCACACGCGGCGAGCGAGGCGATCGAGAAGGCGATGGCGGAGGCGGCGAGGGCGCCGCGTCGAAGGCTGCTGCTCACGGCGGCGGCAACTCCTTGAACGCGCGGGCGGCTCCCCTTATAAAGCCACCCTAAGTGTCTGTCAGCGGCCTTAGGTTACCGAGCCGTTCCGGAGCCGCCGCACCCGACCCTCCCCAAGCAGTGTGCTTGCCTCCGGCTGGGGGTACCGCGAACCCTCGTCACTGTGGTCACAGGCGACTCTCCCGTCACTTTGCCGGGCGCTCGTCCGCCATTCACATAACCGCTCGCAAAATTTCCGTGAAGGAATGCGTGCTCGCCCTCGGCCACCCTTCGACGACTGTCTCGATATTGATCACGCGGCACCGCCCGGGCAGCCGTTGATCAATTCCGGAATCGGCCCGGATCGGCCCACGGGCACCGAACGGAGTAGCGGAAGTCGTACGCTTGGAAGCGGACAAACCGGGACGTTCATCCACTTGGAGACGGCTCCCGAAGTGTGTAACGTACGCGTTTCACCTCGCCCGAAGAGCCCCTCCGACCTGCGAATTCCCGCTTCGCGAGGCCCCTCGCAGCACGTTCCTGTCGCAGTTGTCAAGCCCCGAGATATGCCCTGACCTGCGAAAACGCCATTCAGAAGACGCCGTATCCGTGTTACCCTGGATAGCCACGGAAGGGGTACCTGTCACATGACGTTCAAGGTTGGCGACACCGTGGTCTATCCCCATCACGGGGCCGCGCTGATCGAGGCCATCGAAACTCGCCAGATCAAAGGCGTGGACAAGACCTACTTGGTGCTGAAGGTCGCCCAGGGTGACCTGACGGTACGTGTGCCAGCGGACAATGCTGAGTTCGTGGGCGTGCGTGATGTGGTCGGTCAGGACGGGCTGGACCGGGTCTTCGAGGTGCTGCGCGCGCCGTACGCCGAGGAGCCCACGAACTGGTCGCGTCGTTACAAGGCAAACCTGGAGAAGCTCGCCTCCGGCGATGTCATCAAGGTCGCGGAAGTCGTGCGTGACCTGTGGCGTCGTGAGCGCGAGCGAGGGCTCTCCGCCGGTGAGAAGCGCATGCTCGCCAAGGCCCGCCAGATCCTGGTGAGCGAGCTGGCTCTCGCGGAGAACACGAACGAGGACAAGGCCGAGGCCCTGCTCGACGAGGTACTCGCCTCCTGACGCGCCACGGCGGCGAACCTTCGCTTCCGCCACGCTCAGCACAGTGAAATGCCGCGGTGCCCGATGACACTGACCATGTCGCCGGGCGCTGCGGCATGTTCGTCCCCGGAAAATGCCGCGAACCTTCAGCGCGGCTTCGGCAGCCGGAAACGGGGCGTCGAAACGCCTGCCGTACACCTCAGGGAATGCCCCCGATACTTGATGTGCCGGGCCCGGGCAGATGGCTCGACCAGGGTCACGGAAAGGGTCCGGTCAAGGCGTCGCGCCCGGCACTCCTCCAGGCCATACCCACCTAGGTCGAGCACACAAACCTTGACAGGAACCGATGTCTGACGAATCGCGCCCTTCGCCCGCGCAGACCCCCGTCGCCGCCGTGATTCCCGCCGCCGGCCGGGGCGTACGCCTCGGCCCGGGCGCCCCCAAGGCGCTCCGCGCGCTGAACGGCACGCCCATGCTCATCCACGCGGTCCGCGCGCTCGCCGCCTCCCGCCATGTCTCCCTGGTGATCGTCGTGGCGCCGCCGGACGGCGCCGCCGAGGTCAAGTCCCTGCTCGACGCGCACGCCCTGCCCGACCGCACCGACTTCCTGGTCGTCCCCGGCGGTGACACCCGCCAGGAATCGGTCAGGCTCGGCCTCGACGCGCTTCCCCCCGAGTACGGCATCGTCCTCGTCCACGACGCGGCCCGCCCGCTCGTCCCGGTCGACACGGTCGACGGCGTCATCGAGGCGGTGCGCGCGGGCGCCCCCGCCGTCGTCCCCGCGCTCCCGCTGGCCGACACCGTCAAGGAGGTCGAGCCCGCCACCGAGGCCGGCGAGCCGGAGCCCGTCGTCGCCACGCCGGAGCGCGCCCGCCTGCGCGCCGTCCAGACGCCCCAGGGCTTCGACCGGGCGACCCTGATCCACGCCCACGAGACGGTCACCGACAACGTCACCGACGACGCGAGCATGGTCGAGCAGCTGGGCCTGACGGTCGTCGCCGTCCCCGGGCACGAGGAGGCCTTCAAGGTCACCCGGCCCCTCGATCTGGTCCTCGCCGAGGCGGTCCTGGCCCGCAGGAGGCTGAACGATGGCTTCTGAAGCACCGGATTTCCGGCTGCCGCCGGGTGGCGTCTTGCCGCAGGTCGGCATCGGCACCGACATCCATGCCTTCGAGGAGGGCCGCGAGCTGTGGTGCGCGGGCCTGAAGTGGGAGGGTGAGGGGACGGGCCTCGCCGGGCACTCGGACGCGGACGTCGTCGCCCATGCCGCCTGCAACGCCCTCTTCTCCGCCGCCGGCCTCGGTGACCTGGGACAGCACTTCGGCACCGGCCGCCCCGAGTGGTCCGGCGCCTCGGGCGTGACCCTCCTGACGGAGGCCGCCCGGATCGTCCGCGAGGCCGGTTTCACCGTGGGGAACATCGCCGTCCAGGTGGTCGGCCCCCGTCCGAAGATCGGCAAGCGCCGGGACGAGGCCCAGAAGATCCTCTCCGAGGCGGCCGGCGCGCCCGTCTCCGTCTCCGGAGCCACGACGGACGGCCTCGGTTTCCCGGGCCGCGAGGAGGGGCTGATGGCGATCGCCACGGCACTGGTGGTCCGTACGGGCTGAAGTTGCTCGTGATGCGCGTGTGCGCAGAGCGTGCGAGGGTACCCGGAGAGTCACCGCTGACCTGGGAGGTACCCATGCCCGCCACCCTGCCCGACCGGCTCAAGTCCCTGCTCGACGGTCCCGTGTTCGTCGTCGTCGGCACGATCCAGCCCGACGGCCGCCCCCAGATGTCCCCGGTGTGGGTGAAGCGGGACGGTGACCAGATCCTGTTCTCCACCACCGTCGACCGCCGCAAGAAGAAGAACCTCGACCGCGACCCCCGGGTGAGCGTCGTCGTCCAGGACCCCGAGATGCCGTACGCCTACGGCGAGATCCGGGGCACCGCGGAACTCACCACGCAGGGCGCCAAGGCCCTGATCGACGAACTGTCCATGAAGTACACCGGCAAGAAGTACGCGGAGTTCAACCCGGCCTCCGCCGACGACGCCGACCGTGTGATCGTGAGGATCACGCCGGAGAAGGTCGTGGGCATGTTCTGAGGCATGCGGCACTGGGCACCACCCCGCGCCCACTACCCTGGAGTGGTGACTATTCGCCTGTACGACACCAGCGCCCGGCAGATCCGTGACTTCATCCCGCTCAAGCCGGGCTGTGTCTCGATCTACCTGTGTGGCGCCACCGTGCAGGCGGCACCGCACATCGGGCACATCCGGTCGGGCCTCAACTTCGACATCATGCGCCGTTGGTTCACCTACCGCGGCTATGAGGTGACCTTCGTCAGGAACGTCACGGACATCGATGACAAGATCATCGCGAAGGCTCGTGAGCAGGGCCGGCCCTGGTGGTCGATCGGGTATGAGAACGAGCGGGCCTTCGACGAGGGCTACACCGCGCTGGGCTGCCTGCCGCCGACCTACGAGCCGCGCGCCACCGGCCACATCACCGAGATGGTCGAGATGATGCAGCGCCTCATCGATCGGGGGCACGCCTATGCCGCCGACGGCAACGTGTACTTCGACGTGCGGTCCTTCCCGCAGTATCTGGAGCTGTCCCGGCAGGAGCTGGACAACTTGCTCCAGCCGTCCGGCGAGGGGGAGACCGGCAAGCGGGATGCGCGTGACTTCGCCATGTGGAAGGCGGCGAAGCCGGGTGAGCCGACCTGGCCGACCCCGTGGGGTGAGGGCCGCCCCGGCTGGCACCTGGAGTGCTCGGCCATGGCGCACAAGTACCTGGGTACCGCCTTCGACATCCACGGCGGCGGCCTCGACCTGATCTTCCCGCACCATGAGAACGAGATCGCCCAGGCCAGGGCCTACGGTGACGACTTCGCGCAGTACTGGGTGCACAACGCCTGGGTCACGATGGCCGGCGACAAGATGTCCAAGTCGCTCGGCAACAGCGTGCTGGTGAGCGAGATGGTCAGGCAGTGGCGGCCCGTCGTGCTCCGCTATTACCTGGGCACCCCGCACTACCGGTCGATGATCGAGTACAGCGAGGAGTCGTTGCGCGAGGCCGAGTCGGCGTTCGCGCGGATCGAGGGTTTCGTGCAGCGTGTGACCGGGCTCGCCGGGAAGAGCGTGGAGCCGGCCGCCGAGGTCCCGCCCGCTTTCGCCGAGGCGATGGACGACGACCTGGGTGTGCCGCAGGCCCTCGCCGTCGTGCACACCACGGTCCGGCAGGGCAACAGCGCGCTGGCTGCCGATGACAAGGATGCCGCTGTCGCCCGCCTCGCCGAGGTGCGGGCCATGCTCGGCGTCCTCGGTCTCGACCCGCTCGACGAGCGGTGGGCGGGGGAGTCCGACCGGGGCGAAGATCTGCACGGCGTGGTGGACAGCCTTGTCCGCCTGGTCCTCGACCAGCGCGAGTCCGCCCGTGCCCGCAAGGACTGGGCCACCGCTGACGCCATCCGCGACCAGCTGAACCAGTCGGGCCTGGTCATCGAGGACAGCCCACAGGGCCCGCGCTGGACCCTCGGGTCCCGGTAGGCCCCGACCCTTGATCGATTGTGCCGCCCGGCCCCCCGGGCGGCACACTGCATAGACGTACGCACACTTTTCCGCAGAGAACAGGTAGGTCATGGCCGCGAACAACCGCCGCATGTCCGGCAAGAAGGGCGCGCAGGTCGGCAGCGGCGGCAAGCGGCGCCGGGGCCTGGAGGGCAAGGGTCCGACCCCGCCCGCCGAGATGCGCAAGGGCCACGCCAAGCAGCGCGTCGCCGCGGCCAAGGCCCGCCGTGCCCAGGGCCGCACGCCGCAGCGCCGGGGCGGCGGCAAGTCGGCCTCCGAGCTGGTCGTGGGCCGTAACCCGGTGGTCGAGGCGCTGCGCGAGGGCGTGCCCGCCTCCACCCTCTACGTCCAGCAGTTCATCGACAACGACGAGCGCGTCCGCGAGGCCCTCCAGCTCGCCGCCGAGCGCGGCGGCATCAACCTGATGGAGGCCCCGCGCCCCGAGCTGGACCGGATGACGAACGGCCTCAACCACCAGGGCCTGGTCCTGCAGGTCCCGCCGTACGAGTACGCGCACCCCGAGGACCTCACCGAAGCCGCCTACGACGAGGGCGAGGATCCGCTGATCGTCGCCCTGGACGGCGTCACCGACCCGCGCAACCTCGGCGCGGTCGTGCGCTCCGTCTCCGCCTTCGGCGGCCACGGCGTGGTCGTGCCCGAGCGCCGCTCGGCCGGCATGACCGCCGGCGCCTGGAAGACCTCCGCCGGCACGGCCGCCCGTACCCCGGTCGCCCGCGCCACCAACCTCACCCGGGCCCTGGAGGCGTACAAGAAGGCCGGCATCACGGTCGTGGGCCTGGCGGCGGACGGCGAGGTCGAACTCGGCGATCTGGCGGCCCTGGACGGCCCGGTCGTCATCGTCGTCGGCAGTGAGGGCAAGGGCCTGTCCCGCCTGGTCGGCGAGACCTGCGACTTCCGGGTCCGCATCCCGATGCCGGGCGGCGCGGAGTCGCTGAACGCCGGTGTGGCGGCGGGCATCGTGCTGTATGAGGCGGCGCGCAGGCGCAGCTGAGGGGACGGCACACCGACGGGGCTGAACACCCGTCCGGAATTTCACCCTTGCGGGGTAATTCTGGGGTCCATGTGGCCTTCGATGCTGCTTTGACGGGGTCCGGACACATCCGCCCGGTCAAAGCAGTGTCCTAACTCCACGTCACTCGGTTAGATGAGTGTGGACACCAGAACACCCCGCACTCCCACGGGGGGACGCTCGTCGGGATTCCAGTCCGGGCTCGACGACGCTCCCGCGCTGAGCATGGTGAAGGTGCCGAGCGATCCGGCGCAGGTCATCGTCAATCACGCCAGCTTCCGCGTGCAGCTGGGCGGATCGGCGACGCGCAGCAAATCCGCGCGGATCGCCCGGTATCCGAGCGTCGCCCAGGACACCGCCCGGATGCCCGTCATGGGCACCGCGGGCCGGGCGGGCGCCGCCACGGGCCGCCGCCGCCCCGTCGTGTGGAGCGGCAGGTCCGCCCCCGACGACACCGGCGCCCACCGGCTCCTCCAGGCCGTGCGGGGCAGCAGCGTCCGCCACACCGACGAGCCCGAGCCCGGCGCCACCCGGGTCATCCCACGCGTCGGGACCGGTTACGCCGACGCCTACGACGACCTGGGGCAGACGGTCGCGACCCCGGTCGTCGGCCACCAGCGCACGGCCCCCGACGCCGCCGACGGCACCCGCCTGCTGCCCCACATGCGCACGGTCGGCGGCGCCTACGACGAACCCCCCTACCCGGGCGCCGCCTTCGAGCCGTACGAGAGCCACGACGGCTACGAAGGCCATGGCGACTACGACGACTACGACGACTACGCACACCTCTCCGATCCCGACGCCCCGCGCCGCGCCCGCCGCCACGGAGAAGACCCGGCCCGGCACGCCTACTACCCCGGCCGCCGGATGAACCTGGGCGTCGTCCTCCTCCCGCTCCGCATCTTCCTGGGCTTCATCTCCATCTACGCCGGCATGGGCAAGCTGTGCGATCCCGTCTACTTCGACGGCGGAAAGCGCGGCTCGATGGTCAAGTGGCTCAACACCCTGCACCCCTGGGACGTCGCCGAGCCGCTGCGCCAGTTCGCGCTGCACCACCCGGTCGGCTCCGGACTGGTCATCGCCTTCCTCCAGGTGGTCGTCGGCGTCCTGACCGTCCTCGGCTGCTGGCAGCGCGTCGCCGCGGTCGTGGGTGCCCTGCTGTCCGCGGCCCTGATCGTCACCGTCAGCTGGAAGACGGTCCCCGCCTACGACGCCCCCGACATCATCTATCTGGCCGCCTGGTCCCCGCTGATCATCGCCGGTGCCCCCGTCTACTCCGTGGACGGCCGCCTCGCCGCCGGCGCCTGGCGCCGCCTCGGCCCCCGCGCCGACATCTGGGACCTGCGCCGCTACGTCCTGCGCCGCGGCGCCCTGATCACGGTCATCACCGTCGGCGTCACCCTGCTCGTCGGCTCCCTGCTCGGCGGCGCCGTACGCGACTCCAGCCGCGTCATCGTCCCGGGCCCGGGCGATGCCCCCCGCAACAACCTCCCGGGCTCCCCGCTGCCCCAGCAGCCCGGCCAGCGGCACAAGAAGAACCCGGCGGCCTCCACCTCGCCCTCGGGCGGCGCCACGGCCGGCGCGAGCCCCTCCGGCGCGGCCACGACCCCGGGCGCCACCCGCAGCGCCGGCGGTACGACCACGACCCCCAGCCAGACCCAGGGCACCTCGGGCCAGATTCCGCCCCGCCAGTCCTCCCCGACGGGCGGCGTCCCGAGCACGACGGCCGGCCCGACCAGTTCCGGCGGCTCGTCCAGCTCCGGCGGCTCGTCCGGCTCCGGCGGCTCCGGCAGCTCGGGCGGCTCTTCGTCCAGCGGCCAGCCGGGCTTGGTGGGCGGTCTGCTCGGCTAGCTCGACCCAGCGAGCGGAAGGCCCCGTACCGCGAAAGGTACGGGGCCTTCTGATGTGGGGAGGGCACAGCCCCGGCTACCGAGCGGCCTGGGCTACCGCCCCAGCGCGGCAAGCTCCTTGGCCGCCTCCGTCAGATCCTTGGCCGTGTCGATGGCCCGCCAGTACGCCCCCTGCGGAATGGGGAACCCGGCGAGTTTCCGCTCACGGGCCAGCCCGGGGAACGTGGTGCGCTCGTGATCCCCGCGCTCCGGCAGCAGCGGGGCGAACTCGGGGGAGAAGACGTACACGCCCGCGTTGATCTCGAACGTCGACGGCGGCGCCTCGATGAAGTCGGTGATGTGCCCGAACCCGTCGGTCTTCACCGCGCCCCAGGGGATCCGCGGCCGAGCCAGGGCCAGTGTCGCGACGGCGTCCCGCTCGGTGTGGAAGTCGGCCATGTCCCGCAGGGAGAAGCGGGTCCAGATGTCGCCGTTGGTGGCGTACCAGGGCCGGTCGGGGCGCGGGAGACGCGCGGCGGCGTACTTGAGGCCGCCGCCACGGCCGAGGGGCTCGGTCTCCACGACGGTGGTGACGGAGAGCGGAAGGTCGGCGGAGTCCAGCCACTTCTGCAGGACGTCGGCGAGGTGGCCGCAGGAGACCACCACGTCGGTCACGCCTTCCTCGGCGAGCCAGGTCAGCTGATGGCCGATGATCGGAGTGCCCGTGCCGGGGATCTCGACCATCGGCTTGGGCCGGTCGTCGGTGTAGGGGCGCAGCCGGGAGCCCTGGCCACCGGCCAGGATCACGGCCTGAGTGGGGCGCGACGCGGCGTTGGGATGGGTCATGACCGCACTGTACGTGGCGCGCCCCTGGGGCCGGCCGACGGCGGCGCGCTCCTTGAGGAGCCGTCGCCGACGTCCCGGCGCACCCGGCGTCAGCTGTGCGCGGCGAGCACGCCCGAGGCGAACGCCGTGTCGCACACGGGACGCGCGTAGGACTGGGCGCGCGGGGCGCCGTAGATGCGCACCGCGGCCTGGCCCAGCGCACGGGCGATGGCGGAGCAGTGCCGGGCCAGTGCGGGGTGTCCGTTGACGGCCTGCTGGAGGTGGGTGAGGACGACCCCGGGGTTCTTGTCCTGCAGTTCGCTCATCAGCTGGTCGCGGAGCACGTCCTGCGGGGCGCGGGAGACCGTCCTGGTGGAGACCTCGGCCGAGGAGATGTCCGAGGCGGCCAGCACCGAGCCGGAGGGGCTTCCCGTCCAGTTGACCCGGGTGACCGCGAGGGTCCCGGAGAGCACCAGGACGACGGGCAGGACGAGGGCGAGAGTGCGGCCGATCCGGCGGGCAGGGCCGCCCCGGTGGCCGCGTCGCGTCTGTGGGGTGGTGGAGTGCTTCACGCGTGTGAGGGTAGCGTGGCGTAATGATTTGGCGACATTGAGTCACCCCTTCGGGGGATGGAATGTCGCCATTTTCTGGGTAGGGGGTTGACGGGCCTCGCCCGAAATGATGGCTGTGCCGGGGTATATCCGGCCGCGCGAACGGCACGAAAGGGGCCCTGCGGCAGTCCGCAGGGCCCCTTTCGTCAACTTCGCGCAAACGCGCAGCTCACTCGGCGTGCACGTGCTCAGTCGGAGAGACGCTCACCCGTGGACGTCGAGAACACGTGGATCTCGCCCGGCCGCGGCACGACGTGCAGCGTGGAGCCCTTCTCCGGCACCTGGCGGCCGTTGACGCGGACGACCAGGTCCTTGACCTCGCCGCCGACCTCGGCGGTGCCGTAGACGTAGCCGTCGGCGCCGAGCTCCTCGACGACGTTCACGGAGACGGCGAGACCGGCCGGCGCGTCGGCGCTGTCCTTCGTCAGGGAGGCGGCCGCAGCGCCGCCCAGCTCGACCACGTCGAAGTGCTCGGGCCGGACACCGACCGTCACCGTGCGGTCACCCTTGTCGCCGGCGGCCTTCAGCGCCTCCCGGTTGACCGGGACGACACTGTTGCCGAACTTCACGCCGCCGTCGGTGATCGGGACCTCGACCAGGTTCATGGCCGGGGAGCCGATGAAGCCGGCGACGAAGAGGTTCGCGGGCTTGTCGTACATGTTCCGCGGCGAGTCGACCTGCTGCAGGAGGCCGTCCTTGAGCACGGCCACCCGGTCGCCCATCGTCATGGCCTCGACCTGGTCGTGGGTGACGTAGACGGTGGTGATGCCGAGGCGGCGCTGCAGCGACGCGATCTGCGTACGGGTCGAGACACGGAGCTTGGCGTCCAGGTTGGACAGTGGCTCGTCCATGAGGAACACCTGCGGCTCACGCACGATGGCGCGGCCCATGGCGACACGCTGGCGCTGACCGCCGGAGAGCGCCTTCGGCTTGCGGTCCAGGTACTCGGTGAGGTCGAGGATCTTCGCGGCCTCCTCGACCTTCTGCCGGATCTCCGCCTTGTTGACGCCCGCGATCTTGAGCGCGAAGCCCATGTTGTCGGCGACCGTCATGTGCGGGTAGAGGGCGTAGTTCTGGAACACCATGGCGATGTCCCGGTCCTTGGGCGGCAGGTGGGTGACGTCGCGGTCACCGATGCGGATGGCGCCGCCGTTGACGTCCTCCAGGCCCGCGAGCATCCGCAGCGAGGTGGACTTTCCGCAACCCGACGGGCCGACCAGGACGAGGAACTCGCCGTCCTCGATCGCGATGTCGAGACCGTCGACGGCGGGCTTGGTGGAACCCGGGTAGATCCGGGTCGCCTTGTCGAACGTGACAGTGGCCATGGTGATGGGCCCCCTTCTACCGGCAGGAACGTGCCGGACGATCCGTTGTAGGAAGGTGGTTGGTGTAGTCCACACGAGTGAACTGGCTCAGGACGGTACCTGGCGTTCAGGTGGTCTGTCAGTACCTCGACGACTGTGAACTTCGCGGAAATTCTCGACGGGACCCGCCGTGGACCTGGGTACACTGCACGAGCACCCAGGTGCACGCCTCCTTAGCTCAGCTGGTCAGAGCACCGCTCTTGTAAAGCGAAGGTCGTCGGTTCGAATCCGACAGGGGGCTCCAGACAATTGGGCCGACCTGGGGTTTCCCTCAGGTCGGCCCGCTCGTTCCAGCTCGCTCAGTGCCGTCCCGCCACCTGGTCCGCCACCTTCGCCAGCCGTGAGGACTCCGTCCCCGGGCGGAGGCGTTCGCGCTGGTCGGCGGTGCGGTAGGTGGCGTACATGCCGTGGACGCCGAGCCAGCGGAAGGGTTCGGGTTCCCACTTGCGGACCTTGTGATTCACCCAGGGCAGGTCCGTCAGCTCGGTGCGGCCGCCCTGGCCGGAGTCCTGCTGGACCAGGTCGCGCAGGGTGCGGGCGGCCAGGTTGCTGGTGGCGACGCCGGAGCCGACGTATCCGCCGGCCCAGCCGAGGCCCGTCGAGCGGTCGAGGGTCACCGTGGCGCACCAGTCGCGGGGCACGCCGAGGACGCCCGACCAGGCGTGGGTCACGCGGAGTCCGGTCAGGGCCGGGAAGAAGCGGGTCAGGATCTCGCGGAGGGCCTCGATGGTCGCCTGCTGCGTGCGGCCGTCGTTGTCCGTCCTCGATCCGAAGCGGTAGGGCACGCCCCGGCCGCCGAGCGCGATCCGGCCGTCGGCGGTGCGCTGGGCGTACATGTAGGCGTGGGCCATGTCGCCGAGGGTCTCGCGGCCGTCCCAGCCGATGGAGGCCCACTGGTCCTCGGTCAGCGGCTCGGTGGCGATCATCGAGGAGTTCATGGGGAGCCAGGTGCGCTTCTGGCCCTTCAGGGACGCGGTGAAGCCCTCGGTGCAGCGCAGGATGTAGGGGGCGCGGACCGTGCCGTAGGGGGTGACGACGTGCTTGGGGCGGATCTCGGTGACCGGGGTCGACTCGTGGATCGTGACGCCGAGGGCCTCGACGGCCGCCGCGAGGCCCTTGGCCAGCTTCACGGGGTGCAGTCGGGCGCCGTGCGGGGTCCAGGTGGAGCCGACGGCGTCGGCGATGCGGATGCGTTCGGCGGTCTGGCGGGCGCCGTAGAGTTCCCGGTCCTTCTCGCCGTACGACAGCTCGTGCTCGTGGAAGGCCTTGAGGCGGCCCAGTTGGGCGGGTGTGGTGGCCACTTCGAGGACGCCGCCCTGGTGGATGTCGGCGTCGATGCCCTCCGTCTCGGCCGCCGCGATCACCTCGGCGACGGTGTCGTTCATGGCCTTCTGCAGGCGTACGGCGGCTTCGCGGCCGTGCAGCCGGGCGTACCGGTCGCGGCCGGCGACGCCGTTGTAGAGCCAGCCGCCGTTGCGGCCGGAGGCGCCGTAGCCGCAGAACTTCTGTTCCAGGACGGTGATGCGGAGGTAGGGGGCGGCCTTCTTCAGGTAGTACGCGGTCCACAGGCCGGTGTAGCCGCCGCCGATGATCGCGACGTCGGCGGTGGCGTCCCCGGGCAGGGGCTCGCGTACCGCGGAGAGGCCGTCGTCCGCGTACCAGAAGGAGATCCCGCCGTTGACGACACTGCTTGCCGTACTGCTCATGGCCGGGACGTTAACCCCTCGGGGCGGTCAGTGTCTCCTTCGGATTCCACGCTTTTCCGCGGCCTCTGGTCAGCGGGTAGCAGGCCAGTCCGATCAGTAGGGAGGCGAGGTGGCCGAGTTCGGTGAAGGTGCGTCCCGCGGCCAGGGGCAGGGTGAAGACGGTCAGGATGACCAGAAGATACGCGTACCGCCAGGGGAACGCGAAGCGGTAGGTGAAGACGCCGATGACGCCGGCCAGGGCGTAACTGACGCCGATGTCGAGGGTGTTGACGGCCGAGTGCGGGGCCATGCCGTCCCGGATGGCCTTGAGCAGGGCGCCCTCGCTGATGAGGGTGGCCAGGACGTGCGCCAGGGCGCACACCGCGAACCAGCGGGCCGTGCCGAGCCAGCGTTCGGCGGGCGCCTGGAACACCGTGTACAGCAGGACGTAGGGAAGCCAGCGGCCGCTGTCGATCCACATCGCGCTGGCCACCAGGACCCGCACGGGATTGTGCGACAGTTCGTGGATATTGGTCGACCGCTGCCGCAGGAAGTGCTGCTCGAACTCCGGCGACATCTGGTGCAGTGCGACGGTCGTGACGAACAGGACCGCCAGCCACACATACGTGCCGGGAGCGCTGCGGATGTACGCCCATACGTAGCCGAGGCCCCGGTTGATTCGCATGAGCCGATTCACGCACGCCAGTATCGTCCGGCCCGTGATTGACATTCCCGGCGATCTTGCGGTGTCCAGGAGATGGAGTCCAGGAATGCAGGGCCCTGCCGGTCGTCGGGCCCGACGGCGGCCGTGGGGCCGTCACGCGTGCGGCCGTCGTGGTCATCTCGCGGCTGCCGGCCCGTCTGGGATCCGCACTTCGAGAACGTGTCGGCCGCCGACCGCGCGGGGGCGGCACGCCCCGTCATGAAGGGGGCGGCCGCTGGAGATCGCGCGCCGGCTCACCGGTTAGCCTCGCGGCATGATTCGTACCGCGACACCCGCCGACCTCCCCGTCATCCACGCCCTGATCCGTGAGCTGGCCGAGTACGAGAAGGCCCCGCACGAGGCTAGGGCGACGAAGGAGCAGCTGCGGGAGGCGCTGTTCGGGGAGCGGCCGGCGGCGTTCGTCCACATGGCTGTGGACGACGCCACCGGCGAGGCCGTGGGGTTCGCGCTGTGGTTCCTGAACTTCTCGACCTGGCGCGGGGCGCACGGGATCCATCTGGAGGACCTGTACGTCCGGCCGGGTGCCCGTGGCGGCGGGCACGGCCGGGCGCTGCTGACGGAGCTGGCGCGGATCTGTGTGGAGCGCGGGTACGAGCGGCTGGAGTGGTCGGTGCTGGACTGGAACCGGCCCGCGATCGGCTTCTACGAGGCGCTGGGTGCCCGTCCGCAGGACGAGTGGACGGTGTACCGGCTGACGGACGGGCCGCTCGCGCAGTTGGCGTCAGATCACTGACTCCGCTACCGGGGCGTCGGCCGGCAGCCCCTTCTTCGGCGCCCTGGCCGTGACCATCAGGCCGGCGGTCAGGCCCGCCAGGAGCATCACGCCGGACGCCCACCAGATGGCGACGGTGTAGCCGTGGACGACTCCGGCCGGGACCACGAGGGCCTTGGGTGCGCCGATGCGCAGGTGGGCGGTGATGTAGGCGGTGCTGCTGGTGGTGGCGATGGTGTTGAGCAGCGCCGTACCGATCGAGCCGCCCACCTGCTGCGAGGTGTTGACGGTCGCGGAGGTGACGCCGGAGTCGCGGGGGGCGACACCGGAGGTCGCGGTGGCGAACACGGGCATGAAGGTCAGGCCCATGCCGAGGCCCATGAGGATGAGGGCGGGCAGGATCTCGGTGGGGTAGGAGGAGTGGACCGTGATGCGGGTGAGGAGGGCCATGCCGCCGCCGGCGATGATCATGCCGGGAGTCATGAGCATGCGCGGGGCCACGTGTTGCAGCAGCCGGGCGGAGATCTGCGTGGCGCCGATGATGATCGCGGCGGTGAGCGGCAGATAGGCGAGGCCCGTCCTGACCGGCGAGTAGCCGAGGATGATCTGCAGGTAGTAGGTCATGAACAGGAACAGTCCGAACATGCCGATCGTCGCGAGCATCATGGTCAGGAAGCAGCCGGCTCGGTTGCGGTCCTTGATGATGTGCAGCGGGAGCAGGGGGCTCGGGGCGCGGTTCTGCCACCAGACGAACGCGGTGAGCAGGAGCAGTCCGCTCGCGAACAGGGCGAGCACCAGGGAGTCGCTCCAGCCGCGGGGCTGCGCCTCGCTGAAGCCGTAGACGATCGCGACGAGTCCGCCGCAGCCGAGCAGGGCGCCGGGGACGTCGAGGCGGGACTCGCGGTGGCCGGGGCGGTCGTGCAGGAGGGCGAAGGCGCCGATCACGGCGAGCACGGCGATGGGCACGTTGACGTACAGGCACCAGCGCCAGTTGAGGTACTCGGTCAGCAGGCCGCCGACGATGAATCCGATCGCCGAGCCGCTGCCGGCGAGGGCGCTGTACACGCCGAAGGCCTTGCCGCGTTCGCGGGGGTCGGTGAAGGTCGTGGTCAGCAGGGAGAGCGCCGAGGGCGCGAGGACGGCGGCGAAGGCGCCCTGGAGCGCGCGGGCGCCGAAGAGCATGCCGGAGCCGGTGGCGGCGCCGCCGAGCGCGGAGGCGACGGCGAAGCCGACGAGTCCGAGGACGAAGGTGCGTTTGCGTCCGACGAGGTCGGCGATGCGGCCGCCGAGCAGCAGGAGGCCGCCGAAGGCGAGGGTGTAGGCGGTGATCACCCACTGCCGGTTGCCGTCGGACATGTGCAGGGCGTGCTGGGCGGAGGGGAGCGCGATGTTCACGATCGTCGCGTCCAGGACGACCATCAGCTGGGCGAGGGCGATGACGACGAGCGCCCACCAGCGGTGCGGGTCGGTCGCCTCCGGGGCCTGTCGGGGGGTTCCGGTCGCACCCGTTCGGCCGTTGGTCATCTGGCCAGAAGACCATGAATCTGGGCGTATCGCATCCGTGTGTGCGTTCCGGCTGTTCGGGGCCTTCGGCGTGGTTTTCGGCGGGCGTTTCATGGTTCCAGTACCACCTTTCCGATAGTGCCGCGGTTCTCGAGTGCGCGGTGCGCCGCGGGTGCGTCCGCGAGGGGGAAGCGGGTGACGGCGGGGCGCAGCCGGCCGTGCGCGGCTTCGGCGAGCCCGCGCAGTTCGAGCGCGCGCAGTCCGCCGGCCCTGCGGAGCATCTCGGGGCCGAGCACGGAGCGGGAGACGCCCTCGACGAAGTGCCCCCGCGCCCTCTGCGATGCCCTCCGCCGACCAGCCGAAGACCAGGTGCCGCCCGCCGCGTCCGGGGAGGGCGACGGCCTGCCGGGCCGCCTCGCCGCCGACTCCGTCGTAGACCATCGAGGCCTGCCTCGCCCCGAGGTCGGCCCGGACCTTCGCGGGCCAGGCGGTGTCGGTGTAGTCGACGGCGAGGTCGGCGCCGTTCGCCCGGACCCGGGCCGTCTTCTCCGGGCCGCGCGCGAGTCCGATCACGGTGGCGCCGGCGTTCTCGGCGCCCGCCTCGGCGGCGGTGAGTCCGGCGAAGCCACCGCCGACGACGGTGAGGCGGTGCATGGGGCGGTGCATGAGGTGGGCCCTCCCTCGGATCGGTACACCTGGTCCGTGTCGTACGGGTCTGTCGGTCCGTAGGTAGGACTGTTTGGCGGGGCCGGAATGTGACATCGCCTGGGTTTGCGCAGGTCAGACGGATTGTCAGTGGTGGGGTGCAGCATGGGGGCATGGCGAGGAGAGCAACGGGCGGCCGTGCGGCGGGCCGGGCAGCGGTGAAGGGCGCGCGGCGGCCGGAGCTGCGGCTGCCGTCCCTGGAGCCGTGGTCCGGTGGTGAGTTGGCGCCGGACGGGGACTATGACGGGCTGGTGTTCCGGGACGCCGATCTGACCGGGCAGGACGGTGTGGGCGCCCGGTTCATGGACTGCGCGCTGACCGGCTGCGTGGTGGAGGGCACTTCGCTGGGCCGGGCCAGAGTCCTGGACTCGGTCCTGGCCGGGCTGCGCGGGGTAGGCACGCATCTCGCCGAGTCCACGTTCCGGGACGTCGAGCTGATCGACGCCCGGCTGGGCGGCACGCAGTTGCATGGCGCCGTCCTGGAGCGGGTCGTGGTCCGCGGCGGCAAGATCGATTATTTGAATCTGCGTGAGGCGCGCCTCAAGGACGTGGTCTTCGAGTCCTGCGTGCTGGTCGAGCCGGACTTCGCGGGCGCGACGCTGGAGCGGGTGGAGTTCGTCGACTGCGCGCTGAGAGAGGCCGACTTCGGCAGCGCGACACTGAAGGACGTGGACCTGCGCGGCGCCGCGCCACTGGAGATCGTGCGGGGGCTGGACCGACTGTCGGGGGCGGTGATCAGCACGGGCCAACTGCTGGATCTGGCACCGGTGCTGGCGGCGGAGCTGGGGATCCGGGTGGAGTAGGCCTCACTGCAGTCGCGGAAAGCGGGCCTGGAGGGTCCAGATCGCCGGGTTCTCGGCCAGGTCCTCATGGAGGTCGGTCAGGTCGGAGATCAGGTCGTGCAGGAAGTCGCGGGCCTCGCGGCGCAGTTCGGCGTGGGAGAAGGACAGCGGGGACTCCTCGTCCGGCACCCAGTCGGCGGTGATGTCCACCCAGCCGAAGCGGCGCTCGAACAGCATCCGGTCGGTGGACTCGGTGAAGTCCAGCTCCGCCCGCTGCGGCCGGGCCGCGCGGGAGCCCATCGGGTCCCGGTCCAGCCGCTCCACGATGTCGCACAGCGCCCACGCGAAGTCCAGCACCGGCACCCATCCCCAGGCTGTGGACAGCTCCCGGTCCGTCTTCGTGTCCGCGAGATACACATCACCGCAGAACAGGTCGTGCCGCAGCGCGTGCACGTCCGCGCGGCGGTAGTCGGTCTGCGGGGGGTCCGGGAACCGGTTGGAGAGGGCGTAGCCGATGTCGAGCACGGGAGAGATGGTGTCACGCCCCGGCAGCAGCCCCGGACACTCGGATCACTCGTGCCCCGGCACTTAAGATCGCTGACATGTCCAGATCCGTACGCCTTGCGCCGGCCGCCGCGGTCCTGCTCGCCCTCGCCCTCACCGGCACCGCGTGCGACCGCGGTGTGCACGGCACCCCCGGCGGCTCCGGCGTACGCGACCCCTACTTCCCGAAGGCAGGCAACGGCGGCTACGACGTCGGGCACTACGACCTCACCCTCGACTACACCCCCGCCACCCGCCACCTCACCGGCACGGCGGTCATCACCGCCCGCGCCACCCAGGACCTGTCCGCCTTCGACCTCGACCTCGCCGGGCTGCACGTCGACTCGGTCACCGTCGAGGGCAGGAAGGCCCGCTTCAACCGGGCCGGCCAGGAGCTCACCGTCCGCCCGCACGACGACCTGCGCAGGGGCGAGACCTTCCGCACCACCGTCCGCTACTCGGGCACCCCGCACACCCTCACCGACCCCGACGGCTCCAAGGAGGGCTGGCTGCCCACCGCCGACGGCGCCCTCGGCCTGGGCGAACCCGTCGGCTCCATGGCCTGGTTCCCCGGCAACAACCACCCCTCCGACAAGGCCACCTACGACCTCACCGTCACCGTCCCCCAGGGCCTCCAGGCCGTCTCCAACGGCGAGCTGACCGACCGGACCACCAAGGGCGGCCGCACGACCTACCACTGGCACACCGCCCAGCCCATGGCGAGCTACCTCGCCACCGTCGCCGTCGGCCACTTCGACCTCACCCGCGGCACCGGCCCGCACGGACTGCCGATTCTCACCGCCGTCGACCCCACCCAGGCGAAGGCGAGCGAGCAGGCGCTGGCGCAGCTCCCCGACATCATCAAGTGGGAGGAGATCAACTTCGGGCCCTACCCCTTCTCCTCCACCGGCGCGATCGTCGCCCGCCCCGACGACGCCGGGTACGCCCTGGAGACCCAGAACCGGCCCGTCTTCCCCGGCGCCCCGGACACCGGCACCCTCGTGCACGAACTCGCCCACCAGTGGTACGGCGACTCGGTCACCCCGAAGTCCTGGCGGGACATGTGGCTCAACGAGGGATTCGCCACGTACGCGGAGTGGCTGTACTGGGAGGACCACGGCGGCGAGAGCGCCCAGCAGACCTTCATGGACTACTACAACGGCGACGACAAGGCCATCTGGGCCTACCCGCCCGCGAAACCGTCGAGCGCCGCGCACATCTCCGACAGCCCGGTCTACCAGCGTGGCGCGATGGTCCTGGAGAAGATCCGGCAGAAGGTCGGCGACGACACCTTCTACGACATCATCCAGGGCTGGGCCGCCGCCCACCGGCACGGCAGCGCGAGCACCGCTGACTTCACCGCGTACGTGGAGAAGAAGGCCCCGCACAAGGACTTCACCGAGATCTGGCAGGACTGGCTGTACGGCGACGGCAAACCGGCCCACCCGTGACATCCGTGACCGGCAGGCCCGGCCGTCCGTGACGGGCGCGGCTACCGGGCTCCCCGCTCCAGTGCCGCCCGCATCGCCGCCCGTGCCGCCCACGTGGCCTGCGCGTGCTTGAGCCGGTGCTCCTGGAAATCCGGGGTGTCCAGCGCCGGATCGCCCGCCGCGAACACCTCCAGCAGCTTCCGCAGGGACGCGTAGACGTCCTCGACGACGGCCGTCATCTCCTCCGTGGCGCAGATCAGCAGGTTCTCCCGGACCTCGGCGCAGCCCGGGGCGCGGAACGCCTCCCGCACGGCCGTCTCCCGCCGGTCGGCGGGCCCGTCCCGGTGGGCGCCGGCGGCCGTGTGCATGGCCTCGTACGCCAGCCGGTACTTGGTCAGGCAGGCGACGTACAGCTCCCGCCGTTCGCGCCGGTCCGGTCGGGGAAGTCGCCGCTGAGCCGGTGGAACTCACGCTTGGACGCGTAGAGCGCGGTGAGCTCGGCCAGCAGCGGCGGCGGCCACAAGTCCCGGCCGGGGGACAGGAGTTCGAGAATCACAGCGGCAGGCTATCCCTCCGGGGGTGGGTGGCCGAGTGCCCCGCGCCCCTTCAGGCGGGCGGGGCGGGAGCCAGGAGGCGGGCGGGAGCCTTTCGCCGTGGTCGGCCGCACGAGAGGCCTCCGCCCGCCGCCTTCGCGCAGGTCGCTTCAGCAGCGGCCCCTGCTCAGCGCAGCGCCCGGCGTCCGTCAGACGTTGACGCCGAAGTCCTGGGCGATGCCGACCAGGCCCGAGGCGTAACCCTGGCCCACCGCGCGGAACTTCCACTCCGCGCCGTTGCGGTACAGCTCGCCGAAGATCATGGCCGTCTCGGTGGCGGCGTCCTCGGAGAGGTCGTAGCGGGCGATCTCGGTGCCGCCGGCCTGGTTGACGATGCGGATGTAGGCGTTGCGGACCTGGCCGAAGTTCTGGCCGCGGTTCTCGGCGTCGTAGATGGAGACCGGGAAGACGACCTTGTCGATGTCGGCCGGGAGCGCGGCCAGGTTGACGTTGATCGCCTCGTCGTCGCCCTCGCCCTCGCCGGTGCGGTTGTCGCCGGTGTGGACGATGGTGTTGTCCGGGGTCTGCTTGTTGTTGAAGAAGACGAAGTGCGCGTCCGAGTAGACCTTGCCCTGGCCGTTGACCGCGATGGCGGAGGCGTCCAGGTCGAAGTCCGTGCCGGTGGTGGTGCGGACGTCCCAGCCGAGGCCCACGGTGACGGCGGTCAGGCCCGGAGCCTCCTTGGTGAGCGAGACGTTGCCACCCTTGGACAGGCTTACAGCCATGTTGGGAGTCCCTTCCTTGGACATGTGGTGCAGTGCCGTTGAAGCTACCGTCACCGTGAAGAACGTCGAGGGGGGTGCCGGTGGTTCCGGGTCCCTTTACCTTTTTTACCGAGCGGGGGATCCGGAAATCCAGGTGACGCGGACCGGGCCGGCCGGGAACATGGAGGGCATGTCCGGTCCTTACGTCATTCGCGGCTCCGTCTCCCTTCCCGAGGCCGAGCTGATGTGGCGTTTCTCCAGGTCGTCCGGGCCCGGCGGACAGCACGTCAACACCAGCGATTCGCAGGTGGAGCTGCGCTTCGACCTCGCCCGCACCGAGGCGCTGCCCGCGGTCTGGAAGGAGCGGGCGCTGCAGCGGCTCGCGGGCCGGCTCGCCGACGGCGTGGTGACCGTACGGGCCTCCGAGCACCGCTCCCAGTGGCGCAACCGCGAGGCCGCCGCCGTGCGCCTCGCCGCCCTTCTCGCGGAGGCCAGCGCGCCCCCGCCCAGACCGCGCAGGCCGACCCGGATCCCGCGCGGCATCAACGAACGCCGGCTGCGGGAGAAGAAGCAGCGCTCTGAGACGAAGCGGGGCCGCTCGGGCCGGGACTGGTCGTGAGCCCGGCGGGCGCGGGCGGCCGCCGGTCACCCGCGCGGCTGCCGTCGCGCCGGTGAGCCGTCACATTCGCGGCCTGCCGTTCGTCAGTGAGTCAGCGAGTCCGTGAGGCAGCGGACCACCTGGGCGGCGGAAGGGCCGGGCACCCCATGGGCGACGACGAGCGGCAGCACCGCGACGACGAGTTCCTCGCCGAGCGGTTCGAGGCGTACCGGGGGCATCTGCGGGCCGTCGCCCACCGGATGCTGGGCTCGGCCGCGGAGGCCGAGGACGCGGTGCAGGAGGCGTGGTTCCGGCTCAGCCGGACCGACACGCGTGCGGTGGACAACCTCGGGGGCTGGCTGACGACCGTCGTCGGGCGGGTCTGCCTCGACACGCTCCGCTCCCGCCGCTCGCGGGGCGAGGAGCCCCTGGAGACCTGGCATCCCGGAGCCTGCGCCGAGCCGGACCCCGCGCAGGACGCGGTGCTCGCGGACTCGGTCGGGGCGGCGCTGCTGGTCGTCCTGGAGACGCTCTCGCCGGCCGAGCGGCTGGCGTTCGTGCTGCACGATCTGTTCGGGGTGCCGTTCGAGGAGGTCGGCGGGATCCTCGGACGCAACCCGGCCGCCGCGCGGCAGCTGGCCAGCCGCGCGCGGCGCCGGGTGCGGGGCGCGGACGCGCCGCAGGCCGACCTGGCGCGGCAGCGGGAGGTGGTCGACGCGTTCCTGGCGGCCGCGCGGGAGGGGGACTTCGACGGCTTGCTGGAGGTGCTCGACCCGGACGTGGTGGCGCGCGGCGAGGCGGGTGTGACCGCCGGTGCGGCGGGGGTCGCCTCCGGTGCGAAGAGCTTCGCCCATCTGGCCCGCGTGGCGCGTCCCGCGCTGGTCGACGGGGCGACGGGGCTGGTCGTGTATGCCGACGGCCGCGTGGAGCGCATCCTGACGTTCACCTTCGTCGCCGACCGCATCACGACCATCGACATCGTGACGAACCCGGAAGACCTGTCCGAGCTGACCATCGAGCCGGTGTAGCCGGGCATTGGGCGGGGGCGGGCGCCGGCGGGGTGGATGTACGTCTCCGGAATATCCAGGTCACCCCAACTGCCGGTACCGGCCCCGGAAGTACAGCAGGGGGCCGCCCTCCGTGCTCGGGACGCGGGCGGTCAGGACGCGGCCGATGACGAGGGTGTGGTCGCCGGCCGTCACCCGCTGCTCGGTGCGGCACTCCAGCGTGGCCAGCGCGCCGCCCACCAGCGGGGCGCCGGTGGCCTCGCCGCGGATGTAGGGGATGTCCTCGAAGAGCAGCCGGTCGCTGATGCGGCCCTTCATGGCGAAGCGGCCCGCGATGTGCCGCTGGCTCTCGGTGAGGACCGACACCGCCCACAGGGGCTGTTCGTCGAGCAGGTCGTCCATGCGGGCGCCCGTCCGCAGGCTGACCAGGACCAGCGGCGGGTCGAGGGAGACGGACATGAAGGCGGTGGCGGTCATGCCGACGTCCTCCATGCCCGGCGCGCCCGGGTCGTCGGGGTCCAGCGGCGGCTCCTGCGCGGTCACCAGGACCACTCCGGCGGCCAGCCGGGACATCGCGGCCCGGAACTCGTCGTTGCTCACCCCCTCAGCATGCCCGGAAGCGGCGGGGGCGGTGGATGAGGGAGTCTTCAGCACACCCGGAACGCTAGTCTCCGCCCCGCACGGGCAGCATCGGGCCTTCGCCCGAGCCGGGTCCTAGGACCAACGGACGACCGCTGTGTGCATCATGTGAACCGTTACCAAAAGCTTGCGTTCGGTAAACGCACGTGGAAAACACAGAAACTCCACTCAATTGTTCACGTTCACCTGTGACTTGAGTCACAAGAGCCAGTAATTGTTGACCCTGTGTACCGAGTGGGCAGCGCGCTGTGATTCAGTGGCGGGGAAAGCTGAAACGCACCGTAAGAGGCACCCTTAAGAAGCGCCGAAGACAACCCTTGATTCGCTGCGAGGTCTCGGGGGGAGGGCGAGCATGGAGACCGAGTCGGAGCCGTATGTCCGTCTTGCGTCCCTGCGGCAGTTGCACCAGGTCATGGCCGACATGAACACGGCACGCAGCCTGGCGGACACACTGCAGACCGTCGCCGACGGCGCCGTACAGGCCCTCGGGTACGAGATGGCGTGCGTGAACCTCGTACGCCCCGACGGCGATCTCGTCGTCGCCGCGTTCGCCGGGAACTCCGCCGCCGAGGCCCTGATCACCGGCCGGGTCGGTTCCCGCGAGTCCTGGGACCGCCGGCTGACCATGGGCGAGCGCTGGGGCGACCTGGTCTTCATACCGCACACCGAGGGCTGGGTGCTGGACGACGACGACGTCCCCCAGTGGTTCACGGACGGGCCCGCGCCGCGCTTCGAGGACGAGTGGCACCCCTCCGACCGCCTCTTCGCCCCCATGTACACGCCGGGCGTCCCGGGCGGCTCCTGCGGCGAGCTGCTCGGGGTCATCTCGGTCGACCGGCCGCGCAACGGCCGCCACCCCGGCGCCTGGGGCCGCGAGGCCCTGCAGATGTACGCCTTCCAGGCCGCCATCGCGATCAGCAACGCCCGGCTGCGCGCCAACATGCAGCGCGCCCTGGTCCGCCTGGAGCGCGAGCAGCAGGCGCTGCGGGCGAGTGAGGAAAGCTTCAGGCAGGCCTTCGAGTACGCCCCCTCCGGCATGGCCATCGCCGAGATGGGCGGCGACCAGCACGGCCGCATCCTGCGCACCAACGACGCCCTGTGCCGTCTCCTCGGCCGCCCGGCCTCCGCGATGCGCCGCTACTCCTTCTCCGACCTCGTCCACCCCGAGGACATCGGCACGCTGCTGCGGACCTCGGCGGAGGGCGGCCGCGCGGAACTCCGCCTGGGGCGCCGCGACGGCACGTACGTCTGGGTGAGCCTGCGCAACAGCGTCGTCGCGGACGCCGCCGACGGCCCCCGCTTCCTCCTCACCCACGTCGAGGACATAGAGGAACGCAAGCGCCGCGAGCTGCAGCTGGCCCACCGCGCCTCCCACGACTCGCTCACCGGCCTGCCGAACTCCGCCGAGCTGCGCTCCCGCCTGTCCGCCCGGCTGTGCCGGCGCCCGGCCCACGCCGACGAGCTGGAATCCCTGGACGCGGCCTACGGGCACCCCGCCTTCGACGCCCCCGTCGGCCACGGCTTCGACTTCCGGCCGGGCGCGGACGCGTACGACACCTTCGACCACCACGTCCACACCGTCGCCCCCGAGGACGGCCGCGACGACGGCACCAAGGGCCTCGCGGTGCTCTTCTGCGACCTCGACGGCTTCAAGTCGATCAACGACCGCTTCGGGCACAATGCGGGCGACGCGGTCCTCATCGAGGTGGCGCGCAGGCTGTCGCGCGGGGTCCGGGACGGGGACACGGTCGCCCGGCTCGGCGGCGACGAGTTCGTGATCCTCGCCGACGGCCTCGGCCGGGCCGACGCCCAGGACCTCGCCGTACGGCTGCGCAACGAGATCATCCAGCCGATCCGGGCGGAGGGCCGGGCCGTCCGGGTGGGCGCGAGCTTCGGCATCGGATGGGCACACTGCGGCATGACGGCGGACGAAGTGTTGAAGTCAGCCGACGAACGGATGTACGTAGAGAAACGATCTCGTCCCAAACAACATCGGCGCGCCGGATGATCCGCAGGTCAGGGACTTGATGCGATTCGAGTCACCCGTTTGGCACAGTCGGAGCGGGTAGGCTCCCCCTTCAGACCTGTACCGCATCCACTCGCACCCGCTGAGGAGACCTAGGGATGACGCCCGGCGAAAACGGCCCGAGCACGCCCGAGGACGACGACCCGTTCGGCTATCTGTACGCCGACGGCCAGGCCAGAGGGGCCCAGCCGCCGTCCGGCGGTTACGGCTACCCGAACTCGGTCAGCAGGGTGCGGGCGGTCGGCGAGCGGCAGTACGGCCAGCCGCAGGCCGCCTACGGCCAGGGAGTGCCGCAGCAGCAGGGTGCCCACGGCCAGTCGAACGCCTACTACCAGGCCCCCGAGACCCTGCCCGGCGGCGCCCCGACCAGCCGACAGCCGGTACCGCCGGCTCCCGGCCGCCGCGGCCCGAACACCAAGGGCCTGTTGATCGGCGCGATCGCGGTGGTCGCAGCGGTCGTCATCGGCATCGGCATCACGATGCTCAACGGCAACGCGGACGACGGCAAGCACAACAACCAGGCGGGCGGCACCCCGACCCAGTCCCAGAGCCAGAGCCCGAGCCCGTCGAACAGCAAACCGGCGGCGGCCGGTGAGCTGCCGAAGAGCGACGCGAAGGCCCTTGGCCTGGAGGGCGGAGCCACCACGGCGTCCGACTTCAAGGGTGCCAAGGCCGCCGGCGGCGTCTATGTGACGGGCTTCAACCAGGTTGGGGCGAAGGTCACTTGGACCGTCAACGGCATCCAGAACGCCGGCACCTACCGACTGTACGTGCGCTACGGCGTCCCAGGCGCGGACGCCAATGCGACCCTGCTGGTCAACGGCGAGGCGAACACCCAGCCGCTGAACATGAAGAACTTCGGCAACACTCCCGCAGGTGACTGGGAGAAGGGCTGGAAGACCACGTGGGCCAACGTCAACCTGAACGAGGGCACCAACACGATCGTGCTCGCCTGCAATGCGGGCAACCAGTGCAACGCTGTCCTGGACCAGCTCTACATCACCAAGTAGAGGCTGATGCGGTCCGTCAAGCGGGACAGCCGCCGGAGGTATTGATTTCCGGCGGCTGTCGGGCATTGTGAACTTCAGGTGGAGCGCTCTTGGCGCACCTCAGCCGTAAATCTCAACCGAGTTGGCGCTGCCGGGGTTGTCCGAGTAGGTGCCCGGCTTCAGGGTGACCAGCTTGGTGCCGGTGGCACAGCCGAGGGTGGCCTTCCAGAAAACCAGAGTGTAAGAAGTCTGGTTCGAGACGGACCGGGCGATGTGGTCGAGAGGGATGCAGCCGGGCGTTTCGGAGTAGACCGTCCTGGTCCCGGTCCTGTTCGGCCCCGACCATCCGCAGAACTTGCCCTTCGGACAGGTGTTGGGATCGGCCGCCGCGGCCGGTGTGGCGAAGGCGCCGCCCAGCAATGCGCCGGCTACGGCGATCGTTGTCAGGCTCTTCTTGAGTACGCTCACAGGTCCCCGATTCTGAATCGTTCGCTTTCGGTCGATGCAGCGAACAGATGATCACAGGATCAATCGGCTGTCACGAAAGGGAATCGCTTTCGGCCAAACTGCCAGGTGGGCAGATCCGGCAAGGGATGCGCAGCCTTCACGCCGCCGCGACCGACACTCGCGCCAGGAGTTTCTCGTAAGCCGCGCAGTCGAAATCGCCCGCTGTCGGGGACCGTACGGTGGCTGTCGACAGGGCGACCGCGCGGGTCAGGCGGTCCGGCCAGGACAGCTGCTCCACCAGCCCTGACAGCAGCCCCGCGACGGCGGAGTCTCCTGCGCCTGTGGGGTTGCCGGGGACGTGAGAGGGTGGCGCCACGCGCCAGTGGCCCTCCGGGGTCGCGGCCAGCAGGCCCTGCGGGCCGAGGGAGGCCACCACCGCGTGCGCCCCGCGCCGCCGCGCATCCTGGGTGGCGCGCAACGGTTCGTGGGAGCCCGTCAGTTCGGCCAGTTCGTCGGCGTTCGGCTTGATGAGGTCCGGGCGGGCCGCCACTCCGCGGCGCAGGGGTTCGCCGCTGGTGTCCAGCAACACAAAAACGCCGTGGGAGCGGGCGGCGCGGACCAGGTTCGCGTACGCCCCCACCGGCACGCCCGGCGGCAGGCTGCCGCACAGGGCCACCGCCGAGGCGCCGGGCAGCAGTTCCTCGTAGCGGTCCAGGAACGCGCCCCACTCCGCCGCGGCGATCAGCGGGCCCGGCTCGTTCAACTGGGTCGTGTCACCCGAGAGTTCGTCCACGACCGCGATCGTGCGCCGGGTCGCCCCCGCGACCGGGACCAGCGCGTCCGTCACCCCGGGTACATCGGCGAGCCGGTCGCGTATCTCCCGGCCGGTCCCGCCGCCCGCGAACCCCGTGACCGTCACCTCGTGCCCGAGCGCCGCCAGCACCCGGGCCACGTTCACGCCTTTGCCGCCGGGCCGTTCGATGACCTCCGAGACCCGGTGCGAGGCGTGCGGCCGTAGCGACCGCACGCGATAGGTGAGGTCGAGAGCGGTGTTCAGCGTGACCGTGAGGATCACCCGGGCCGACCTCCCTCGAAGTCCCTGTGCCTGTCATCGGTTCCGGGGGCACGATCATGCCAAACAGACGGCGGCCGGCCCAGTCATGAGCCGGCCGTCGTCCAGGGAAAAGACGGGCACATCAGGCCAGTTGGGGCGGGATCGCCAGCCACTCGCCCCGCCGCATCACGCCCTTGAGGTCAAAGTCCGCGTCCAGCACCAGCAGGTCGGCGTCCTTGCCCGGCTCCAGCGAGCCGATGCGGTCGGAAAGACCCAGGAGGCGGGCGGGGTTGACCGACAGGGCCTGTACGGCGTCCTCGACCGACAGCCGATCGACGGTCACCGCCCGCTTGAACGCACGGTCCAGGGTCAGCGTGGAGCCCGCGATCGAGCCGCCCTCCACCAGCCGGGCCACACCCTCGCTGACCTCGACCTCCAGCGGGCCGAGCATGTAACGGCCGTCGCCGATCCCGGCCGCGTCCATCGCGTCCGTGATGAACGCGACCCGGTCCGCGCCCGCGCGGTGGAAGGCCAGCTCCAGCGCGGCCGGGTGGAGATGCGTGCCGTCGTTGATCAGCTCGACCGTGACCCGCTCGTCCTCCAGCAGGGCGGCGATGGGGCCGGGGGCGCGGTGGCCGAGGGCGGGCATGGCGTTGAACAGGTGGGTGGCGACCGTGGCGCCCGCGTCGATGGCCTCGACCGTCTGCTCGTACGTGGCGTCCGTGTGCCCGATCGCCGCGATGACCCCGTGCTCGGCGAGCAGCCGTACGGAGTCGATGCCGCCCGGCAGCTCGGTCGCGAGCGTGACCATCTTCGCCTTGCCGCGCGCGGCGTCGATCAGCTTGCGGACCTCGGCCGGGTCCGGGTCGCGCAGCAGCGCCTCGGAGTGCGCGCCCTTGCGGCACGGCGAGATGAACGGCCCCTCGAAGTGGATGCCCGCGATCTCCCCCTGCTCGGCCAGCTCGCTCAGCAGCCCGGCCTGCGTCGCCAGCAGGTCCGTCTCGTCGGTGACGGTGGAGGCGACGAGGGTGGTGGTGCCGTGCAGGCGGTGGGTGCGGACGGCCTTCATGATGTCGTCCGGGGTACCGGAGAAGGAGGCTCCGCCGCCGCCGTGGTTGTGGATGTCGACGAAGCCCGGTACCAGCCAGTGGCCGGTGAGGTCGAGCGTCTCGGCGCTCTCGGCCGTCGCGGCCACGATCTTCGTGCCCTCGACGCAAACGCGTCCGTCGTCCACCACTCCGCCGGGCAGCACCACCCGAGCACCTGTGAGAACCAAGCTGGGAGCCATCAGGCGCTTACCTCCGGAGTCGTAGAAGTGGTTGTCGTGGCCAGCAGGTCGCGGGCCAGCAGGCCGGCGCCCAGGCAGCCGGCGGTGTCGCCGAGGGCGGCGGGGACGATGGCCGGGAGCTTCTGGAAGGTGACCCGGCGCCGGACGGCGTCGCGCAGCGGTGGGAACAACACTTCCCCCGCCTCGGCGAGACCGCCACCGATGATCAGGGTGCGCGGGTCCAGCAGGGTGAGCGCGGTGACCAGGCCGTCGGCGAGCGCGTCGACCGCCTGCTGCCAGACCCGGACGGCGTTCGGGTCGCCGGACGCGACGGCCTTGGCACAGTCGGCGGCGTCCGCGTCCGGGTCCCCGCAGGCCGCAGCCCAGGCCTCGCTGACGGCGGACGCGGAGGCGTATCGCTCCAGGCAGCCGTGCTGCCCGCAGGGGCACGCGATCCCGCCGGGCCGTACGACCACATGGCCGATCTCGCCCGCGAAGCCGTGCGCGCCCGCCTCCACCCGGCCGTCGATGCCGATGGCGCCCGCGATCCCGGTGCCGAGCGGCACGAACAGGAACCGGTCGGCGCCCCTGCCCGCGCCGATCCGGCCCTCGGCGAGACCGCCGGTGCGCACGTCGTGGCCGAGGGCGACGGGGATGCCGAGCCGCTCGGTGAGCAGGGCGCGCAGCGGTACGTCCCGCCAGCCGAGGTTGGCGGCGTAGGAGGCGATGCCCCGCTCCTCGTCGACGATGCCGGGGACCGCGATGCCGGCAGCGGCGGCGGCCACGCCGTAGTGCTCGACGCCGTACGCGCGCAGCTCGGCGGCGAAGTCGAGGATCGTCCCGACCACCGCGTCCGGTCCGCGCTCGCGTCCGGTGGCGCGGCGGGCGCGGTGGAGCAGTACGCCGCCGTCGCCGACGAGGGCGGCCTTCATCCCGGTACCGCCCACGTCCAGGGCGATGACATGTCTCACCACGGGCCCTAGTGTGGCCCCCCACCCCGCGAGAGGTCTAGTCCACTCACGTGGTGTAGACCTTATGTGTCCATATATTGAACGGTCAGACAGCAGGGTTGGGGTTTTGAGGGTGCTGCGTCGGCGTACGGCAGGAACGATCGCGGTGGTGTCCGCACTGGGCATGACGGCGGTCCTCGGCGGCTGCGGGAGCACGGGCTCCTCCGAAGTGACCCTGAGACTCGTCGCCGCCGACTACGGCGACTCCCCCGCCAACAGCTCGAAGAAGTACTGGGACGCCCTGGCCAAGGAGTACGAGTCCAAGCACCCCGGTGTGAAGATCGACGTCAGCGTGTACTCCTGGAACGACGTCGACGCCAAGGTCAAGGACATGGTCGCCGCCGGCCACGCCCCGGACCTGGCCCAGATCGGCGCCTACGCCGACTACGCGGCAGCCGGCAAGCTCTACCCGGCCTCCGACCTGCTCTCCATCCCCACCCAGGCCGACCTCCTCGCCCAGCTCTCCGAGGCCGGCCAGTGGAACCACACGCAGTACGGCATACCCTTCGCCGCCTCCACGCGCGTGCTCTTCTACAACAAGACCCTGTTCGCCAAGGCCGGCATCACCCCGCCCACCACCTGGGACGAGCTGGCCGCCGACGCCAGGGCGCTCAAGGACGAGGGCGTGAAGTACCCCTTCGCGCTGCCGCTCGGCCCCGAGGAGGCCCAGGCCGAGACCATGCAGTGGCTGCTCAGCGGCAGCAGCGGCAGCAGCGGCACCAACGGCGGCAACGGCTACACCGACGACATCGGCACCTACACCATCGACTCCGCGCCGAACGTCCAGACCTTCACCTGGCTCAAGGACGAGCTGGTCGACAAGGGCCTGACCGGGCCGGTGGCGCCCGGCAGGCTCAATCGCGCGGACGCCTTCGCCGCCTTCGCCGACGGCCAGGTCGGCATGCTCAACGGGCACCCCACACTGATCCAGCAGGCCGAGAAGAAGGGCGTGCAGTTCGGCATGGTGCCGATGCCGGGGCGCACCGGCACATCCAGGGCGTCCATGGGCGTCACCGACTGGATGATGGCCTTCAAGCAGAACGGTCACCGCGACCGGATCGGCGACTTCCTCAACTTCGTCTACAGCGAGAAGAACGTCCTGGCGTTCTCCCGCGAGTACGGCCTGCTGCCGGTCACCGGCTCCGCCTCCAACACCATGAGCGCGTCGGACGCCCCGACCGACAGCCCCCTGCACCCCTTCCTCGACCAGCTGCCGACCTCTGAGCTGTACCCCGCCGGCAAGACCTCCTGGGCGACGGTCAGCGCGGCCGTGAAGCAGAACATCGGCCAGGCCGTCGCCCCCGGCGGCGACCCCGCCGGCGTCCTGACCCGCCTCCAGACGACGGCTACGGCGGCGGACAGCAGCGCCAGGAACTGAGCGCGGCTGTCAGTGCCCACCGCTACGGTGACTCCATGGAACTGCCCCCCCGCGAACAAGCCATCCTCGCCCTGGAGCGCCGCGGCTTCCCCGGCCCCGGCGCGAAGGAGCGAGCGATACGCGAGGAACTGGGCCTGTCCCCGGTCCGCTACTACCAGCTCCTGAACGCGCTCCTGGACGACGAGCGGGCCCTGGCGGCGGACCCGGTGACGGTGAACCGCCTGCGGAGGGTGCGGGAGACCCGGCGCACGGAACGCTGAACCGGCTGCGCGGGCGCTCGTTCGGCCGACCGGGAAGGCCCCAGGAGTGAGGCCGGGCGAGCCTGGATAGTGTCGCTGTATGGACCCTCTGCCGACCCCGCAGACCCAGCCCGGCCGGGACGGCCTCGCCGCGCTCCTGGCGAAGCCGTCCGCCGCGATCGTCGGTCTGGACTTCGACGGCACACTGGCCCCCATCGTCGCCGACCCCGAGCAGGCCCGCGCCCACCCCGAGGCCGTACCGGCCCTCGCCGCACTTGCCCCGAAGGTCGCCTCCGTCGCCGTGATCACCGGCCGCCCCGCCGGCGTCGCGGTCCGCTACGGCGGCTTCGCCGGCGTCCCCGGCCTGGAGCACCTGACCGTCCTCGGCCACTACGGCGCCGAACGCTGGGACGCGGTCACCGCCACCGTCACCGCCCCGCCCCCGCACCCCGGCGTCGCGGCGGCCCGCGCCGAGCTGCCGGGCGTGCTGGACCGCGCCGGCGCCTGGCACGGCACCTGGATCGAGGAGAAGGGCCGGGCGGTCGCGGTGCACACCCGCCGCGCCGACGACCCGCAGGCCGCGTTCGAGGCCCTGCGCGGCCCCCTCACCGACCTCGCCGCCCGCCACGGCCTGATCGTCGAACCCGGCCGGCTGGTCCTGGAACTGCGCCCGCCGGGCATGGACAAGGGCGTGGCCCTCGCCGACCACGTCCGCAGGACCGGCGCCGAGTCCGTCCTCTACGCCGGAGACGACCTCGGCGACCTCCCCGCCTTCGCCGCCGTCGACGAACTCCGCGCCGACGGCGTCCCCGGCCTCCTGGTCTGCAGCGGCAGCACGGAGGTCACGGAGCTGGCGGAACGCGCGGACGTCGTGGTGGACGGCCCGCCCGGCGTCGTACACCTGCTGCGGACCCTCGCGGCTCAGCTGGACTGAAGCTCCTCCAGCGCCCGCAGCTGATCCAGGAACCACTGAGCGGGCGGCAACGCGGTGGCGGCCGCGGCCAGCCGCTTCGACCGCTCCGCCCGCTCGTCCGCCGGCATGCTCAGCGCGGAGTGCAACGCGTCGGCCGTACCCCCGATGTCGTACGGGTTCACCACGAGGGCGTCGGCGCCCAGCTCCTCGTACGCCCCCGCCTCCCGCGACAGCACCAGCGCACAGCCCTCGTCGGAGACGACCGGCACCTCCTTGGCGACCAGGTTCATGCCGTCCCGGATGGGGTTGACCAGCGCCACGTCGGCGAGCCGGTACGCGGCCAGGGAACGGGCGAAGTCGTCCTTGACGTGCAGCACGACCGGCGTCCAACCGGGGGTGCCATAGGCCGAGTTGATCTCCTCGGCCACCCGCTGGACCTCGGCGGTGTAGTCCCGGTACACGGCGAGGTCCTGCCGCGACGGATACGCGAACGCCAGATGCACCACCCGCTCCCGCCACTCGGGACGGTCCTCCAGCAACTGCCGGTACGCCAGCAGACCGCGCACGATGTTCTTGGACAGCTCGGTGCGGTCGACGCGCACGACGGTCCTGCGGCCTTCGCCGATCTCCGCGCGCAGCGCGGCCATCCGCTCGTCCACATCGGGCTCATGAGCCCGCTTGCGCAGGAAGTCGGCGTCCGCGCCGAGCCCGTGCACACCGACCCGCAGGGCCGGGGTACCGGGTCCCAGGACCGCGTGACAGCACTCCGTGAAGGCGTCCGCCCAGCGCCTGGTCAGGAACGCCGCCCGGTCCGCGCCCAGGATGCCGCGCAGCAGCTCGGCGGCGATGTCGTCGGGCAGCAGCCGGAAGTACTCCGGTGGCGCCCACGGGGTGTGCGAGAAATGGCCGATCCGCAGGTCGGGGCGCAGCTCGCGGAGCATCCCCGGCACCAGGCACAGGTGGTAGTCCTGCACCAGCACCGCCGCACCCTCGGCCGCCTCCTCGGCCAGCGCCTCGGCGAACGCCCGGTTGTAGGCCTCGTACGACGCCCACTGCCGCCGGAACTCCGTGTCGAAGACCGGCTCCAGCGGGGTCTGGTACAGCATGTGGTGCACGAACCACAGCACCGAGTTGGCGATGCCGTTGTAGGCGTCCGAGTGGACCTTCGCGTCGATGTCCAGCATCCGCACCCGCTGCCCGCCGGTGTCCTCGTCCGGCAGCGGCCCGCCGCCCGCGCGCCGTACGGCCTCCCGGTCCCCGTCGTCGAGCGCCGCGCACACCCACAGCGAGTCCGCGTCCGGTCCGATGGCCGACAGCCCCGAGACCAGCCCGCCGCCGCCCCGCTTGGCGGACAGCGAGCCGTTCTCGCCCACCGTGTACGAAACCGGGCCGCGGTTGGACGCGACCAGCACCTGAGCCTTCTCGGCAGCACCCTGCGTGGAAGCCATGGTCCTCAACCTAGCCCGGCCCGGAAACGCTCAAACGTACGGCCACGCCGGGTGTCGCGGCCGTATACGAACTCAGGCCACGCGGCGCTCGGCGTACTCGGCGATCTCCGCCATCGGCGGCCGTTCCTCGGTGTCCACCGAGTAGGTGCGCGGCTCGAAGCCGTCCTCGCCCCGCTCGAACTGGGTGAGGGAGGGGCGGATCAGATGGCCCCGGGCCAGCCTCAGCTGGGCCGTGCGGTAGATCGCCGCGGCCATCCGGCCCAGCGCCTGCCCGTCCTGGTGGCGGTGCTTGCGCACGCCCACGTCCACCTGCGCCAGGGCGTCGAGACCCACCAGGTGCAGGGCGTCCACCAGCATGCCCAGCTCCACGCCGTACCCGACCGGGAACGGCAGCTGTTCCAGCAGCGAGCGCCGGGCCGCGTACTCGCCGCCCAGCGGCTGCACGAATCCGGCCAGCTGCGGCCAGTGCATGTTCAGCAGCGGGCGGGCCATCAGCTCGGTGACCCGGCCGCCCTGGCCGGCCGTCCCGGCGAGCGGACGGTCGTACATCGCCTTGACCAGGTCCACGTCCGGCTCGGTGAGCAGCGGGCCGACGATCCCGGTGACGAAGTCGGGGGAGAACTCCTTCAGGTCCGCGTCGACGAAGCAGACGATGTCCCCGCTGGTCACCAGCAGCGAGCGCCACAGCACCTCGCCCTTTCCGGGGACGGCGGGGATGCGGGGCAGGATCTCGTCCCGGTGAACGACCCGGGCGCCCGCGGCGGCGGCGACCTCGGCGGTGCGGTCGGTGGAGCCGGAGTCGACCACCACGATCTCGTCGACGAGCGGGACCCGCTCCACGAGGTCGTGGCGGATGATCGCGACGATGTCGCCGACCGTCTCCTCCTCGTTGAGTGCGGGCAGCACGACGGACACCGACTGGCCCGTACGCTGCTTGGCGGCCAAGATCTTGTGCAGTGGGCGATCGGTCACGGACCAGGAGCGGGTGCTCAGCCAGCGCTCGACTTCTTCCAGCACGGTCGGCGGCTCCTCACTGTTGTCTCGCGGTTCGGACGACTCTCTCAACTGTCTTGGCCTTCGGTTACAGTCTTGAACAACGCTGATGACCATCGCATGTCGGGGGTCAGCCAGGCGCTCACAACCGCATACCGCTCATCCAGAGGGGCAGAGGGACACGGCCCGATGAAGCCCCGGCAACCCCCCTGAGCCGCACTCGTTCACGCGAGGCTCCCGGCCAGGGAAGGTGCCAAATCCGTCTCACGGCGAGGTGCGTCGTGAGGAAGATGAGGAGAAAGGGCCTCGCCTCCATGGCTGTGCAGACAGTTGCAAGCTCGACCGATTCCGCCGTCGACCTCGGCCCCGCCGCGGCCCTGAGCTGTCGCGAGTGCGGCCACCGCGTCTCGCTCGGCCCGGTGTTCGCCTGCGAGGAGTGTTTCGGCCCGCTGGAGATCGCCTACGACTTCTCCGCCTACGAGACCGAAGAGCTGCGCCGCCGTATCGAGTCCGGCCCCGCGAACATCTGGCGGTACGCGCCGCTGCTGCCGGTCCCGGCCGACGTCGCCGACAAGCCGAACCTGAACCCGGGCTGGACCAAGCTGGTCAAGGCCGACAACCTCGCGGCCGAACTCGGCGTCACCGGCGGCCTGTTCGTCAAGGACGACTCCGGCAACCCGACCCACTCCTTCAAGGACCGCGTGGTGGCCCAGGCCCTGGAGGCCGCGCGCGCCTTCGGCTTCACCACCCTGTCCTGCTCCTCCACCGGCAACCTCGCCGGTGCCGTCGGCGCCGCCGCCGCCCGGGCCGGCTTCCGCTCCTGTGTGTTCATCCCGCACGACCTGGAGCAGGGCAAGGTTGTCATGGCCGCGGTCTACGGCGGCGAGCTGGTCGGCATCGAGGGCAACTACGACGACGTGAACCGCTTCTGCTCCGAGCTGATCGGCGACCCGGCGGGCGAGGGCTGGGGCTTCGTCAACGTCAACCTGCGGCCGTACTACGCGGAGGGATCCAAGACCCTCGCGTACGAGATCTGCGAGCAGCTCGGCTGGCGGCTGCCCGACCAGATCGTGGTCCCGATCGCCTCCGGCTCCCAGCTCACGAAGATCGACAAGGGTCTGCAGGAGCTGATCAAGCTGGGTCTGGTCGAGGACAAGCCGTACAAGATCTTCGGTGCGCAGGCCGAGGGCTGCTCGCCGGTGTCGACCGCCTTCAAGGCCGGCCACGACGTCGTACGGCCCCAGAAGCCGAATACCATCGCCAAGTCCCTCGCCATCGGCAACCCGGCCGACGGGCCGTACGTCCTGGACATCGCGCGCCGCACCGGCGGTGCGGTGGAGGACGTGACGGACGCGGAAGTCGTCGACGCCATCAAGCTGCTGGCCCGCACGGAGGGCATCTTCGCGGAGACGGCGGGCGGTGTGACCGTCGGCGTCACCCGCAAGCTGCTCAAGGACGGCGTCCTGGACCCGACGAAGACCACGGTGGTCCTCAACACCGGCGACGGCCTGAAGACCCTTGACGCGGTGGCCGGTACCGGCCTCACCGCCACCATCCGACCGACCCTGGACTCCTTCCGAGAGGCTGGCCTCGCATGAGCGTGACCGTTCGCATCCCCACCATCCTGCGCACCTACACGGGCGGGCAGGCCGAAGTGGCCGCCGAGGGCGCCACCCTCGCCGAGGTCATCGCCGACCTGGAGAAGAACCACACCGGCATCGCCGCGCGCGTGCTGGACGACCAGGGCAAGCTGCGCCGGTTCGTGAACGTCTACGTCAACGACGACGACGTGCGCTTCGAGCAGGGCCTGGAGACCGCGACCCCGGACGGCGCCGGCGTCTCCATCATTCCGGCCGTCGCCGGTGGCTGATCGTTACCTTGGGTAACTTCAGTTACGCATTGTTCATCGAATTGCCCCCTCCGTGAGAGAAGCGGAGGGGGCAATTCTGCGTGATTGAGCGCGGTAGAGTTGGGGAACGCGCTCTCGACATGACCGGTCGGGAGCCCTGTATTCATGCCGGACGCCCGACAAGAAGTAGCCAAAGTGTGCGGGCTTTATGCGGCTTTTGTGGCGGTCTGTAGGGCCCGACTTGCCCTGAAGTCGGGTGAATTCACACCACATTCCGGACCGTTCCCGTCCAGAATTCTCGTCCGATTGACCTGTTGCAGACGGCAGTTGGACAGATACATTCAGCCGCGGTCGACGCGTTCCGGCGCACGCCCCCGACCGATGGGGGGTGAGGTCTGACCCGGGTCCGCGAAGTGTGGATCTGTGCAAGGGCCAGTAATAGGGGAGTTAGGCATGGCTCAGGGCACCGTCAAGTGGTTCAACGCGGAGAAGGGGTACGGCTTCATCGCGGTCGACGGTGGTGCGGATGTTTTCGTCCACTACAGCGCGATTCAGATGGACGGTTACCGCACCCTGGAAGAGGGGCAGCGGGTCGACTTCGAGATCTCGCAGGGCCAGAAGGGCCCGCAGGCGGACATGGTCCGGCTGGCGACCAGCTGAAGCACGCGTCGACTGTCAGCGACGTTCTTCGTTCATCTTCGCAGGGCCCGCACCTCGCTCGGGGTGTGGGCCCTGCGTCATGCCCGGGGTCCGGTGTTCGCGGGCGGCTGACGGGGGTGCCGTACCCCGTAGGGCGCTTGCGCCCACCCGTCGCCCGACCACCACCCCTCAACGAACCCGCTTCGCGGGTGCGCCTTGCACTCGTGCATGCCGAGTGCTAATCATTGGCGTTAGCACTCTGAAGGTGAGAGTGACAGTGAAGGACCGGGTCGGTGAGGCCCGCAGGCCAAGTGGGGCAAGGAACCACGCGGCCGGCGAGCCGTCCGTCGCGGGCGCGGGCGCGGTCCGAAGGAATCACCCCCAGTCCTGGAGGGACCACTTCACATGGCCAAGATCATCGCGTTCGACGAGGAGGCGCGGCGCGGCCTCGAGCGCGGCATGAACCAGCTCGCGGACGCCGTCAAGGTGACGCTCGGCCCCAAGGGCCGCAACGTCGTCCTCGAGAAGAAGTGGGGCGCCCCCACGATCACCAACGATGGCGTCTCCATCGCCAAGGAGATCGAGCTCGAGGACCCGTACGAGAAGATCGGCGCCGAGCTGGTCAAGGAAGTCGCCAAGAAGACGGACGACGTCGCCGGTGACGGTACGACCACCGCGACCGTGCTCGCCCAGGCCCTGGTCAAGGAGGGCCTGCGCAACGTCGCCGCCGGTGCCAACCCGATGGCGCTGAAGCGCGGTATCGAGAAGGCCGTCGAGGCCGTCTCCGCCGCCCTGCTGGAGCAGGCGAAGGACGTCGAGACCAAGGAGCAGATCGCCTCCACCGCGTCCATCTCCGCCGCCGACACCCAGATCGGCGAGCTGATCGCCGAGGCCATGGACAAGGTCGGCAAGGAAGGCGTCATCACCGTCGAGGAGAGCAACACCTTCGGTCTGGAGCTTGAGCTCACCGAGGGCATGCGCTTCGACAAGGGCTACATCTCCGCCTACTTCGCGACCGACATGGAGCGCATGGAGGCGTCGCTCGAGGACCCGTACATCCTCATCGCCAACTCCAAGATCGGCTCCGTCAAGGACCTGCTCCCGCTCCTGGAGAAGGTCATGCAGTCGGGCAAGCCGCTGCTGATCATCGCCGAGGACGTCGAGGGCGAGGCCCTGTCGACCCTGGTCGTCAACAAGATCCGCGGCACCTTCAAGTCCGTCGCCGTCAAGGCCCCGGGCTTCGGTGACCGCCGCAAGGCCATGCTCGGCGACATCGCCATCCTCACGGGCGGCGAGGTCATCTCCGAGGAGGTCGGCCTCAAGCTGGAGAACGCGACCCTGGACCTCCTGGGCCGCGCCCGCAAGGTCGTCATCACCAAGGACGAGACCACCATCGTCGACGGCGCCGGCTCCTCGGAGCAGGTCAACGGCCGCGTCAACCAGATCCGCGCCGAGATCGAGAACAGCGACTCGGACTACGACCGCGAGAAGCTCCAGGAGCGCCTGGCCAAGCTCGCGGGCGGCGTCGCGGTCATCAAGGCCGGTGCCGCCACCGAGGTGGAGCTCAAGGAGCGCAAGCACCGCATCGAGGACGCCGTCCGCAACGCGAAGGCGGCCGTCGAGGAGGGCATCGTCGCCGGTGGCGGCGTGGCCCTGCTGCAGGCCTCCCAGGTCTTCGAGAAGCTGGAGCTCGAGGGTGACGAGGCGACCGGCGCCAACGCCGTGCGCATCGCCCTGGAGGCCCCGCTGAAGCAGATCGCCGTCAACGCCGGCCTCGAGGGCGGTGTCGTGGTGGAGAAGGTGCGCAACCTGACCCCGGGCCACGGCCTGAACGCCGCGACCGGCGAGTACGTCGACCTGGTCGCCGAGGGCATCATCGACCCGGCGAAGGTGACCCGCTCTGCTCTGCAGAACGCCGCCTCCATCGCCGCGCTGTTCCTCACCACCGAGGCCGTCATCGCCGACAAGCCGGAGAAGGCCGCCGCGCCGGCCGGCGGCGGCATGCCGGGCGGTGACATGGACTTCTGATCCTTCCCGGATCACCTGTCCTTTGCGAGGGCGGCATCCCCAGCTTCCGGCTGGGGGTGCCGCCCTCGGGCGTTTGCTGAGGTCAGTCGGCGTAGTCCTTCAGCTTCTCGGTGTCGAGGGTGATGCCGACAGCTGGGCAACGGTCGCCGGATCGTCTTCCAGCCGTCCGGGGGCCAGGCCCTTCGGAGTAGGCCAGGCGGCGGCTGAACCGGGGCAGTGTGAGCGGTGTCACGTAAAGGCTTCGGCAGGGGCGGAATGTGGGGCAGCGCATAGGCGATTACTTAAGGAGCTGCAACAATGCGTGCTCACATACCGCTCGGTTAACCCCGTCTCTCACGAGGAGCCCCCACGTGACCGTCACGACGCCCGCCTCCCGCGCGGCCCAGGTCCTGTCCCGCCCGATCGCGCTCAACGGTCTCACCGTCCCCAACCGGATCGTGATGGCGCCGATGACCCGCATGTTCTCCCCGGGCGGCATCCCGGGTGAGGACGTGCGCTCGTACTACTCCCGCCGGGCCGCCGCCGGAGTCGGCCTGATCGTCACCGAGGGCACGTACGTCGGCCATGAGTCGGCCGGCAACAGCGCGCGCGTGCCCCGGTTCCACGGGGAGGAGCAGCTCGCGGGCTGGGCGAAGGTCGCCGAGGACGTGCACGCGGCGGGCGGCACGATCGTCCCGCAGCTGTGGCACATCGGCATGGTCCGCAAGGACGGCGAGGCCCCCTTCCCGGACGCCCCCGCGATGGGCCCGTCCGGCCTGGTCGCGGCGGACGCCGAGCCGGCCGGCAGGGCGATGACGCAGGCGGACCTGGACGACGTCATCGCCGCGTTCGCCGAGGCCGCCGCGGATGCCGAGCGCATCGGCTTCGACGGCGTGGAGCTCCACGGCGCCCACGGCTACCTCCTCGACCAGTTCCTGTGGGAGGGCACCAACCGCCGTACCGACGCCTACGGCGGCGACGCGGTGGCCCGCACCAAGTTCTCCGCGGAGATCGTGGCCGCGGTCCGCGCCGCGGTCTCCCCCGAGTTCCCGGTCATCTTCCGCTACTCGCAGTGGAAGCAGCAGGACTACACCGCCCGCCTCGCCGAGACCCCCGAGGAGCTGGAGGCGATCCTCACCCCGCTCGCCGCGGCCGGCGTCGACGTCTTCCACGCCTCCACCCGCCGCTACTGGCTGCCGGAGTTCGACGGTTCGGACCTGAACCTGGCCGGCTGGACGAAGAAGCTCACCGGCAAGCAGGTCATCACCGTCGGCTCGGTGGGCCTCGACGGCGAGTTCCTGGGCGCCTTCCAGGGCCAGGGCTCCGAGGTCAAGGGAATCGACAACCTCCTCGACCGCATGGAGGCCGACGAGTTCGACATGGTCGCCGTGGGCCGCGCGCTGCTCCAGGACCCGGAGTGGGCGGCCAAGGTGCTCTCCGACCGCCTCGACGAGCTGAAGCCGTACGACGCGGCGTCGCTGAAGACGCTCAGCTGAGACGCCTGAGGCCTACAGGTTGCCCATGGGCTCGATGTCGACGTGCACGGGGGTGCCCCACACCCGCAGCACCTCGTAGTCGGTGAACTCGTGCACGAGCCGGTAGGCCATGGCGGGCCGCGATCCGCGCCGCTGAGCGGCGAGGTACGCCTCGGCCTCGTGCCGGTCCCGCCTCGGTGTCCCGCACAACTGCCACTCGTGCCCGTTCCACGCCTCCGGCAACCAGCGTTGCTGCGGCTGAGGCCGGTCGGCCCGGACCCCGTAGCGGGAGGGTGCGGTGGCGGTGGGCGCGGGTCCGGTCCGCCCACCCTGGAACTCCGACCGCCGGGCGGCCCGGCGCCGGGTCTCACAGAGCAGACACAGATCGGGCGCGCTCTCGTCGACGGGGCCCTGCGGATGCTCGGGGCAGCGGGTGCTGGGCGCGCCGCCCCCGACGCTCTCCTCCACCAGATCGAGCGCCCGGCGCAGGTCGGCCTTGATCTCGTGCAGCCGGGCGTCCGGGGTGTCGGCGGTCAGCGCCTCCCCGTGCTCCCCGAGAAGCCGCAGGGCCCTTCCCAGGGCGGCGAGCTGGACGTGGTTCATGTCAGCCAAGGGTACGAGAGCGGCTGCTTGGGCCGGTGCCGCGCTTCCGCGAGGTGCGTGTGGAAGGTGACCCACGTCCTAGGGTGTGATCATGTTGCCGAACCGGCTGGTTGACGCCCTCCAGCGTTTCAACGCCGCCCATCCCTGGGACCACAACGCCCACCATCACCCCTGGCTGCTACGGCAGTTGCCCAGGCGGTTCCGCACCGCCCTGGACGTGGGGTGCGGGAGCGGGGACCTCGTTCGGCTGCTGGCTCGGCGGGCGGAGTCGGTCGTCGGGGTGGATGCCGAGCCGGAGATCCTCGGGAAGGCGCGGCAGCTCACGGCCCCCGACGCTCCCGTCACCTACACCCTCGCCTCCGCCCCGCACGGTCTTCCGCCCGGCCCCTTCGACGTCATCACCTGTGTGGCCGCGCTCCATCACCTGCCCTTCGCCGAGACCCTCGACCGGCTCAAGGAAGGGCTGGCTCCGGGCGGAACCCTTGTCGTCGTCGGCTGTGCGCAGGCCGCCAGGCCCCTCGATCACGCCGTCGGGCTGGTCGCCGTACCGCTCAACGCGCTGACCGGATGGGTGAAGAACCGCGGGCGGGCGGTCACCCACCGGCCCGTGTCCATGACCGCGCCCACCCGGGAGCCCGGGATGACCTACGACGAGGTCGAGCGGGAGGCCCGCCGGCTGCTTCCCGGGGCCCGGTTCCGGCGGCGGCTCTTCTGGCGTTACACGCTGGTCTGGCGGTCGCCCTGACTGCCGTACCTCAGCGGCCCTGACGGTCGCCCTGACTGCCGTACCTCAGCGGCCCTGACGGATCAGGCATCCGTGGCCAGGAGCTTCGTCTTCCTCGGCTTGGGGCCGTCTACGGCCTGTCGTCCGGCCGTGACCCGCGCCTCCACCTCTGCCGTGATCTCGTCGACCACCCCGGGGCCGATCACGATCTGGCAGGTCGGGCCGTCGGACACCGGCCCGAGCACGCCGGGCAGGGCCCGCAATCCCTCCTCGTCCGCCGCCGCCGGGTCGGCGAGGGTCAGCCGGAGGCGGGTCATGCAGTGGGCCACGGCGGTGATGTCGGCCGGGCCGCCGACCCGGGTGAGGAGGGCGGTCGCGGTGGAGGCGGGGTCGTTGCGCACGCCCCGAGCACGCCGGGCAGGGCCCGCAATCCCTCCTCGTCCGCCGCCGCCGGGTCGGCGAGGGTCAGCCGGAGGCGGGTCATGCAGTGGGCCACGGC
>NZ_JBVIJE010000014.1:45668-219926 GCF_055581585.1 Streptomyces sp. NPDC031426
ACGGCGGCGATGTCGGCCGGGCCGCCGACCCGGGTGAGGAGGGCGGTCGCGGTGGAGGCGGGGTCGTTGCGCACGCCCCGGGTGTGCGGGTCAGCGGGCCGCGTGCGCCAGCGCGGCACGCAGATGGCCGCCGGACTCCTCCAGAAGACGGGCGGCCGTCGGGCCGTCGACACCGGCGAGGAGGGCGAGGATCGCGTGCTTCACCTCGCCGCCGGACTCGGTGAGGGACTTCTCGATCTCCTCGTCCGAGGCGCCCGTGGCCAGGGAGACGATCCGGCGGGAGCGGGCGCGGAGTTTGTCGTTGGAGGCGCGGACGTCGACCATCAGGTTCCCGTAGGTCTTGCCGAGCCGGATCATCGTGATCGTCGACAGCATGTTCAGGACCAGCTTCTGGGCCGTGCCCGCCTTCAGGCGCGTGGAGCCGGTGATCAGTTCGGGGCCGACCACGACCTCGATGCCGTGCTCGGCGGCGGCCGCCAGCGCGCTGTGCTCGTTGCAGGCCAGGCCGACGGTCAGCGCGCCCAGGGCCCGGGCGTGCTCGACGGCGCCGATCGCGTAGGGGGTACGGCCGGAGGCGGAGATGCCGACCACGGTGTCGGCGGGGGTGAGCGCCAGCGCGTCCAGGTCGCGGCGGGCCAGTTCCCCGGAGTCCTCCGCGCCCTCGACGGAGGTCACCATTGCCTCCCGGCCGCCCGCGAGCACGCCGACGACCTGCGCGGGGTCGGTGTTGAAGGTGGGCGGGCACTCGGCGGCGTCCAGCACGCCGAGCCGGCCGGCGGTGCCGGCGCCGGCGTAGATCAGCCGTCCGCCGCGGGCCATGCGTTCGGCGACGGCGTCGATGGCGGCGGCGATCCGGGGCAACTGGGCGGCGACGGCGGCGGGCACTCCGGCGTCCTCGCCGTTCATGAGGCGGGCGATGTCGAGGGTGGGAAGGCGGTCGATCTCGGCGAGCTCGGGCCGGAAGGCTTCGGTGGTCAGGGAAGCCAACTGCTGACGCAGGTCATGGGAGGTCATGGGGGTGGCTTTCTCAGGTCTGGGTGCCGTTGTGCGTGCTGTTGCCCACCCGGGGTCGGTCACCTGGGGCCGGTCACCTCGGTCGGTCACCTGCGGCCGGTGCGATGCCGGTGAGCGAGCGCCTCGTACGACGCCGCCAACGCGGGCGCCGCCGACTCGTACGTGCGCTGGGCCACTCCCACGAACAGGCAGTCCACCACGAGCAGTTGACTCGTCCGCGAGGACATCGCGGCGGGTCGCAGCTCGCTCTCCCGTGAGGTGGACGTGGTCAGCACGTGGTCGGCGTACTGGGTGACCGGCGAGTCCGGCCGGCCGGTGACGGCCACGGTCGTGGCCCCGTGCTCGAAGGCGACCCGCAGCGGCTCGATGACGTCCCCCGTCGAGCCCGAGTGGGTGATCGCGATCGCCACGTCACCCGAGCGGAGCTGCACCGCGTTGGTCACGGCGAGGTGCGGATCGCTGTGGGCGTGGGCTATGAGGCCTATGCGGAGCAGCTTCTGGGTGAGGTCCTGGGCGACGAGCCCCGAGGCCCCTATGCCGTACACATCGGTGCGCCGGGCCCCGGCCAGCGCGCTCACAGCGGCCCCGAGCTGGACGGTGTCGAGCCCGGCGGCCGTGTCGGCGAGGGTCTGCTGCTCCTCGTAGGCGAGTTTGGTGACGACGTCGGCGATGGGGTCGTCCACCGCGATGTCGGTCGTGATCGCGGGCGCCCGGCCCGACTGCTGTTGCGCGGCGAGCCCGGCGAGGGCGAGCCGCAGGTCGCGGTAGCCGGGGTAGCCGAGGAGCCGGGCGGTGCGGACGACCGTGGCCTCGCTGGTGCCGGTGAGCTCGGCGAGGCCGGTGACCGTGAGGGCGGCGCAGCCGGCCGGGTCGCTCGCGACGGCCTCCGCGACGCGCTGCATGGAGCGGGTCATGGACGGGGCGAGGGTGCGCACCTTGGCGGCGAGGGAACCGCCCGGGCTGCCGAAACTTTCCTTCACGTCCTGGGTCACATATGAAAGGTATTTTCGGCTCGGCGTCGGGGTCAAGAGTGCGCACAATGGGTTCCATGGAGCCCATCACACCCCTTGAGCAGGCCCTGCATGCCGCCCGAGCCCTCGTGCTCGCCGATCTGATCGCCGGCGAGGTCGCGGAGGCGGACGTGGTCTCGCTCGTCGAGGACTCCGTCGCCGAGCGCCGCTGGTGGGTCGAGCAGTGGCCGGACGGCGCCACCTATATCGCGGGGCTGGTCGCACAGGACGTACAGGACGCGCTGCTGGACCGGTACGGCCGCTGGCCGCTGTGCCCGGTGTGCGGCTCCGGCGACCCGCACGCGCTGGACGTGGAGCCCGAACTGGGCCCCGATCCGCACTGGGTGTGCCACAAGGCGGGCGTGAAGGTCGCCGCGGTGGGCTCGTTGGGCTCGGCCAGGGGCGGAATGGCCTCTTCGTGACCCTCTACATCGACCCGCCGACCTGGCCGGGACACGGCCGCATGTGGTCGCACCTGGTCAGCGACGTGTCCTACGCCGAACTCCACGCGTTCGCCGAGCGGCTGGGCGTGCCGAGGCGCGCCTTCGAGCGCGACCACTACGACCTTCCGTCGCACCGGTACGCGGAGGCGGTGGCGGCCGGCGCGGTGGAGGTGGGCAGCCGCGAGGTGGTGCGGCTGCTGCACGCCTCGGGCCTGCGCCGGCGCAAGGGGCTCGTTCAGCGGCGCAGTTCGTAGGCGAACTCGGCACCCTCGTCGCTGACCTGAGTGAACCCGGCCCGGGTGACCACCGCCTGCGAGGCGGTGTTGTCCCGCTCGACGGTCGCGAACAGGGAGCCGACGTCGTCGCGGGCCAGCGCCCAGTCCGCGAGCGCGCGCAGGGCCTCGGTGGCGTACCCCTGACCGCGGGCGCCCTCGACCAGGTCGTAGCCGATCTCCACCCGGCCGTCCTCGTCCGGGACGCCGTGGAAGCCGATGCCGCCGATCGCACGGCCGTCCTCCTGCCGGACGAGGGCGAAGACCCCGAACTCCGGCCGGTGCACACCGGCTTCGTACGCCTTCAGCAGGAAGGAGGCGGCCTCCCGGGTGCCCTCGTACGGGCCGCCGTCGAGCCAGGTGAAGCCGCCGTCGCCGCCCAGGCGCAGACCGTGGGCGGCGGCCGGGCGGACGCCGACCAGGGTGAGGCGCTCTGCCGGGATGACCAGGTTGTTGTTCCAGCGCCACTCGGTGACCGGGGCGCGACCGGGCAGCTCGCCGCGGCCGGTGGCCCACAGCAGGGTCGGCCAGGGGGCGGGGCCGGGCTGGACGTGCGGGAAGAGGCAGGCGAGGAGGGACTCGACGAGCTCGGCCGGCGGCTCGTAGGCGATCCCGAGCCCCTCGGCCATGTCGTGGGTGTGCAGCAGCACCTCGGCGATGCCCATCGCGGCGAAGCCCTGGGCGTCGGCGCTGCGGAAGGGGTAGGGGTGGAAGGCGCGGACGCCGGGCAGGGCGGTGCGGACGGCGGCGGCGAGGAGCGCGCCGGTCGTCTCGATGACGTGCAGCAGACCCGCGTTGTCGGTGCCCTCGTCGAGGGTGAGCTCGAAGGGGAGGTAGCCGTCCTGCGCGCGTCCGGCCAGGTTGGCGGCGTAGGCGATGAGGTCGTCGGCGACATGGACGGCGGTGGTGTGGCAGTCCCACTCCAGCCGCCCGGCCGGTACGGCCCGCCAGTCCCGGTCCACCGCCGCGCGCAGTGCCGCCGTGCAGCCTGCCACGGCCTCGGTCACATCGTCCCCGTTTATCGGTCGCATGGAGCGAACCCTAGGGGGCCGTACCCCTCAGGTCGACAGCATTTCCAGCTCGGAGGCGAGGTTGTAGCGGGCGGTGGCCTCCCAGTGCTCCTGGCCGTAGGGGGTGCGGAACAACCGGGGGAGGGCGAGGAGTTGGCGCAGGACCGCCGAACGGCCCTCCTTGAAGGCGTCGTTCGGCACGAAGTGGTACTCCTCGCGCACCTCGGCGGTGTAGACGGCGTACGCCGACGGGGGCGCGGCCAGGATCGCGAGGTCGGCGTCGCACAGCACCTCGCCGTTGCGGTCGTCGTCGGCCGGGTCGTGCGTGAAGGTGAGCCGGACCAGCCGGGCCACCTCGGCGGTCGTCTCCGCACGGACCCCGGCCTCGGGGAGCGCGCGCTCGGCGAGGCGGGCCGAGCGCTCCTCGTTCTCCGACCGTTCCGGGAGGTAGACGGCGTCGTGGAACCAGGCGGCCAGGCGCACGACGTCCGGGTCGGCGGCGTACTTCTCCAGTACGTCGATGTGGTCGAGCACCGCGGCGAGGTGGGCCGGCGTGTGGTACCGGCGCTGCGGCTCCTGCCAGCGGGCGAGCAGGCTGTCGGCGTACGGCGCGGGATCGGGCCCGCCCCCGGGGGCACGGGCGGCTTCCAGCGCACGGGCGAAACGGAGACGCAGGGCATCGAGGTCGGCCATGGGCCCATTCTTCCGCGCCGCGCGCCGTCGTTCCGCCGTGACGCCTGTCCGTCGGCGCCCTGACGCGGACCCCACCTGCTCGCGCACAGGCGTAGTCTTGGAATTGGACTAGACCTGTAGTGGCCGACGATGAATGGGGTGCCATGAGCAAGCGTGCAGTCCTGGAGGTGATCGCGCTCGACGTCGAGGACGCGGTCGCCGCCCAGGCCGGAGGCGCGGACCGCCTGGAGCTGGTCACCGACATGGCGGCCGACGGGCTCAGCCCGGCGCCCGCCACCGTCGCCCGGATCCGGGCCGCCGTCGACATCGACCTGCGCGTGATGCTCCGCCTCGCGGACGGGTTCGCGGCCGGAGACGTGGACGGTCTGGTCCGGGTGGCCGGCGGCCTGCGCGAGGCCGGCGCCGACCAGTTCGTCCTCGGCTTCCTCGACGCGGACGGCGCGGTTCACCTGGCGGCGGTGGAGCGGGTGGTCCAGGCGCTGGACGGCTGCGCGTGGACCTTCCACCGGGCGATCGACCGGGCCGCCGACCGCGACGCCCTGCGCAAACAGCTCGCCGACCTGCCCGGCCTCGACACCTACCTCACCGCGGGCGCCGCCGGCGGGGTGGACGAGGGCCTGCCGACGCTGGTCGCGGAGGCGGGCCGGCGGGGGGAGCCGGGGTACGGCCAGACCCTCCTGGTCGGCGGCGGCCTGCGCCTGGAGCATGTGCCGCGGCTTCGGGCCGCCGGTATCGACGCCTTCCACATCGGCGGCGCGGCCCGGCACTCCGGGTGGGAGGGGCCGGTTTCCGAGGGGGCCGTGCGGGAGTGGCGGAGGGCGTTGGACGCGGGGTAGCGCCCCGGGCCCGCGGGTCGTTAGCCGGGCGCGGCACAGCCCCCGTGCCTCTTACGGAGCCGCGGTGCTGTCGGCCGTCACCCGGCCGCCATCCCGACGAGCACGAGGAGCAGCACCAGGGCGAAGCCGGTGAGCGGGAAGAGGCCCAGGATTCCGGCCGGGCGCCGCAGCACCGGGCGGCCCGGGTCCAGCCCGGGGCCCTGGGCGCCGGCCGGTGCGGGGAGCTTACGGATCTTGGCCAGGGCGAAGAGGTTGATCAGCAGCGTGACGGGTGTGATGAGCATCGACGCCGGACCCCACCACCCCTGCGCCATGGTGTCCGACTGCATCTTCCGGAAGACGGCGAGCGCGCAGGTCTGGCAGAAGGTGCCCTTCCGCCACAGGTTCCGCATCACGATCAGCATGCCCTGGTGGCCGCGGATCGTCACCCGCTCGGCGGGCGCCGCTCCGCACACCTCGCACCCGACGCCGGGAGCGGCCGGGTACGCGCCGGGGGCCTGCTGATACCCGGCCTGGCCGAAGTCGGCGGGCGCCTGCGGGTAGGGAGCCTGCCCGTAGCCGCCCGGTGCCTGCCCGTAGCCGCCCGGTGCCTGCCCGTACGGCCCGGCGGGCTGCGGCTGCTGTCCCACCGGCGCCTGCGGATAACCCGCGGGGGCCTGCTGATACGGCCCCGGCGCCTGCGGGTGGCCCGCGGGTGCCTGCTGGTAGGGACCGGGGTACTGCTGGTACGCGGGGTGCGAAGGCGGTGGAGTGCTCAACGGAGGCCTTTCCATGGGGACATGCCGCAACGGCACGACACCCTAGCGGTGCGCCGTCAGGCCAACTGCGCCGGCAGCGGTGCCGAGTGCGTCACGATCAGGCCCGAGACCGCACGCGTCAGCGCCACGTACAGGCGTCGCAGGCCGGTGCGTTCGTCCGGCTCGCCGTCCACCACCGCCTGGGGCTCGTCCAGGACCACGTAGTCGTACTCCAGGCCCTTGGCGAGGGAGGCCGGGACGAGGGTGAGGCGGGTCTCCCGGGTGGTCTCCTCGCCGGGGGCGAGGTGGGGGAGCCCAGCCGCCGTCAGGGCCTCGGCCAGGACCGGGATCCGGGCGTCGGCGGCGATCAGGCCCGTCGAACCCTCGTTGCGCAGCAACTCCTCGCAGGCGGCGATGACTTCGGACGTCTCCGTCGTCGTACGGACCTCGAAGAAGCCCGGGTTCTCGCGGACCGACTCGACCGGGGTGAGGCCCGGTGCGGTGTGCGGGAGCAGGCGGGAGGCGTAGGTGATGACGTCCGTGGGGACGCGGAAGCCCGCCGTCAGCTCCTCGATGACGCCCTCCGTCTTGCCGAGGTGGGCGAGGGCTTCGTCCCAGCTGCGGGTCGCCCAGGGAGTCGTGCCCTGCGCCAGGTCGCCCAGCACCGTCGCGCTGCCCGTCGTGCAGCGGCGGCCGACGGCCCGGTACTGCATGGGGGACAGGTCCTGCGCCTCGTCCAGGACGACATGGCCCAGCGAGTGGGTGCGCTGGATCAGATCGGCTGCCTCGTCGATCAGCACCGCGTCCGCCGCCGACCACTTGGCCGACTTCACGCTGCGCACCGGCCTGGCCCACAGGATCGTCTTCTGCTCGTCCTCGTCCAGGACCCCGGCGGCGTGCTCGGCGAGGAAGTCCGCGTCCGTCAGCAGGCGCAGCACGAGCTTCGCCGGGTCCACGGCCGGCCAGATCTCCTTCACGGCCGCCTTCACCGCGCTGTTGCGGGCCACCGCGTCCTGCACCCGGTCGTCCGGCGCCTCGCCCGAGCGCTCCATCTGCACCAGCACCGCGTGCGCGATCCGCTGCGGCAGGGCCTCGCGGGCCGCGCCGTACCGGATGTCCCGCTGCAGCAACTCCCGGACGATGTCCTCCAGTTCGTGCGCCGGCACCCGCCAGCGCCGGGAGCCGCGCACCACCACGACCGCCTCCGTCGGCAGGTTCACATGGGAGTACAGGGCCCGGCGCAGCACCTCGGCCATCCGGGCGTCGCCCTTGATCATGGCGGCGGCCGCCTCGTCCGTGCCGCGCACCTCGACATGGGCGACCAGGTCGTCGACGGTCGCCTGCTGGACGGTCAACTCGCCCAGTGCGGGCAGGACCTGCTCGATGTAGTGCAGGAAGGACCTGTTCGGGCCGATCACCAGGGTGCCGGTGCGGGCGAGCCGCTCCCGGTGGGCGTAGAGGAGGTAGGCGACCCGGTGCAGGCCGACGGCGGTCTTTCCGGTGCCGGGGCCGCCCTGGACGCAGACCGTGCCGGACAGGCCGGAGCGGACGATCTCGTCCTGCTCGGGCTGGATGGTGGCGACGATGTCCCGCATGGGGCCGACACGCGGCCGCTCGATCTCCTGCTGGAGCAGCTTGCTGGTGGCCGCCGCCTCGGCCGGGTCGGAGAGGTGCTCGTCCTCGTACGCGGTCAGGTCGCCGCCGGTGTAGCCGAAGCGGCGGCGCAGGCCGACGTCCATCGGGTCCTTCTTGGACGCCCGGTAGAACGGCTGCGAGACCGGGGCGCGCCAGTCGATGACCATGGGGTCGCCGTCGGCGTCGTGCACATGCCGCCGCCCGATGTAGAACTGCTCGCCCTCCGCGCCCTCTGCCTCGTCCGCGCGAGGCGCGTGCAGATAGTCCAGCCGGCCGAAGAACAGCGGGGTGTCGCTCAGGTCGGCCAGCGCCTTGATCCGCTCGTCGATCTGGCGGGACAGTACTTCGGCGTTGACCCAGTTGGCGGTGACGTCCCGGATGTCCAGCGACTCCACGTCCTCGCGCATGGCGCGCAGAGCGGCGCGGGAGTCGGCGAGGTGGGATCGCTCTCGGGCGAGTGGGTCGTCGGCGGGAGTGGACGTGGACAAGGGGGTGCCTCCGGTGGACCTGCTGGGTGACTATGACGAAGCCGTCCGGTTTCCGACCGGGCGACGGCACTCCGGGAGGGGAGGCGGGCAAGAGCGGAGATTCTAGGCGGGTGCGCGCGGCGGGGGCCAATGGTTTTTCCGCCCCCTGTCCGGCCCCTGTCACGGCCCTGTCCGGCCCGCTCCGACCCCTAGGGGACGGGCAGCCCCCGAAGTAGGGGCCGGGGTCCACCCGTAGATCTACGCGGGGCCGTCCGGGATTGGCTCTGCAGACCGATGCGGGTGGCGCGTCCGGCGATCCACCATGGAGACATGAGCGCAGCAACCATCTCCCCAGGCCCTGTCCGACCGCCGACCGGCGCCACAGCCGTGGACGGCCCGCATCACCACCCGCTCGGCAACGCCCTGCGCGCCATCAAGGTGTTCGCGGAGGCCGCGTTCGGCGTGATCATCCTCGGCGAGTACGGCGAGGAAGCGGGCATACGCCGCAAGTAGCCGTCGCGGGCAACGCGCTCCTGCTCGCGGTCGCGGCTCAGCCGGTGCTGTCCTCCGCCAGGATCTCGTCCGCGTCCACGATCCGGTAGGCGTAGCCCTGTTCGGCCAGGAAGCGCTGGCGGTGGGCGGCGAAGTCCTGGTCGATGGTGTCGCGGGCGACGACCGAGTAGAAGTGCGCCTGGTGGCCGTCGGCCTTCGGGCGCAGGACCCGGCCGAGGCGCTGGGCCTCCTCCTGGCGGGAGCCGAAGGTGCCGGACACCTGGATGGCGACCGTCGCCTCCGGCAGGTCGATGGAGAAGTTCGCGACCTTCGACACCACCAGCACGCTGATCTCGCCCTCGCGGAAGGCGTCGAAGAGCTTCTCGCGCTGGGCGTTGGAAGTCTCGCCCTTGATGACGGGCGCGTTCAAGTGCTCGCCCAGCTCGTCGAGTTGGTCGATGTACTGGCCGATGACGAGGATCTGCTGGCCGGCGAAACGGCGGACGATCGCCTCCGTCACCTTCCGCTTGGTGTCCGTCGTCGCACAGAAGCGGTACTTCTCCTCCGTCTCGGCCGTCGCGTACGACAGCCGCTCGGCGTCCGTCAGATTCACCCGGACCTCGACACAGTCGGCCGGAGCGATGTACCCCTGCGCCTCGATCTCCTTCCAGGGCGCGTCGAACCGCTTCGGCCCGATGAGGGAGAACACGTCCGACTCGCGGCCGTCCTCGCGGACGAGGGTCGCGGTGAGGCCCAGCCGGCGGCGCGCCTGCAGATCGGCGGTGAACTTGAAGACAGGAGCGGGCAGCAGATGCACCTCGTCGTAGACGATCAGACCCCAGTCCCGGGAGTCGAACAGCTCCAGGTGCGGATAGACACCCTTCCGCTTGGTCGTCAGCACCTGGTAGGTGGCGATGGTGACCGGGCGGATCTCCTTCCTGGTACCGCTGTACTCGCCGATCTCGTCCTCGGTCAGCGAGGTCCGCTTCACCAGCTCGTGCTTCCACTGCCGCGCCGAGACGGTGTTGGTGACGAGGATCAGGGTCGTGGACTTGGCCTGGGCCATGGACCCGGCGCCGACCAGCGTCTTCCCGGCGCCACAGGGCAGCACCACGACACCGCTGCCGCCGTGCCAGAAGTTCTCCACGGCCTGCTTCTGGTACGGCCGAAGCGCCCAGCCGTCCTCCAGCAGCTCGATCGGATGCGCCTCGCCGTCGACGTACCCGGCGAGGTCCTCGGCCGGCCAGCCCAGCTTCAGCAGCACCTGCTTGATCTGCCCGCGCTCGGACGGGTGCACGACGACCGAGTCCGCATCGATCCGCGCCCCCACCAGCGGGACGATCCGCTTGGACTTCAGCACCTCCTCCAGCACCGGCCGGTCGGTGGTGGTCAGCACGAGCCCGTGTGCCGGGTGCTTGCTGAGCGTGAGCCGCCCGTACCGGTCCATCGTCTCGGCGATGTCCACGAGCAGCGCGTGCGGGACCGGATACCGGCTGTACTGCACGAGCGCGTCCACGACCTGCTCGGCGTCATGCCCCGCGGCCCGCGCGTTCCACAGCCCGAGCGGGGTGACCCGATAGGTGTGGATGTGCTCGGGCGCACGCTCCAGCTCGGCGAACGGCGCGATGGCACGCCGGCAGTCGTCGGCCCGCTCGTGGTCGACCTCCAGGAGCAGGGTCTTGTCGGACTGGACGATCAGTGGTCCGTTCACGTGCGGCACACACCCTTTCCACAACAACCAAACGTCCAGTCTGCCCTAAACGCCGACGATCACCGTCAGTCTTCCGCGAGCTCCGCCACGCCGGTGATCCGGTGCAGCGGATAGGTGCGTACCTCGTCCGCGGTGTGGTCGTACGCCGTGACGAAACCGCCCTCCACCTTGACCGGGGCGATGACGCGCTGGCTGGCGGTGCCCTCGGGGTTGACGTAGCCGATCCAGAGGGACGCGCCGGTCAGGACGGCGGCCTGCACGGTGGCCAGGGTCTCGGCGGAGGAGGTGCGGGGCAGTTCGCCGCCCGGCAGCGGAGCCCCGGCCCCGGGGGTCTTGCGCGGGGCGGTGGCGGCCAGGTCGCCGGCCCGGATCGCCCGGATCGCCGCCGTGAGCAGCGTGGCGTCGGGCGGCGGCGGGCCGTCCGGGACCGGCTCGGGGGCGGTGCGCGGCGGGGTGCGGTGGGCGTGGGCGCGGGTGATCAGGACGTCACCCTCGGCGGACTCGGCGGCCGGCGCGTAGCCCATCGCGCGCAGGCCCTCCAGCAGCGTGGCCGGGTCGCACTGGGCGGCCAGCACGGTCGGGGCGAGCCGGCGCAGCCGCAGGGCGGCGGCGCGCCGGTCGGCGAGGATCTCGTTCAGCAGGGCGTCGTCGTCGCAGCGCACATACGCCGAGGCCGCGCCGACCCGGAGATGCCCGTGCTTGCGGGCCACGTCGTCGATCAGATACGCGAGCGGCTGCGGCACCGGGGTGCGGGAGTGCTCGGCGAGGAAGGCGTGCAGATCGGCGGCGGTACGGCCGGCGTCCAGGGCCCGCCGTACGGAGGCCGGGGTGAAGCGGTACACCGTCGCGCCGCCCTTGGACTCGACGTCCGCCAGCACGTCCAGCAGATCGGCGAGGGGGCGTTGCAGCGGTCCGGGTGCCACCGCCGTCAGATCGGCCTGGAGCAGCACGTGGTCCAGCGGCTCGGGCAGGAGCGGCGCGAGGAGCCGGGCGGCGGCGGCCGTCGCCACGGCCTGCTCGGCGGGGGAGAGCGGGGTGAGGGCGGGGCCGGGACGGTGGTGATGGTGGACGGGCAGCTTGTCGCCGGGGCCGGTGGGCTCGGTGAGGGCGGTGGTGACGGTGTCGAGCGAGCCGACGGAGGCGGCCGCCGAGCCGGAGGCGCCCGGCGTGCGAGGAGCGCCCGACGCGGTGCGCGAGCCCGTTCCCGTCCCCGGTGCCGGTGCCGGTGCGCCCAGCAGCGCCCGGCCGTGTGCCGACAGCGCGCCCCGTCCGGTGACGCCCAGCAGCTCCGCCTCGGACAGGGTCCAGCGGGCGAGCCGGGAGCGCAGGTCCTCGTCGCCGTCCCGCTGCTGGGGTCCGCGCAGGGGCCGTTCCCAGCGCAACCGGGCCAGCACCGACCCGGTGTCCGGTGCGGCTCCCGCCGGCAGCCCGGCCAGCAGGGTCAGCACCCGGTGCCGTACCTCGGGCGCGGCCGAGCGGTCCAGGCCGGGGCCGAGCGCGGCGAGCGTACGGTCCTTGGCGTCCCGCCCGCCGACCAGCCCCGGCGTCCGGGTGGCCGCCAGCCAGGCCGCCGCCAGCTGGGACCAGCGCTCGGCGGCGGGCCGCTCCAGCCACTCGTCGTAGGCGGGCGTGGCCGCGTACCGCTCGTCGGCCTCGCCGTCGGAGGCGATCAGCCCGGCCGCGTACGCCAGTTCCACCCAGAACGCGGCGACCGGCTCGGACACGTCCAGGGCGACGGCGGTCCGCTTCAGATCGCGGACGCTGAGACCGCCGGCCCGCAGCACGGCCGGGCCGCCCTCGTCCCAGTCCTTCAGCAGCTCCTCGACCGTGGCGAGCGCGGTGTACGCCTGCCCGGCCGCCGTCGCGTCCACCACCTGCGGACCGTATGCCGCGGCCGCCTCCACGGCGGGCGGCAGCGGCTCGGGTGCGCGGTGCGCCCGGCCCTCGCGCAGATGCAGGGCTACCTCGCGCGGCAGGACGACCGTGCCGGGCGCGGTCGGCAGCAGCAGACCGCGGTCGAGCAGCCAGCGCAGATGCGCCGCCGGTTCCGGGGTGACCTGCCCGTACGGCGGCCCCCACACCAGCCGCGCCAGCACCTCGCGGGCGGGTTCCGGGGCGCCGGCCAGCAGCTTGCCCATCTTCTTGCGGTCGTCGAACAGCGCGGCGAGCGCGGTCACGGCGGACACCGAGTCGTGCGTCGAGGGCAGCCCGGCCGCCGTGACGATCTCCTGGATCCGGCCCGGCGACATGCCCGAGGTGGCCTCCTGCACGCTGGGGCCGAGCCCGGTCGGGGAGGGGTGCTGCGGGGACGGCGCGAGGAGTTCGCGGGCCGTGCGCACCAGCCGCAGCCGCTCGTCCTCGCCCCACACCAGCGCCTGTTCGCGCAGGGTGCCGAGGGCGTGCGGCAGCGCGGCGGCGACCTTCTCGTCCCCGGCGTCCCCGGCCATCAGAGCGAGGAGCGTGTCGTAGGACGCCGGGTCCGGGGCCACGGCCAGCGCCTCCGCCGTCTGCAGCGCGAACCGGTCCAGCCGCTCCAGCGCGCGCAGCACCGAGGCACGGGTGCCGGCGCGGGTGGCCAGCTGGGTGAGGTCGGTCGGGACAGGCGTGATGAGGTCGGGGCGGCTGCGCAGCAGCGCGGCCAGCAAGGCGTCGTCCCGCGCGCGGAGCGCTTCCGCGAGGGAACGGGGAGCGGGGTGGGCCGCTTGGCTCATCTGACCCACGGTAGCGGGTGCCGTCGCCGAGGGGGCGTCCCCGGAGGTCCCCACTCGGGGTGCGGGTTCGGCGCCAGGTCTCTGCGCTACCGTCCTCACGGGGTTTCATCACCGTCGCCCCGGAGGGGTTCCGTTGGGGATCGAGAGCGACCAGGTCGTCTACGAGTACCTGAGCCGTGTCGGAGACATCGCTCAGCAACGGCAGCTGCCGTCGGCCACGCGGATGCGGCTCGTGTCGGAGCTGCGCAACGAGATCGACCGGCACCGGGCCAGGGCGACGGTCGACAGTCCCGCCGCGGTCCGCCGCATCCTGGACCGGCTGGGCACCCCGGACGAGGTCGTCGCGGCCGCGGGCGGCACGTCCGGCACCGGCGGGGTCGCACAGCCGCCCGCCGCCGTGCCGGTGCAGCCCGCGCCGCGCGAACGGAACCCGAAGGCGCCGGATCCGGCGGACGGGGAACGCCAGAACGGTCCGAGGGGCCTGAAGGCGCTGCGCCGGGCCGTCCCCCGCCCCCGCCCCGACGAGACCCGGTCCGAGCCCTTCGTCCCGCGCGACGCCCCGTCCCCGCCGCACCTGGCCGCCGCGCACGAACTCGGGGACAGCGCCGTACAGCCCGACTGGTGGCGAGCCGGTGGCGGTTCCTTCGGTGTGGCCGCCGAGACGGACTCGGTGCCGGGGTTCGTGGGCGGGGTGGAGATCCCGGAGCTGCTCAGGCGGCCGCCGAAGGAGCGGGAGCCGGCGGACCGGGCCCCGGCGCCGGCCAAGCCGGAACCGGAGGCGACCGAGGCCGACCCCGCGCCCTCCGCCGCGCGCCGGCGTCTGCTCCCCCGCCCCGCGGCCGGCTGGACCAACCCCCTCCTGCTGCTGGCCGCCGCCGCGCTGGTCGCCGGTGCGGTGCTCGGGAACTGGTTCGCGCTACTCCTCGGCTGGGTGATCGCCTACGGCTCCCGGCGGCTGACGCCCGCGGAGACCAAGACGGCCGTGATGGTCCTGCCGGGTACGGCGGTCGCGGCGGGGACCGTGTGGCTGTGGGGAAGGGTCAACGGCCGCTGGGGCCAGCCGATCGCCCAGGGCCACATGAACGACGCGGTCGCCGGGACATGGCCGTGGGTGGTCCGGGGGGCGGCGGTGGCTTCGGCGCTGTTCCTGGTGTGGCGGTCGCAGAGGACCAGGTGAGGCGCGCCCCGAAGGAGCGCGGGGAACTGCGCGACCAGCCCACGGCGGACCGCACCCGGCAGACGACGGTGACCCTGTGGCGCACGCCCGTCCGACCGAACCGCCGGAGGCACCGGCCCTGACACAATGCCGCATATGACATTCACCGTCGGATTCGACCTCGACATGACCCTGATCGATTCCCGGCCCGGTATCCACGCCTGCTACCTGGCGCTGTCCGAGCGGACCGGGACCCATATCGACGCCGATCTGGCGGTGACCCGGCTCGGACCGCCGCTCGCCGAGGAGCTGATCAACTGGTTCCCGGAGGAGCAGGTGCCCGCGATGGCCGACCTGTACCGGGAGATGTATCCGGCGATCGCCATCGCCGCGACCCCCGCCATGGACGGCGCCCGGGAGGCGATAGCCGCGGTGCGGGCGGCCGGCGGGCGGACGATGGTGGTCACGGCGAAGTACGAGCCCAACGCCAAGCTGCACCTGAGCCACCTCGGCATCGAGCCGGACGTGGTCGTGGGCGACCTGTGGGCCGAGCAGAAGGCGCAGGCGCTGCGCGAGTACCGCGCCGGCGTGTACGTCGGCGATCACGTCGGGGACGTGCGCGGGGCCCGTACGGCGGGGGCGCTGTCGGTCGCCGTGGCGACCGGACCCTGCCCCGCCGACGAGCTGCGCGCCGCCGGTGCGGACGTGGTCCTGGCGGACCTGTCCGTCTTCCCGGCGTGGCTGGACGCCTACCGCGAGGCGCCCCGCGCCTGACGCCGGCCGGCGGCGATCGACCGCAGGACGCCCGCGCCGGCGACGAGGAAACCGACCGCCATGAGCATGCTCAAACCGAACATGTACGTCGGAAAGGGTTTTGCGCCAAGGAACAGGGGGGCCACCGTGACCAGAGTGGCCACGGCCCCGATGAAGAAGACGATCGCACCGGCGCGGATCAGCCGGTCGCCGGGCGCGGCGGAATTCGTTTGGGTTTTGTCACGCACCGGACCAGGGTAGTTCCCAGCGCGAGGGAACAACCGGGGGACGTCTTGTCACCCGCCCCGAGACCATTAGCCTTGATAGCGGCGGGTCACGGTGGACCCGCTCTAGTGCTATCAAGAGCACTTTTCCCGACTAGTACGAGGACGAGGACAGACGGTGCCGACCGGGCGTGTCAAATGGTTCAACAGCGAGAAGGGCTTCGGCTTTCTCTCCCGCGACGACGGCGGTGACGTCTTCGTCCATTCCTCTGTTCTCCCCGCCGGAGTCGACGCACTCAAGCCGGGACAGCGTGTGGAGTTCGGCGTCGTGGCCGGTCAGCGCGGTGACCAGGCGCTGTCGGTGACCGTGCTGGACCCGACGCCGTCGGTCGCCGCGGCCCAGCGCAAGAAGCCGGACGAGCTGGCCTCCATCGTGCAGGACCTGACGACCCTTCTGGAGAACATCACGCCGATGCTGGAGAAGGGCCGGTACCCGGAGAAGGCCTCCGGCAAGAAGATCGCCGGTCTGCTGCGGGCGGTCGCCGACCAGCTGGACGTATAGGCACCCGTCAGGGAAACGCGAGCGCATCCGGGCCGAGGGGCGGCACCAGCCCCTCGGCCGCCGCGCGTGTGAGCAGGCCGCGGATCGCGGCGTAGCCGTCCTCGCCGAGGTCGGCGGTGAACTCGTTCACGTACAGGCCGATGTGCTGGTCCGCCACGGCCGGGTCCATCTCCTGGGCGTGTGCCATGACGTACGGCCGGGACGCCTCGGGGTCGTCCCAGGCGGCGCGCACCGAGGCGCGGATGGAGTCGGCGAGCCGTGTCAGCGTGCCGGCGCCGAGCGAGCGCTTGGCCACGATCGCGCCGAGCGGGATCGGCAGTCCGGTGGTCCGCTCCCAGTGCTCGCCCATGTCGGCGAGCTTGTGCAGCCCGTAGTTCCGGTAGGTGAACCGGGCCTCGTGGATGACCAGACCGGCGTCCACCTTGCCGTCCCGCACGGCCGGCATGATCTCGTGGAACGGCAGGACCACGATCTCGCCGACCCCCTCCGGAAGGGTGTCCGCGGCCCACAGCCGGAACAGCAGATACGCCGTCGACTTCTCGCTGGGCACCGCGACCGTACGGCCCGTCAGGTCGTCCCCCGGCTCGCGCGTGAGCACCAGCGGCCCGCAGCCCCGCCCCAGCGCACCGCCGCACGGCAGCAGCGTGTACGCGCCGAGGATGTACGGCAGGACGGCGTACGACACCTTCAGCACGTCGAACTCGCCGCGCTCGGCCATGCCGTTGGTGATGTCGATGTCGGCGAAGGTCACGTCCAGCGCGGGGGCGCCGGGGACCCGGCCGTGGGCGAGGGCGTCGAAGACGAAGGTGTCGTTGGGGCAGGGGGAGTAGGCGATCTGCAAGGGCTCACTGGTCATGTGGGTTCCAACTCTCCAGTACCGGGAGGAGCTTCCCGAACGCCTCGGTGAGGGCGGTGAGGGCGTCGCCGATGCGCCAGGCGGCGCGGTCGCGCGGGCCGACCGGGTTGGAGACCGCGCGGATCTCCAGCACCGGCGTGCCGTGCGCGGCGGCCGCCTCCGCCACCCCGAAGCCCTCCATGCCCTCGGCGAGCGCCCGCGGATGCCGGGCCCGCAGCTCGGCGGCGCGGGTGGCGGTGCCGGTGACGGTGGAGACGGTCAGGATGGTGCCGGTGCGGGCGCCGGTCGCCTCGGCCGCGGCGTGTACGACCGGCAGCGGCGGCCGGTGGGTGACGGTCCCGAAGCCGAGTTCGGTGACCGGGAGGAAGCCGTCGGCGGTCTCGGCGCCCAGGTCGGCCACGGTGATCGCGTCGGCGACGACGAGCGAGCCGACGGGCGCCTCGGGCTGGAAGCCACCGCCGATCCCGGCCGAGACGACCAGGTCGTACGGGGTGCCTTCGAGGGCGGCGGCGGTCAGCGCGGCGGCGGTGGAGGCGGCGGCGAGGGCCGGGCCGACGCCGGCGGCGAGCAGATCACAGCCCGTCGCGGTACGGCACAGGAGCGCGCCGGGGAGCCGTGTCCCGCTCCCGGCTCCGGGAAACGCCAGTGCCACCGCGTCCCGCTCGACGGGGACCGCGGTGGCCACAAGGACGCGCACGGAAGCCGTGATCAGGCCTTCGTCAGCTTGAACGACCACATGCCCTGGTTGGACTTCTCGCCCATCCGGATCGTGACCGTGTTGATGTCGCCCTGGGTGCCGTACTGCTGGTTGAAGAACGCGCTGCCCGGGATGGTGCGGTAGGTCTTCTTGCTGACGTCGGTGAACTGCTGGCCGTTCACCAGCAGGACCCAGCCGGCGTCCGCGATCTTCGGGTCGACGCCGATGCGGACCGTCTCGTCCTGGTCGACCTTGATCGACTTGGCCTTGCCGACGTTCTTGACGCACGTCGCCAGCGACTTGGCGTCCAGCGCGTTGCCGTCGTTGTAGCACATGGCCTCGGAGTTGACCGAGCTGTCGCCGACGGTGACCGTCGCGACAGGCGTCGGCTTCTCGCAGGCGGAGAGCAGGAGCAGTCCGGCGGAAACGGCGCCGGCGGCGGCGACGGCGCGGCGGCGTCGCACAACGGATTGCAGCGTGGTCATGACCGAAGGCTATCTGGCGGCCGGAGCCGTCCGCCCATGCGGGGTGCGGCGTGCCCGGTTCGTTACGCCAGCCGTGCCTGCGGTTCGGGAAACCGTGTCCGCTTCGTTATGCCGAGGCCAGAATTGCGCCGGGCGCGATGCCGAGGTGGGGGTGCTGTCGGGCACGTGGGGCGGCGTGGGGGTGGGTCGGGACGTCGGGTGGCGTGGGGTTGGGTCGGCGGCGTGGGGCGGCGTGGGGTTGGGGCTGAGTCGGGTGGCGTCGGGCCCGGTCGGGACGCCGGGTGGCGTGTGGCCGGGGCGGGCGTGTCCGGCGACCCGGGGCCGGGTTGGGACGGCGGGCGGCGTGGGGTGGCGTGGGGCCCGGTCGGGATGTGGGGTGGTGTGTGGCCAGGGCGGGCGTGTCAGGCGGCGCGGGGCCGGGTTGGGACGGCGGGCGGCGTGGGGTGGCGAGGGGTGGGGTCGGGCCCGGCCGGGGCGTCGGCCAGCGTGGGGTTGGGTCGGGTGGCGTGGGGCCAGGGCGGGCGTGTCAGGCGACGCGGGGCCGGGTTGGGGCGGCAGGCGGCGTGCGGTGGCGTGGGGCCCGGTCGGGATGTGGGGTGGCGTGGGGTCGGGGTGGGCGCGTCAGGCGGCGCGGGGTCGAGTTGGGACGGCGGGCGGTGGGCGGCGTGGGGTTGGGTCGGGTGGTGTGTGGCCAGGGCGGGCGTGTCAGGCGACGCGGGGTCGGGTTGGGACGGCGGGCGGCGTGCGGTGGCGTGGGGCCCGGTCGGGATGTGGGGTGGCGTGGGGTCGGGGTGGGTGGGTCAGGCGACGCGGGGGTGGGCGCGGCCGCCGTGGCGGGCCGAGGCGAGGAGGCCCTTGAGGGTGGTCAGCCAGCCGACCGCCACGAACACCGCGCCGACCAGCAGGCCGACGGTGCCGTTGAGCGGCAGCACGATGCCGACGGCGCCGCCGAACACCCACGCCATCTGCAGCAGCGTCTCCGAGCGGGCGAACGCCGAGGTGCGCACCAGCTCCGGCACGTCCCGCTGGATCAGCGCGTCCAGGGCCAGCTTGGCCAGCGCCTGCCCGAACCCGGCGACCGCCGCGAGACAGGCCACCAGCAGCGCCCCGAAGAACAGGGCGGCCACGAGCGCCGTACCGAGCACCACCGCGACGACGGTGACGATGATGATCTCCGGGGCGCGTGATCTCAGCCAGGCCCCGACGGCCGTACCCAGCGCGTTGCCCACGCCGGCGGCGACACCGACGATGCCGAGCGAGACCGCCGCGCTCTCGCCGGTCAGCGGGTGCTCGCGCAGCAGGAAGGCGAGGAAGAAGATCAGGAAGCCGGAGAGGCAGCGCAGGGCGGCGTTGGCGCCGAGCGCGTGGGTGACGGCGGGGCCCACGGTCCGCAGCCCCGGCCGCTTCGCCTGCTCCTTCCTGCGCTGCGGCCCGTGCAGATGCCGCTCGTCGGCCGCGAGCAGAGCCACGTCCTCGCCCTTGGCCGAGTCCACCTTGGGCGGCAGGGAGAAGGACAGGAACGTTCCCGCGACGAAGATCACGAAGGCGCCGTACAGCGGCCAGGGGTCGCCGACCTGGTGCAGCCCCGCCGCGACCGGCGCGGCCACACCGGTGGCCAGCAGTCCCGCCAGGGTGACCCGCGAGTTGGCTTTCACCAGCGAGAACCGGGGCGGCAGCAGCCTGGGCACCACCGCACTGCGGACCACCCCGTACGCCTTCGACGCCACCAGCACGCCCAGCGCGGCGGGATACAGCTCCAGGCTGCCGCTCGCCACGGCCCCCGAGATCACCAGCGCGAGCAGGGCACGGGCCAGCATGGCCCCGGCCATCGCGGCGCGCCGGCCGTGCGGCAGCCGGTCGAGGAGGGGGCCGATGACCGGGGCGAGGACGGTGAAGGGCGCCATGGTGATGGCGAGGTAGAGCGCGACCCGCCCGCGGGCCTCGTCGGTCGGCACGGAGAAGAACACCGTGGAGGCCAGCGCCACGGTGATCATGACATCGCCGGCGCCGTTCACCGCGTGCAGCTCGATCAGCTTGCCGAGCCCCGACTCGCCCGCCCCGTGCGCATGCGTGGCCTTCCGGATCCCGCGCGCGGCCCCGGTGACCGGGAAGTGCAGGGCACGCCCGACGGAACGGACGGCGCCACCGGCCCGGCTCGCACCGCCACCCCGAACACCACGCCTGTCCGCGGTCGCCACGTGCTTCATAGTGCCCCGAGAAGCGGCCGGATAGTGCCCATACGACGCGCATGGCGCCGAACCGAACCACGAGGCGGTGTGCAGGGCCGGGTGTGCGGGCAGGAAAAATTGCCGCGTGGCGGCGATGAATCTCGTTCGGTGTAGCGTGCCTATCTCAGCCATAACGCAGAATGGATGGCAGAGGTGCGCCCAGCGCGCGGATGCAGACGTCGATGCGGTCCTCCGGTCCGCTCCGTCGGCAGAGCCGCCGTCAGGCAGCCGCACTCGACGAGACGGCGTAGGAGAGAAGCGATACCTGTGAGCGCAGCGACAACGCGAAGCCGCACCCCCGACCGCCTGTGCGCCGAGGCGGTCGATCTCGCCCGTGCCGCCGCCGAGGAGGCCGCGGCCCCCGGTGTGGTCGGGGAGCACGCCGGCCTCGTCTCCGAGGGCGACCGCGTTGTCACGCACTTCTTCGAGTGCAAGGAACTGGGCTACCGCGGCTGGCGCTGGGCGGTGACCGTGGCCCGCGCCTCCCGCGCCAAGATCGTCACGCTCGACGAGGTGGTCCTCCTCCCCGGCCCCGACGCCCTGCTCGCCCCGGAGTGGGTCCCGTGGAGCGAGCGGCTGCGCCCCGGTGACCTCGGCCCCGGCGACCTGCTCCCCACCGACCAGGACGACCTGCGCCTGGAGCCCGGCTACACGGGCGAGGAGGAGCCGCCGCCGAACTCGGTGGTCTCGCACGAGATGGCGGAACTGGCGGAGGCCGAGGACGCCGACGTCACGCCCGGCGCCCCCGCCACCCAGCCCACGGTCCCCACCCGGGGCACGATCGCCGCGGTCGCGGAGGAACTGGGCATGCGCCGGGCCCGCGTCCTGTCCCGCTACGGCCTGCATGTCGCCGCGGACCGCTGGGAGGAGTCGTACGGCCCGAAGACCGCGATGGCCCAGGCGGCCCCGGCCACCTGTATGACCTGCGGTTTCCTCGCCCCGATCGGCGGCTCCCTCGGCCAGGCCTTCGGCGTGTGCGCCAACGAGTTCTCCCCGGCCGACGGCCGTGTGGTCTCCCTGTCCTACGGCTGCGGCGGCCACTCGGAGGCCGCGGTCATGCCCAAGCCCCCGCAGCCGGCCCCGCCGGTCATCGACGAGACCCGGGTGGACCCCTTCCCCCTGCGCCCCGCCCGCGACTCGGGCTCGGTCCCGGAGGCGGGCGACGAGGAGACGGCGGAACTGGGCCACTCCTGACCGCGGGCGGCCCGGGTACGCCCGCGCGCCGATGTCCGACGTGTCCGACGCGCACCGTTCGTGACCGCCGCGCCGCCCAGGTCCAACGGCATCCCCCGGCAACACACTTGCCCTGAAGGATTTGGCCGGGTTGCGGCTGCCCGCAGCGGGCGGCGGCCGACGCCCGGTGTCGCTGCCACGGGATACGATCCGCAGGCGCGAGGCGCTCCACCCCGGCGCGATGCCAGGGGCTCCTCGCAGGAAGCCGGGAGGATGGGTAAGCGTGAGCAGCAAGTACGTGCGGCCTGCGGCCGAAGGCGCCGATCCCTTCGGGACGGCCCGGCTGCGCCGTGGTGTCCTCGACGCCTGGGCCACCAGCCCCGCCCGGTTCCGTGAGGACGCCAACGCCGAGGAGGACCTGGTCCTCGGCGGCTACCGGGACCGGCTCGTGGTCGAGCTGGCCCAGAACGCCGCCGACGCCGCCGCCCGGGCGCGGGTGCCGGGGCGGCTGCGGCTCACCCTGCGCGACGGGGTCCTCGTCGCCGCCAACACCGGTGCCCCGCTGGACGCGGCCGGAGTCGAGTCGCTGTCCACGCTGCGCGCCTCGGCCAAGCGGGACAGCGATGCCACCCAGGGCGCCGTCGGACGGTTCGGCGTCGGCTTCGCCGCCGTACTCGCGGTGACCGACGAACCCGCGATCGTCGGGCGGCACGGGGGTGTGCGGTGGTCGCTCGGCGAGGCACGGGAGCGGGCCGCCGAGACCGCCCGGCACAGCCCGGGGCTGGGGGACGAGATCCGGCGCCGGGACGGGCATGTGCCGCTGCTCCGGCTGCCGTTCGCCGCCGAGGGCACCGCCCCGGACCCGTACGACACCGCCGTCATCCTGCCCCTGCGGGACGCGGCCGCTGCCGATCTCGCCGAGCGGCTGCTGCACTCCGTCGACGACGCGCTGCTCCTCGCCCTGCCGGGCCTGGAGGAGGTCGTCATCGAGGTCGGGGGCGAGGCGCAGCGGGTGCTGCGGCGCCGTGCCGAGGGCGCCGCCGTCGTCGTGGAGGACTCGCGCGAGGGGGTCACCCGGTGGCGTACCGCGTCCGCCCATGGGGCGCTCACGCCCGATCTGCTCGCCGACCGGCCGGTGGAGGAGCGGCTGCGGCCCCACTGGTCGGTGACCTGGGCCGTGCCCGAGGACGAGGGCGGGCGCCCGGTGCGGCCTCGTACGACGCCCGTGGTGCACGCACCCACGCCCAGTGACGAACCCCTCGGCGTTCCCGCACTGCTCATCGCCTCCTTCCCCCTCGACACCACCCGCCGGCACACGGCTCCCGGTCCGCTCACCGACTTCCTGGTGCAGCGCGCCGCCGACGTCTACACCGAACTGCTCGCCGACTGGCGGCCGGTGACGGACGGGATCATCGACCTCGTGCCGGGACCGCTCGGCAAGGGCGAGCTGGACGGGGCGCTGCGGCAGGCCGTGCTGGAGCGGCTGCCGCGCACGGCCTTCCTGCCCCCGGCGGTGGCGGCGAAGGCGGACGACGACCACGAGCTTCCTCAGGCGCTGCGCCCCAGGGACGCGGAGATCGTGGAGGGCGCCGGGGCCGCCACCGTCCGCGTGCTCGCCGAGGTGCTGCCCACGCTGCTGCCGGCCGGTCTCGAACGGCGCGTGGAGCTGCGCACCCTCGGGGTCGCCCGGCTGCGGCTCGCCGACGCCGTCGACCGGCTCGCCGGCCTGGAGAAGGACCCCGACTGGTGGTGGCGGCTCTACGACAGCCTCGCCGGGGTCGACCCCGACCGGCTGTCCGGGCTGCCGGTGCCGCTGGCGGACGGACGGACCACCATCGGTCCCCGGCAGGTGCTGCTGCCCACCCCGGACGCCGCCCGGATCGACGCGGACGTCCTCGGCCGACTCGGGCTGAAGGTGGCCCACGAGGACGCCGCGCATCCGCTGCTGGAGAAGCTCGGCGCGCTGCCCGCGACCCCGCGCGCGGTGCTCACCACCCCGCAGGTGCGGGCCGCCGTCGCCGCCTCGCTGGACGAGGAGGGCGCGCTCGGGGGCTGGGAGGAGGACGCTCCGGACGCGGAGGAACTGGCCGAGACCGTGCTCGGGCTGGTGCGGGACGCGGACCTGGAGCCCGGGGACGAACCCTGGCTCGGCGCCCTCGCCCTGCCCGACGAGGACGGGGAACTGGCCCCCGCCGGGGAACTCGTCTTCCCCGGCAGTCCGTTCGCCCGGGTGATCCGCGAGGGCGAACTGGCCGCCGTGGACCACGAGCTGGCCGACAAGTGGGGCGAGCAGCCGCTGGCCGCCTGTGGCGTACTCGCGAACTTCGCGCTGGTCCGCGCCACCGACGTGGTCCTCGACCCGGACGAACTGGAGCCCCGGGAGAGCGACTTCGCCGAGCCCGACGACGCCGGGCTGCTGGACGCGGTCGACGTGTGGTGCGAGGACATCCTCGACCGCTTCCCGGACAGCCCGGTGCCTCCGGTCGCCACCGAGCTGGTCGCCGTACGCGATCTGGACCTGGTGGACGACGAGCACTGGCCGCAAGCGCTCGCGCTGCTCGCGCAGCCGCCGCTGCGGGACGCCCTCACCCAGCCGGTGCGCATCCTGCTGCACGACGGCACGCACGACGTCGTGCGGCCGTACACGGCGTGGTGGCTGCGCGGTCATCCCGTGCTCGACGGGCGCCGGCCCGCCGGTCTGCTCGCGGCGGGCGGTGATCCGCTGCTGCGAGGCCTGTACGACGAGGCCGACGCGACCGGGTTCGAGGACGAGCAGGTGCTGCGGGCCCTGGGGGTGCGCACCTCCGTCGCGGCCCTGCTGGACGAGCCCGGCGGTGCCGCGGAGCTGCTGGACCGGCTGGCCGACCCCGACCGGCCGGTCACCCCGAGCCAACTGCACGCACTGTACGGGGCGTTGGCGGAGCTGGACCCGGAGCAGGTGACGCTGCCGGACGAGCTGCGGGCCGTGGTCGACGGCCGGGTGGAGGTCGTGGACGCGGGGGAGGCGGTCGTGGTCGACTCGCCCGATCTGCTGCCGTTCACCGGCGGGGTCGCGCTGCTGCCGGTACGGCCGTCCCGCGCGGCCGAGCTGGCGGAGCTGTTCCAGGTGCGGCGGCTGAGCGAGTCCGTCACCGGCGAGGTGCACTCCGAGGGGACCGAGCACGACGTGCCGGAGTCGGTGCGGGTGCTGCTCGGGCCGGGTACGCCCGGGACCTATGTCGAGCACGAGGAACTGGTCGTGGACGGCGTGGAGATCGACTGGCGGCTCACCGACGACGGTGTGCTGCATGCGGCCACCCTGGAGGGGGTCGCGGCCGGGCTCGCGTGGGCGGCCGGTCAGTGGCCCCGGCGGTTCGAGGTGGCGGCCCTGCTGGAGGACCCCTCGCGGACGGAGGAGCTGGCCAGGGACCGCTGGTTCGACTGACGGCACCCCGGAACGTCCGCTTCCGCCGCGCCTGTGTCGCCGTCGTCGGCGGCGCTCTGGCCCTGTCCGCCCTCGCCGTCCCGGCCGCGCAGGCCGACGGCTACCACCGCTTCTCCTTCGCGGGCAACTCGACCATTTCCGCGGTCAGCGCCGCCGGTGACTTCGTCGACGTGCAGTAGCCGTCCGGTGAATCCGCCGGAAACTCACGGCATCACTCGTACAACCACTTCATTCCTTCACGGGTCTGATCACGCGAGTCGTCTGACTCCTTGATCACTGGACCTCGTGTCCACTTTCTCCACACAGGGGAACGCATGCGCATCCGTGCCACCGTGGCCGCCGTCTCCGGCGCCCTGGCCCTCTCCGCCTTCGTCGTGCCGGCCGCCCAGGCCGCCGGCTCCGCCCCGTCGTACCAGACGGAGGCCGCGAAGGCGCTCCATGCCTCCGGCAAGTCCGCGTTCAGCACCGCCGAGGGCGCGGACCTCGGCGTGACCTTCTCGAACCTCAAGATCGCCTCGGCGGTCAAGGTCGGTACGACCAACCACGTCTCCACCACGGTCACCTACACGCTGACCCACGGAGCCAACTACGACATCGCGTCGGACGACTTCGCCACCGGCCCCTTCATCTACAAGGGTTCCTCGCCGGACACCGCGAGCAACATCCTGCTCGGCGACGCCCCGGCCAGCTGCACCGCCACCTCGTCGACGACCGCCAACTGCAAGGGCCTCATCGACATCTACCCCGCCGACGACGAGCTGCTCAACTCCGACGCGGGCACCTGGAACGCCGGCGCGCTGGCGCTGCAGTACAGCACCGGGGACGGTTCCGTGCAGGGCGGCCTGGGCACCACCAAGGTCCAGCGCTACTCCAAGCTGACGGTCAACGCCGGCCCCGAGCCGATCGCCAAGGGCAAGACGCTCACGATCACCGGCAAGCTCTCCCGGGCCAACTGGGAGGACCACCAGTACCACGGCTACACCAACCAGTCCGTGCAGCTCCAGTTCCGCAAGTACGGCTCCAGCACCTACACCACGCTGAAGACCATCAAGTCGGACTCCACGGGCAACCTGAAGACCACGGCCACCGCGTCGGTCGACGGCTACTGGCGCTTCTCCTTCGCGGGCACCACGACCACCCCGGCGGTCAGCGCCACGGGCGACTTCGTCGACGTGCGGTAACGGATCAGTAAGCGCGGCACAAAATCTGGTCCGCGGGGGCAACCGCCGTACAACCAGCGGCACCCCCCGCGGATCTGATCGCGTGAGTCAACCGATTCCACGATCACTTCTCCCTCCAGGGGAAACGCACATGCGCATCCGTGCCACCGTGGCCGCCGTCTCCGGCGCCCTGGCCCTCTCCGCCCTCGCAGTCCCGGCCGCGCAGGCCGTCACCGACTCGGGCGCGCCGTACACGCTGAACGCAAGCTTCTCCAACGTCTCGATCGCCAAGTCGATCAAGGTGGGCACCACCAGCGAGGTGACCGTCGCGTACTCGTACACGCTGACGCACGGCTCCACCGTCAACATCGCCGCGAAGGACTTCTACACGGACGCCTTCCTCTACCACGGCACCTACAGCGACACCGCCCCCGAGCTGTACGGCGACAACCCGGCGACCTGCACCGCCACCTCGTCGACGACGGCCACATGCAAGGGCTCCATCAACATCCGCCCGGCCGACGGCGACCTGAAGAACGCCTGGGCCGGCAGCTGGAGCGTGGCCGCCGAGGCCGTCGCCTTCAACGGCCAGGACCAGCAGAACCCCGACATGAGCAAGGTCGGCTTCAAGGACCAGAGCGGCCTCGGCACCAGCCTGGTGCAGCGCAACTCCAAGCTGACGACCACCGTGAGCTCGACGTCCGTCTACAAGGGCAAGAGCGTCACGGTGTCGGGCAAGCTGACCCGGGCCGACTGGGAGCACCACACGTACAACAACTTCGGCGGCCAGCCCGTCAAGCTCCAGTTCCGCAAGGCCGGCACGAGCACGTACACCACGATCAAGACGGTGACCACCGACTCGTACGGCAACGTGAAGACCTCGGCCACCGTGAACTCCAGCGGCTACTGGCGTTACTCCTTCGCCGGCGTCTCGACGACCCCGGCGGTCAGCGCCACGGGTGTGCACGTGGGCGCGAAGTAGTCATCCCCTAGTCGGGAAAGCGGCGGTCGACCCACTTCCACAGCCACTCCAGGGCGGCCGCCGCCACCACCGCGATGCCGACGGCGGTCCACGGCATCGTGACCCCCACCAGCTTCAGCGCGAAGAAGCCCTGGAGCGCCGGGACGGCCAGGACCAGCAGGAACGCCACGCCCATCGCCGCCACCAGGGTCACCCGCCACCAGGTGTAGGGGCGGGCGACGATCGCCAGGATCCACATGGAGACCAGGAAGAGCGTGAGGGTGGCCGCGCTGGTCTGCGCGTCCAGCCGGCCGGCTCCCGTGTAGTGGTCACGGGCGACCAGGTACGTCACGAAGGTCGCCACCCCCGCCACCACACCGCCCGGGATCGCGTACCGCATGACCCTGCGCACGAAGTGCGGTTTCGCCCGCTCCTTGTTGGGTGCCAGGGCCAGGAAGAACGCCGGGACGCCGATGGTGAGGGTGGACAGCAGGGTCAGATGCCGGGGCAGGAACGGATACTCCACCTGCCAGCACACCACCAGGACGGCCAGCAGCACCGAATAGACCGTCTTCACCAGGAAGAGCGTCGCCACGCGCGTGATGTTGCCGATCACCCGGCGGCCCTCGCCGACCACCGACGGCAGGCTGGCGAAGCTGTTGTTCAGCAGCACGATCTGTGCCACCGCCCGCGTCGCCTCCGAACCGGAGCCCATGGCGACCCCGATGTCGGCGTCCTTCAGCGCGAGCACGTCGTTCACGCCGTCGCCGGTCATCGCGACCGTGTGCCCGTGCGACTGCAGCGCCCCGACCATGTCCCGCTTCTGCTGCGGGCTGACCCGCCCGAAGATCGTCCCCTGGTCCAGCGCGTCCGCCATGCCCGGCCGGTCGGCGGGCAAGTGCCGCGCGTCCACCGTCCTGCCCTCCAGGCCCAGCTTGGCGGCGACCGCGCCGACCGACACCGCGTTGTCGCCGGAGACGACCTTGGCGCGGACGTCCTGGTCCGCGAAGTAGCGCAGGGTGTCGGCGGCATCCGCCCGCAGCCGCTGTTCCAGGACGACGAGGGCGGTGGGGCGGGCGCCGTGGGCCGGCTCGGGGTCGTCCAGGTCACGGCTCGTCCGGGTCAGCAGCAGCACCCGCAGGCCCTGCTTGTTGAGGCGCTCGGTCTCGGCCAGGGCCGGGTCGCCGTCGGTGAGGAGGACGTCGGGGGCGCCGAGCAGCCATGTGCTGGTCTCGCCGTCGGCCTCGCTGAACGCCGCCCCGCTGTACTTGCGGGCCGAGGAGAAGGGCAGCGACTCCACGCAGCGCCAGTCCTCGCTGTCCGGGTAGGCGTCGATGATGGCCTGGAGGGAGGCGTTGGGGCGCGGATCCGACTCGCCGAGGGCGCCGAGCACCCTGCGGACGTAACCCTCGTCGGCCCCGTCGAGCGCCCGTAGCTCGGTGACGTCCATGCCGCCTTCGGTGAGCGTGCCGGTCTTGTCCAGGCAGACGGTGTCGACGCGGGCCAGCCCCTCGATCGCCGGCAGCTCCTGCACCAGACACTGTTTCCGGCCGAGCCGGATGACTCCGATGGCGAAGGCGACCGAGGTGAGCAGGACGAGCCCCTCCGGGACCATCGGGACGATGCCGCCGACCGTGCGGGCGATGGAGTCCTTGAAGCCGTTGCTCTTGACGACGAGCTGGGTGATGACGAGCCCGACCGCCGCCGGGACCATCATCCAGGTGACGTACTTGAGGATCGTGGAGATGCCGGTGCGCAGCTCGGAGTGGACCAGGGTGAAGCGGGAGGCCTCCTCGGCGAGCTGGGCGGCGTAGGCCTCGCGGCCGACCTTGGTCGCCTGGTAGGCGCCGCCGCCCGCGACGACGAAGCTGCCGGACATGACCGGATCGCCGGGGCGTTTGACGACGGGGTTGGCCTCACCGGTGAGCAGCGACTCGTCGATCTCCAGCCCGTCGGCCTCGACGCAGACCCCGTCCACCACGGCCTTGTCGCCGGGACCGATCTGTATGAGGTCGTCGAGGACGATCTCATGGACGGCGACCTCGATGGCCGTGCCGTCTCTTCGTACCGTGGGCCGGGCCTCGCCGATCACCGCGAGCGAGTCGAGGGTCTGCTTGGCCCGCCACTCCTGGATGATGCCGATGCCGGTGTTGGCGAGGATCACAAAGCCGAAGAGGCTGTCCTGGATCGGCGCGACGCACAGCATGACCAGCCAGAGCACACCGATGATCGCGTTGAACCGGGTGAGGACGTTGGCCCGGACGATCTCGCCCAGTGACCGGCTGCTGCGCACCGGTACGTCGTTGACCTGGCCGCGGGTGACGCGTTCCGCGACCTCGGCGCGGGTCAGCCCTGCCGACCTGGTCATCGGCAGGGCCACCGGATGCACGGGGTCGAGTTCCGCGCCCGCGTCTATGTCGGTCATGCATCCGACGGTACGTGCGGTTTTGCCCCCTCGCCCGCTTTACGGGTTACTCGGCCGACGTCGACCGCAGGGCCACCGCCCGCTTGATCGCCGCGTCCCGCTTCCTGACGTACCAGATGCCGATCAGCCCCAGTCCGCCCCCGGCCAGGCAGGTCCACAGCCACCACAGATGTCCGTGCTCGTGGAACCAGCCGTAGAAGGGGAGCTGGACGAGGAAGAGGACGAACCAGACGATCGTGCCGCCGGTGATGGTGGCGACCACGGGGCCCTCCAGGGGCTCGGGCGCCTCGTGCTTGGGGGTCCACTTGGCCATGTGCACAGCTTAAGCGGATGGTCGTTCTACGCGCGGAGATGGCGATCTCGTACTCATACGTTCATACTGAAACCGTTTGTCTGTGTCCGCTTCTGTTCGTATGAAACTCCAACGAGGCTCGGGGGAACCCCGTTGGTGATGGAGACCCGCATGTCCACCTCGGCACCCGCCAAGGCCCCCACCCCCGAGATTCCGGGCGGTGTGCCCGCTCAGGGCGCCCTTGACCGTTACTTCAGGATCTCCGAGCGCGGCAGCTCCGTCGCTCGCGAGATCCGTGGCGGTTTCGCCACCTTCTTCGCGATGGCCTACATCATCGTGCTGAATCCGATCATTCTCGGCAGCGCGAAGGACATGTACGGGCACCACCTGGACAATGGCCAGCTGGTGACGGCGACCGCGCTGACGGCCGCGTTCACCACCCTCCTCATGGGGGTCATCGGCAACGTCCCGATCGCCCTCGCCGCCGGCCTCGGCGTGAACTCGGTCGTCGCCCTCCAGCTGGCGCCCCGGATGTCCTGGCCGGACGCGATGGGCATGGTCGTCCTCGCGGGCTTCGTGGTCATGCTGCTGGTCGCCACGGGGCTGCGCGAGCGCGTGATGAACGCCGTGCCGTTCGGGCTGCGCAAGGCGATCTCGATCGGTATCGGCCTGTTCATCATGCTGATCGGCCTGGTCGACTCGGGCTTCGTCACCCGGATGCCGGACGCCGCCCAGACCACCGTCCCGGTCCAGCTCGGCACCGGCGGTCATCTGCACGGCTGGCCGGTGCTGGTCTTCATCCTGGGCGCGCTGCTGACCTTCGCGCTGATCGTCCGCAAGGTGCCGGGCGCGATCCTGATCTCGATCGTCGGCATGACCGTCCTCGCCCTCGTCCTCAACGCGGTCACCACGATCCCGTCCTGGGGTCTGACGGTCCCGAAGTGGCCGGGCAACCCGGTCGCCACCCCCGACTTCGGGCTGGTCGGCCACGTCAGCCTGTTCGGCGGCTTCTCCAAGGTCGGCGTGCTGACCGGCGTCCTCTTCGTCTTCACGGTTCTGCTGTCGTGCTTCTTCGACGCGATGGGCACGATCATGGGCGTCAGCGACGAGGCCAAGCTGACCGACGCCGAGGGCTACATGCCCGGCATCAACAAGGTCCTGTTCATCGACGGCCTCGCGGTCGCGGCGGGCGGCGCCAGTTCCTCCTCGGCCACCACGGCGTTCGTGGAGTCCACGGCCGGCGTCGGCGAGGGCGCCCGCACGGGCCTCGCGAACGTCGTCACGGGCGGCCTCTTCGCCGCCGCGCTGTTCCTCACCCCGGTCGCCACGATGGTCCCGTCCCAGGCGGCGACCCCGGCGCTGGTCGCGGTCGGCTTCCTGATCCTGTCGAACTCGATCAAGGAGATCGACTGGGCCGACTACACCATCGCGATCCCGGCGTTCGTGACGATGCTGATGATGCCGTTCACCTACTCGATCACCAACGGCATCGGCATGGGCTTCATCACCTTCACGGTGCTGCGCCTGGCCGCCGGCCGGTTCCGGGAGATCCCGGCCGCCATGTACGTCGTCTCGGCGGTCTTCGCCTTCTACTACCTGATGCCGGCCCTGGGCCTGACCTGAGCCCGCTGCGGTTCTACGGCGTCACGGTTCCACGGCATCACGTGACGTCGTAGAACCGCTCCGTCTCCTCGACGGCGGCCTGGAACCGCTCGTCGAAGTCGTCCCGGATGAGCGTGCGGACCACATAGTCCTGCACGCTCATTCCTCTTTTCGCCGCGTGCTGCCGGATTCTTTCGAGCAGCTCTCCGTCTATGCGCAGGCTGAGCACACTGGTCGCCATGCGTACGAGGGTCGCCACATAGGGCCGTCCCATGCGTCACTTTCGGGAACCGACTCACTCGTTTGGGTGATCGATTGGTTCAGTGGCGGGTATCACGGGCCTTCGGGCGTGTCGCAGTGTTCTTTAGAGAGGGTAATGAGTTACTCTAAAGAACATGCCGGACCTCACCCATGGCGACGACGCTGCCGCCGTGAACGCCCTCCGCTCCGCCGTGATGCGACTGTCCCGTCGGCTCAAGCACCAGCGGGTCGACGAGTCGCTGAGCCCCACCGAGATGTCGGTGCTCGGCACCCTGGCCCGCTGTGGCTCGGCCACCCCGGGCGAGCTCGCACGCAAGGAGCACGTCCAGCCGCCGTCGATGACCCGCATCGTCGCGCTGCTGGAGGCCAAGGGGCTGGTCCGGCTGGAGCCGCACCCCGAGGACCGGCGCCAGAAGGTCGTCACCCAGACCGAGCGGGCCGAGGCGATGCTCGAGGAGAGCCGCCGCAAGCGCAACGCGTTCCTGGCCGGCCTGGTCGAGGGCCTCGACGAGGACGAGTGGGCCAAACTGCGCGCCGCCGCCCCCGTGCTGGAGAAGCTCGCACACCTATAACCGCTGTCGAGGAGGCGAATCCTTTTGAGTACGGGATCCGGAACACCTTCCGCCCCCGCACCGACCGTCACTACTACCCCCGCCGCCCGCAAGGGCTCGATGTTCAGCTCGCTGAGGATCAGGAACTACCGCCTCTTCTTCATCGGCCAGGTCGTCTCCAACACCGGCACCTGGATGCAGCGCATCGCCCAGGACTGGCTGGTCCTCAGCCTCACCGGCTCCTCCGCCGCCGTGGGCATCACAACGGCCCTGCAGTTCCTGCCGATGCTCCTCTTCGGCCTCTACGGCGGAGTCCTGGTCGACCGCCTCCCCAAGCGCCCCACGCTGTTGGTCACGCAGGCCGCCATGGCCGTGACGGGCCTGGCGCTCGCCTTCCTCACGCTCAGCGGCCATGTCCAGGTCTGGCACGTCTACGTCGCCGCCTTCACCGTCGGCCTCGCCACGGTGCTCGACAACCCGGCCCGCCAGTCCTTCGTCTCCGAGATGGTCGGCCCCGAGCAGCTGCAGAACGCGGTCAGCCTGAACTCGGCGAACTTCCAGTCCGCCCGCCTGGTCGGCCCCGCGGTCGCCGGTGTGATGATCACCGGCGTGGGCACCGGCTGGGCGTTCCTCGCCAACGGACTGTCCTTCGTCGCGCCCATCACCGGTCTGCTGCTGATGCGCGCCCGTGAACTGCACGCGGTCCGGCGCGCGCCCCGCGGCAAGGGCCAGCTGCGCGAGGGCCTGCGGTACGTGGCGGGGCGCCCCGAGCTGATCTGGCCGATCGTCCTCGTCGGCTTCATCGGCACCTTCGGCTTCAACTTCCCGGTGTGGCTGTCGGCGTACGCGAACGGCGTCTTCCACTCCGGCGCCGGCTCCTACAGCCTCTTCAACACCCTGATGGCCGTCGGCTCACTGGGCGGCGCCCTGCTGGCCGCCCGGCGCGGCACGGCCCGGCTGCGCATCCTGATCGCCGCCGCGCTCGCCTTCGGCACACTTGAGGTGGTGGCCGCACTGGCCCCGTCGTACTGGCTGTTCGCGCTGCTCATGGTCCCGATCGGGGTCTTCGGCCTGACGGTCAACGTCACCGCGAACACCGCCGTGCAGATGGCCACCGACCCGGCCATGCGCGGCCGGGTGATGTCCCTGTTCATGATGGTGTTCATGGGCGGTACGCCGCTGGGCGCGCCGGTCGTCGGCTGGATCACCGACACCTACGGCGCCCGGGTCGGCTTCGCCCTCGGCGGCCTGATCTCGGCCGCGGCCGCCGCCGGTATCGGCCTGGTCCTGGCCCGTATCGGCGGTCTGCGGCTGGCGGTCGGCTGGCACCACGGCCATCCGCGGGTCCGCTTCGTCCCGCGCGAGCGGGAGCGGCTGGCGACGGCGGCGGCGTAGGAACCGCCACCGCCAGTGCTCGTACGGATGTGCGTCTGCGTGTCGATCGCGGGCGCGATTGCCCCTATATGAGATTACTTCTGCCGGTAAGTCCTATCTGGCACCCGTAGGGGAACAGGAGCACCCGCATGGCATCACCGGCATCGACCCCGAGATCCCGCTCCCGCGTGCGGCGGCTGGCGGCGGTCGCGCTGACCCTCGGCACGGTCGGCGCGCTCGCCGCCGCCGTGCCGTCCGGGGCGGTGGACGCGCCGCGCCGCGCCGACCACGGCTTCCGCGAGCGCGATCTCGTCTCCGACCAGGCGAACAGGGCGGAGCTGCAGGACCCCAACCTGGTCAACCCCTGGGGCCTCGTCCGCACACCGAGCGGTGCGATCAGGGTTTCCAACAACGGAACCAACACCTCCACGGTGTACACGGGCGCCCGGGACAACCGGCCGGTCATCGCCCTGTCTCCCGTCATCCAGCTCCCCCAGGACGCCGACCCGACCGGAATCGTGCGCAACGACACCGGCGACTTCCGCTTCACCGTCTCCCAGAGGTCGGCTCCCGCGCGGTACATCTTCGCGGGGGAGGGCGGCGGCCTCTTCGCCTTCAACGCGAACGTGGATCCGACGCACGCGGTCAAGGTCGTCCAGGAGGACGACGCCGTCTTCAAGGGCCTGACCCTCGTGGACTGCGAGAGGAAGCACGAGAAGAGCGCGGGGTACGGCCAGAGCGGCTCATGCGAGGAGCCGCGCCTTCTCGTCGCGAACTTCCGTGACGCACGCATCGACGTCTTCAACTCCCGCTTCGTCCGGCTGAACCGGCCCGGCGCGTTCCGGGACCCGAACATCCCCGACGGGTTCGCGCCCTTCGACGTCAAGGACATCGGCGGCAGGATCTTCGTCACCTACGCCAAGCAGGACGCGGACAAGCACGACGACGTCCCCGGTCCGGGCAACGGCTTCATCGACGTGTTCACCACCAAGGGCAAGCTGATCAAGCGCTTCGCGAGCGACTGGAAGCTCAACTCGCCCTGGGGCCTGGAGGTCGCGCCCAGGGGGTTCGGGAAGTTCGCCGGTGACCTGCTCGTCGGCAACTTCGGGGACGGGCGCATCCACGCCTTCGACCTGAACAGCGGCCGGTTCGAGGGGACCCTGAGGGACCGCAACGGCCGGGCGATCGTGATCGACGGCCTGTGGGGCCTGCAGCAGGGCACCGACCGGTCCGGCGGCAGGGACAGCGTCTGGTTCGCCGCGGGCATCAACGGCGAGAAGGACGGGCTCCTCGGCACCCTGCGTGCCGAGCGCTGATCCGTCGGCCGTAGCGTAGTGAGGTGCTCGCCCGCGGTCACACCCGCCGGGCGAGCACCTGCCCCTGCCAGTCGTTCTCGCCGGTGGTGTACGCCTGCGTCGGCGTGAAACCGTTCGCCTCGTAGAAGGCGACGAGCTTGCGGTCGCCCCCCGCGTAGCAGTCCACCCGCAACAGGGAGACCCCGGCCCGCCGGGTCTCCTCGGCCGCGTGCGCGAGCAGCGCGGCACCGGCGCCCCGTCCCTTGAACCGGCGGTCGGAGGCGAGCCAGTGGATGTACCGCTCGGGCTCGCCCGGCGCCGGCAGATGCGACAGGTAGGCGCCGGGCGCGTCCGTGAGGGTGAGGGTGGCGGCCGGTACGCCGTCGATCTCGGCGAGGTAGGTGGTGCCCTGCGTCATGTACCCGGCGACCGATTCCGCGACCCTCGGGTTCTGCGACAGCGGCTCGCTTCCCCACTGCTCGGTGCGCCCGTGTGAGACCAGCCACCGCACACTGCTGTCGAGCATGCCGAGTATCGCCGGCAGGTCGTCGGGGCCGCCTTCGCGCATGGTGATCGTCATGGGGCCATCCTGCCCGCACGGGTCTGCGAAGGTGAAGGCATGAGACTCTTCGCCGCGGTGCTCCCTCCGGAGCATGTCATCCATGAACTCGCCGTCGAAGTGGCCAAGTTGAAACGGCTGCCCGGGGCCGAGCGGCTGCGCTGGACCAACCGGCCGGGCTGGCACTTCACCCTCGCCTTCTACGGCGAGGTCGCCGAGGACCTCGTACCGGACCTGTCGGACCGCCTGGCCCGCGCGGCCGGCCGTACGGCGCCCTTCGACCTCGCCCTCTCCGGCGGCGGCCAGTTCGGGCACGGCAAGGCCCTGTGGACCGGCGCCTACGGCGAGGTGGAGGCGATGCGGCTGCTGGCCGACCGGGCGGAGTCGGCGGCGCGGAAGGCGGGCGTGTCGATGGGGGAGCACCGGCGGTACAAGGCCCACCTGACGGTGGCGCGCGGCCGGGACTCGGTGGACGTACGGCCGTATGTCGATCTGCTCCGCGAGTTCACCAGCCGGACCTGGACGGTGAACGAGCTGGTGCTGGTGCGGAGCAACCTGCCGCGGTCGGGGATGGTGGGGGAGCAGCCGCGCTATGAGGCGGTCGCCCGCTGGGCACTGGGCGCCGGCCGTTAGGCTCGACGGTGTGGACCCTAAGACTCGGAACCGGATCATGGCCGGCGTGCTTGTGCTGATGTTCGTGGTGGTGGCTGTCTCGGCGGCCGTCAGGTAGCGGTGTGACGGAGGAGCGGCGGCGGGGAACTGCGGCCGGTTGCCGGGTGTAGGCCCGTCGGGGCAGGTCGCGCCCGCGCGGCGGGGCCGCGTATCAAACGCAGCCCCGCCCTCCTTACGGGGCGTCGGCACCTCCCGGAACTACCAGGCGAAGGCCTCCGGGGACGGGCCCGGCCCCGGGAAGATCTCGTCCAGGCCGGCCAGCAGCTCCTCGGTCAGCTCCAGCTCCGAAGCCCTGATCGCGGACTCCAGCTGTTCGGCCGTACGCGGGCCGACGATGGGACCCGTCACACCCGGGCGGGTGAGCAGCCAGGCCAGGGCCACCTCGCCGGGCTCCAGGCCGTGCTTGTCGACCAGGTCCTCGTACGCCTGGATCCGGGCGCGGGCGGCCGGATCCTTGAGGGTGTCGGCGGCCCGGCCGGTGGCGCGGCGGCCGCCCTGGACCTCCTTCTTGATGATCCCGCCGAGCAGACCGCCGTGCAGCGGCGACCACGGGATGACCCCGAGGCCGTAGTCCTGCGCGGCCGGGATGACCTCCATCTCGGCGCGGCGCTCGGCGAGGTTGTACAGGCACTGCTCGCTGACCAGGCCGATGGTGCCGCCGCGGCGGGCGGCGATCTCGTTGGCCTGGGCGATCTTGTAGCCGGGGAAGTTGGAGGAGCCGGCGTACAGGATCTTCCCCTGCTGGACCAGGGTGTCGATGGCCTGCCAGATCTCCTCGAACGGGGTGCTGCGGTCGATGTGGTGGAACTGGTAGAGGTCGATGTAGTCGGTCCGCAGCCGCTGCAGGCTGGCGTCCACGGCGCGGCGGATGTTCAGCGCGGAGAGCTTGTCGTGGTTGGGCCAGGCGGTCTCGCCGTCGGGGGCCATGTTGCCGTAGACCTTGGTGGCGATGACGACCTTGTCACGGCGCTCGCCGCCCCGGGCGAACCAGTTGCCGATGATCGTCTCGGTGCGGCCCTTGTTCTCGCCCCACCCGTACACATTGGCCGTGTCGAAGAAGTTGATGCCCGCGTCCAGCGCCGCGTCCATGATGGTGTGGCTGTCGGCCTCGTCGGTCTGCGGCCCGAAGTTCATCGTCCCGAGGACGAGTCGGCTGACCTTGAGTCCCGTGCGTCCAAGCTGCGTGTACTTCATGGTTCTCCAGCCAACGGCTTGAAGTGCGCTCGAAGCAAGGGCTTTCGGGAGGACCGGGTGTCAGTCGCGAGGCAACTCGGCGGTTTTGAAGGTGAGACGGAGGGGGGTGGTGGTCATGTCAACGTCAGTTCCATAACTGACGCGCAGTTCACAGGTGTACTCGCCCTTCTTGGGTTCGGTGTACACGTAGCACCGGCCCTGGTAAGGGTCCGCGATGAGGTACACGGGGATCTCGGCCACCGCGTAGGCGGTCTTCTTGGGGCCGTAGTCGTTGTGGGCGGTGCCCTTCGAGGTGACCTCAGCGACGAACTCGATGTCTTCGTACCGCCAGCGGCCCTCGTCGTCCTTCGCGGCGCCCTCGCGCATTTTGGCCACGTCGGGGCAGAAGCCGTTCTTGGGGCCGGGGAAGTCGATACGGACGTCCGTGAAAATCCGCGCACGCCTTCCGAAGCGGTCCTCAAGTGCCCAGATGATATGGCGAATGGTCTCCCAGTGGATGTCCCGCTGTGGCGTCATGAAGATGTTGCCCCCGACGATCTCGACCTTGTATCCCTCGGGGACGGGCATGCGCTCGAACCGCTCGAACCACTGGTCCAGGTAGGTGGCGTTCTCGTCGGCCATCTTGATCTCGATCCTGTCTTCCAGGATGGTCATCGTGGCGCTCCTCCCCGGCTGCCCACGGACGAGTGCAGCCGCGCGGTCCAACGATACGCACCGTGACCAGGGGACGCCGTAATTCGGTCAACCTGTTCCGGCTACGTACGCCTGTCCGACCCCCCACGCCTCCCACATCGCCCCCGCGAACGCCGCCGCGATCCGGTGCTCCCCGCTCACGTTGGGATGGGTGCCGTCGTAGGTGTCGACGTGGATGTCGTACGACTCCGGCGGCGAGGCCAGCAGGATCGGCGACCGGGGTTCGTCCAGGTCGGCGACCGCCTTGGCGAGCAGGACGTTGAAGCGGTCGACCTGCTCGGCGAAGGAACCGTCCGCCGCGGCCCGGATGTTCGGGATCACCGGCAGCAGCACCATGCGGATGCGCGGCTCGGCCGCCCGCGCCCCGGCGACGAAGGCGCGCACGTTCTGAGCCGTCTGCTCGGCGTTGGTGTAGAAGCCCAGGTCGATCAGTCCGAGGGAGACCAGCAGCACGTCGGCCGGGTGCTCCCGTATCGCCTCGCCGATCAGCGGAGCCATGTGCAGCCAGCCCTCGCCCCAGCCGGCCAGGTGGCGGCGGGGGAAGCCGGGCTCGGCGTAGGCGTGGGAGGTCGGCGCCTCGGTCGCCTTGTCGTACAGCTCCTCGCGCGGTCCGACGAAGGTGAACGGGCCGCCGTACGTGTCGCACAGATGCCGCCACAGCCGGTAACGCCATGTGTGCTCGCCCGCGCTCCCGATCGTCATGGAGTCACCTACGGGCATGAACCTAAGCATCCGCTCATGATGGACGATCACGCGCGCCGATGGGATGTGAGGCCCACCACGTCCACGGGACCCGTCGGCAGCATGCCCGGTCACCCCTGGGAGGGAATGGCAGTCTTGGCCCATGCGTCCATCGTCCGCCCTCCTCGCCGGGTTGCTGCTCGCCGCCGCCTGTACGCTGCCCGCCTCCGCCGCCGAGAGCGCCGACGGGGCCGGCGACCAGGGGTTCACCCTCAAGGACCCGCGGATCACCGAGTCCAGCGGGCTCGCCGCCTCCCACCTCCACCCTGGCATCTACTGGACGCACAACGACAGCGGCGACGGGCCGTACATCTACGCCGTGGACAGCCGGACCGGGAAGACCGTCGCCCGGATCACCCTGCGCGGCATCGGCACCCCGCGTGACGACGAGGCCATCTCCATCGGGCCGCACAACGAGATCTACCTGGGCGACATCGGCGACAACTACGGCGGCAGATGGCCGTACGTGTGGATCTACCGGCTGCCCGAGCCCGAGGAGCTGAAGGACCAGACGGTCACCGCCACGCAGTACGTCGTGAAGTACGCGAACGGGCCGCGCGACGCGGAGTCGCTGATCGTCCACCCGAAGACCGGGCGGGTCTACATCATCGACAAGAAGGAGGACGGCGGGCACCTGTACGAGGGCCCGGCGACCCTCTCCACCTCCGGCGCGAACATCTTCGAGCCGATCGCCCCCGTCGACCTCTGGGCCACGGACGCGGCCTTCTCACCGGACGGGCGGCAGCTCGCCGTGCGCGGGTACCTGGGCGGGATCTACTACGACTGGAACGGCGGCCGGATCAAGCGGGAGGGCCAGCTCGACGTGCCCCTTCAGGGACAGGGCGAGGGCGTCTCGTACTCCCCCGACGGGACCGAGCTGCTCTACAGCAGCGAGGGCGCGGGCAGCGAGGTCGTGGCGAAGCAGGCGCCGAGCCGGCCGGACGCCAAGTCCCCGTCGGCGAGCGCGAGTTCGGGTTCGGCGGGGAGTGCGGCCGGGACCGGGGACGGTCTGAAGGCGGGTGCCGCCGTCGTCGTCGCCGTCGGGCTGGCGGCCCTGTTCGGGCTGCGGCGGCTGCGGCGGCGCCGATGAGGCCGCGTCGCACGGCGACATGACCGAAGGGCGCCCGGTGTTCGCCGGGCGCCCTTCATCGTCGTACCTGGGATCGTGCCCGAGATCGGCGTACCCGAGAGGTCAGAGCTTCTCGATCACGTAGTCGATGCAGTGCGTCAGCGCCTCGACGTCCGCCGGGTCGATCGCCGGGAACATCGCGACGCGCAGCTGGTTGCGGCCGAGCTTGCGGTAGGGCTCGGTGTCGACGATGCCGTTGGCGCGCAGGGCCTTGGCGACGGCGGCCGCGTCGATCTCGTCGGAGAAGTCGATCGTGCCGATGACCTGCGAGCGCTTGGCCGGGTCGGTGACGAACGGGGTGGCGTACTTCGACTCCTCCGCCCAGGAGTACAGGCGGGTCGAGGAGTCCTTGGTGCGGGCCGTGGACCAGGCGAGACCGCCCTGGCCGTTCAGCCACTCCAGCTGCTGGTTCAGCAGGAACAGGGTGCCGAGGGCCGGGGTGTTGTACGTCTGGTTCTTGCGGGAGTTGTCGATCGCCGTGGGCAGCGAGAAGAACTCCGGGACGTGGCGGCCGGAGGCGTGGACGCGCTCGGCGCGCTCGATCGCGGCCGGGGAGAAGACGCCGATCCACAGGCCGCCGTCGGAGGCGAAGGACTTCTGCGGGGCGAAGTAGTAGACGTCCGTCTCGGACACGTCGACCGGGAGGCCGCCGGCGCCGGAGGTGGCGTCCACGAGGACCAGGGAACCGGAGTCCGCGCCTTCGACACGCTTGATGGGCATCGCGACGCCCGTCGAGGTCTCGTTGTGGGTGAAGGCGTACACGTCGACGCCGGCCTCGGCCCGCGCCTCGGGGTGGGTGCCGGGGTCGCTGGAGATGACGGTGGGCTCGGCCAGCCACGGGGCGAGCCTCGCGGCCTTGGCGAACTTGGAGGAGAACTCGCCGAAGCTCAGGTGCTGGGACTTGTTCTCGATCAGGCCATGGGTGGCGATGTCCCAGAAGGCGGTCGAGCCGCCGTTGCCGAGGACCACCTCGTAGCCCTCGGGCAGGGAGAACAGCTCGGAGATGCCCTCACGGACCTTGCCGACCAGGTTCTTGACGGGCGCCTGGCGGTGGGAGGTGCCGAGCAGGGAGCTTCCGGTCGCGGCGAGGGCGTCGAGCGCCTCGGTGCGCACCTTGGAGGGGCCCGCGCCGAAACGTCCGTCGGCGGGCTTGATGTCAGCGGGAATCTGGATGTCGGCCACGAGTCGGAGGGTATCCGGTGGGCGAAACCGGGCGGAACCGTGTCCGTCCGATGAGACGAGATCGCCGGGCCCTGGACTCGTGAATTCGTACGACGATCTGCGGGAGGCTGTGGAAAACTTCCGGTGACTGTCCGTGAGCGGATGCATCCTGGACGCATGACGGATCACTCGGGTCTCGAAGCGGAGCTGCGCGGCGCCGTCCGGGGCGAGGTCGGTTTCGACACCGCCTCCCGGGCGCTGGTCACCATGGACGCGTCCAACTACCGGCGCGTTCCGGCGGGTGTCGTTGCCCCGAGAGACGCCGACGACGTGGCCGCCGTGCTGGAGGTCTGCCGGGCGCGCGGGGTGCCGGTGGTGGCGCGCGGCGGGGGCACGTCGATCGCCGGGCAGGCGACCGGCACCGGCGTGGTGCTGGACTTCACCCGGCATATGAACGGCCTGCTGGAGCTGGACCCCGGCACCCGAACGGCCGTCGTCCAACCGGGTCTCGTCCTCGACCGGCTCCAGGAGGCCGCGGCCCCGCACGGCCTGCGCTTCGGCCCGGACCCGTCCACCCACAGCCGGTGCACGCTCGGCGGGATGATCGGCAACAACTCCTGCGGCTCGCACTCGGTCGCCTGGGGCACGACCGCGGACAGCGTGCGGGAGCTGTCCGTCGTCACCGCGCGCGGCCGTCGGCTGCGGCTCGGGCAGGGCTGGGCGGGCGCGCCGGACGGGCTGCGCGAGCTGGCCGAGGGGGAATTGGCGCGGCTGCGCACCGGCTTCCCCGAGCTGCCCCGCCGTATCTCCGGGTACGCGCTGGACGCGCTGCTGCCCGAGAAGGGCGCCGATGTCGCCCGGTCCTTCTGCGGTTCCGAGGGCACCCTCGGCATCCTCACCGCGGCCGTCGTCCAGCTCGTCCAGGCCCCCCACGCGCGTGCCCTGGCCGTGCTGGCGTACGGCGACGAGAGCGCCGCTGCCGAGGCCGCCGCCGGTCTGCTGCCCTACGGCCCGCTGACGGTGGAGGGCATGGCGGCCGACCTGGTGCGCACGCCGGCCGGTCTGCCGAAGGGGGGTGCCTGGCTGTTCGTGGAGACCGGCGGGGACTCGGCGGCCGCGGCACGCGCACAAGCGGAGGCCATCGTCCGCGCGGCCGGCGTGACCGACTCCCTGGTGGTGACCGACCCGGCCGCCCAGCGGACCCTGTGGCGCATCCGCGAGGACGCGAGCGGTACGGCGACGCGTATGCCGGACGGCAGCGAGGCCTGGCCGGGCTGGGAGGACTGCGCGGTGCCGCCCGCCCGGCTCGGCGCCTATCTGCGCGACTTCCGCGCCCTGCTGTCGGCGCACGGCCTGCGCGGCACGCCGTACGGCCACTTCGGCGACGGCTGCATCCACGTCCGCATCGACTTCGACCTGCTCACCGGGGCCGGCATCGGCCGTTTCCGCCGCTTCTCCGAGGAACTGGCCGACCTGGTGGTGGAGCACGGCGGCTCCCTGTCCGGGGAGCACGGCGACGGACAGGCCCGCGCCGAGCTGCTGCCGCGCATGTACGGCGCGCAGACCGTCCGGCTCTTCGAGCGGGCCAAGGCGGTCTGGGACCCGGACGACCTGCTGAACCCGGGGATGCTGGTCCGCCCGGCCCGGCTGGACGAGAACCTCCGCTTCTCGGTCCTGCCCCGCGACCCGGTCGACGTGGCCTTCGGCTACCCGGCCGACGAAGGCGACTTCCGCGCCGCCGTCCGCCGCTGCGTCGGCGTCGCCAAGTGCCGTACGACGACCGTGTCCGGCCCGGCCGTGATGTGCCCGTCCTTCCGGGCGACCGGCGAGGAGGAGCACTCCACGCGCGGCCGGGCCCGGCTGCTGCACGAGATGCTGGCCGGCGAACTGGTCACCGACGGCTGGCGTTCGACCGAGGTGCGGGACGCCCTCGACCTGTGCCTGTCCTGCAAGGGCTGCCGCTCCGACTGCCCGGTCGGCGTCGACATGGCCACCTACAAGGCGGAGTTCCTGCACCACCACTACGCCGGCCGGCGCCGTCCCGCCGCGCACATCTCCATGGGCCGGCTGCCGCAGTGGCTGCGCTGGGTCGCCGCCACCCGCACGGCGCCGCTGCTCAACGCCCTCGCCTCGGTGCGGCCGCTGGCCGGTGTCGGCAAACGCCTGGGCGGGATCGCGCCCGAGCGGGAGATTCCCCGGCTGGCGACACGGACGTTCACCGGCTGGTGGCGCGGCAGGAAGCCCGCACACAGCGGCACCGGGGGGCCGGCGCCGGGCGGCTCGGGCCCGGAGGACCTGGTCGTGCTCTGGCCGGACACCTTTACCGAGCATCTGTCACCGTCCGTCGGCCGGGCCGCCGTCCGGGTGCTGGAGGCCGCCGGGCTGCGGGTGGCCCTGCCGCCGACGCTGCTGCTGCGCGGGGGAAGGATCGGCGGAACCGACGACGGCCGGAGCAGGCCGGCCACCGCGCTGCTCACCGCCCGCCGGGCCCGGGTCTGCTGCGGCCTCACCTATGTCTCCACCGGCCAGCTCGACCGCGCCCGTGCCGTGCTGCGGCGCACGCTGGACCTGATGGAGCCGGTGCTGCGGGCCGGGGTCCCGGTCGTCGTCCTGGAACCGAGCTGTGCCGCGGCCCTCCGCACCGACCTGCCGGAACTCCTGCACGACGACCCGCGCGCCGCCCGCCTCTCCGCGGCCGTCGTCACCTTCGCCGAGGCCCTTCAGCGGCACGCCCCGCACTGGACCCCACCCGCGGTGGACCGCCCGGTCGCCGGCCAGACCCACTGCCACCAGCACGCGGTGCTCGGCGACGCCCCCGACCGCCGGCTGCGAGCGGCCGCGGGCCTCACCGGCGAGCTGAGCGGCGGCTGCTGCGGCCTCGCCGGCAACTTCGGCTTCGAGAAAGGCCACTTCGAGGTGTCCCGGGCCTGCGCGGAGGAACAGCTCCTGCCCGCGGTCCGTGAGGCATCCGAGCAGACCGTGATCCTGGCCGACGGCTTCTCCTGCCGCACCCAGCTGGCACAGCTGGCCGGGGTGCGGGGGCGGCACCTGGCGGAGGTGCTGGCGGAGGCGCTGGACCAGCCGGCGGGAGAGGTGAAGTGACCGAGGGGGAGCGTAGTGACGAGGGACTTGAAGTGACCGAGGAATACAGCAGGGTGGCCGTGCTGTCCGACATCCACGGTGTGCTGCCCGCCCTGGCGGCGGTGCTGGCGGAACCCGATGTGGCGGCGGCCGACCGTATCGTCCTGACCGGCGACATCACGGCGGGCCCGCAGCCGGCCGAGGTGCTGGACCTGCTGCGGGAGCAGGGCGAGCGGGTGCTGTGGCTCGCGGGAAACGCCGACCGGGAGCTGGTGGAGTACCGGCGCGGCGAGCGCACCGACATCCCCGACCCCATCGGCCCGCACGCGGCCCGGGCCCTTCGCGAGGAGCAGATCGACTTCCTCGCCGGCCTGCCTCGCACGCTCACCCTGCGCGTCGGCGGCCTCGGCACGGTCCTGTTCTGCCATGCCACCCCGCGCGACGACGAGGAGCTGGTGCTGGTGGACTCCCGCCCCGACCGCTGGGCGGAGGTCTTCACCGGCCTCGACCCCGGCATCGGCACGGTCGTCTGCGGTCACACCCACATGCCGTACGCCCGTCTGGCGCACGGCCGCCTGGTGGTCAATCCCGGCAGCGTCGGCATGCCCTACGGCCGCCCCGGCGCCCACTGGTGCCTCCTGGGCCCCGGCACCGACCTGCGCGTGACGCCGTACGACATCCCGGCGGCCGTCGCCCGGCTCACCGCGGAGTGCGCCTACCCGGAGATCGCCGAGTGGGCCGACCACTACCTGTACGCCCGGGCGACGGACACTCAGGTGCTGGCGGCATGGGGACCGAAGGACGGGAGGGATGGTTCATAGGACGACCTGACCGGCGATCTCCAAGGAGCGCGCATGACCCTCACCCTCCGGGCCATCACCCGTGCCGAGCACCTCGCCTTCGTGGCGGGCCGACCCTCCGTCAGTCATATGCAGGTGCCGTCGTGGGGGGATGTGAAGGCGGACTGGAAGGCGGAGAGCCTCGGCTGGTTCCAGCCGGACGGGCGGCTCGCCGGGGCCGGGCTGGTGCTGCTCAGGCCACTGCCGAAGATCAGACGGTATCTGGCCTATCTGCCCGAGGGCCCGGTCATCGACTGGGACTCGCCCGACCTGGAGCGCTGGCTGGAGCCGATGCTCGCCCATCTCAAGGCGCTGGGCGCGTTCTCGGTGAAGATGGGCCCGCCCGTGGTGGCCCGGCGCTGGAGTACCGAGGCGGTCAAGGCCGCGATCGCCGACCCGGACGCGCACCGGTTGCGGGACGTGCCGCCGACCTCGTCCGAACAGGGCGCCGCGGACCTGGCCGGCCGGCTGCGCCGGATGGGCTGGCGGCAGGCCGAGGCCGGCGGCGAGGAGGGATTCGCCGCCGGTCAGCCGCGGTATGTGTGCCAGGTGCCGTTCGCCGGACGGTCGCTGGACGACATCCACCGGGGCCTCAACCAGCAGTGGCGGCGCAACATCAAGAAGGCCGAGAAGGCGGGCGTGAAGGTCGTCCGGGGCGGCTACGAGGACCTGCCGGTTTTCTACGGTCTGTACGCCGAGACTGCCCGGCGCGACCGGTTCATCCCGCGCCCGCTGCCGTACTTCCAGCGCATGTGGACCGCGCTCACCGCCGAGGACCCCGACCGGATGCGGCTGTATCTCGCGCACCACGACGGCGACGTGCTCGCCGCGGCCACGATGCTGATCGTCGGCGGGCACGTCTGGTACTCCTACGGCGCCTCCACCGCCCGCAGACGCGAGGTGCAGCCCAGCAACGCGATGCAGTGGCGCATGATGTGCGACGCCCACGAACTCGGGGCGGACGTCTACGACTTCCGGGGCATCACCGACACCCTGGAGGAGTCCGACCCCCTCCTCGGCCTGCTCCGCTTCAAGGTGGGCGCGGGCGGCGAGGCCGTGGAGTACCTGGGCGAGTGGGGCTTCCCCCTGAACCGCCTGCTGCACAAGGCACTTGACGTCTACCTGACCCTGCGCTGAGGCCGTTCTCAGCAGCAGTACGGTTACGCCCCCTACGCCTTCCGTGACGAGGAGGCGTGGCCGGGTATCTGATTCCAGCATCCGGGACAGCTGCTTAAAGGGTTCACGCACCTGTCAAGGTCCATTACCCTGGACCTGGTAGTACATCGAGATGAACGAACCCGATCAAGCACAGGACCGCCCGTGACCGCCACCTCCAGCACCGCCACGCCGACCCCGGTCACCCCTGCCCGAGGACCGCGCCGCTTCGGCTCGCTCGGCCCGGTCGGCCTGGTCCTGGCCGGCGGCATCTCGGTCCAGTTCGGCGGCGCCCTCGCGGTGACCCTGATGCCGAGCGCGGGCGCACCGGGCGTCGTCACCCTGCGCCTCCTCGCGGCCGCGGTGGTCCTCCTCCTGGTCTGCCGCCCCCGTCTGCGCGGCCACTCGCGTGCCGACTGGGGCACGGTGATCGCGTTCGGTATCGCCATGGGGGCGATGAACGGCCTTTTCTACGAGGCGGTGGCCCGTATCCCGCTCGGCCCGGCGGTCACCCTGGAGGTCCTCGGCCCGCTGTCCCTGTCCGTCCTGACCTCCCGCCGCGCGATCAACGCGCTGTGGGCGGGCCTCGCCCTGCTCGGCGTCTTCCTGCTGAGCGGCGGAGGCTTCAGCAGTCTGGACCCCACAGGTGTCGGATTCGCCCTGGGCGCCGGCGCCATGTGGGCGATCTACATCCTCTTCAGCGCCCGTACGGGCCGCCGCTTCCCCCAGGCGGACGGCCTGGCGTTGGCCATGGCGGTCGCAGCCCTCCTCTTCCTCCCCATCGGCATCACCGCGGCAGGCACCCGCCTCCTGAACCCCACCACCGTCGCCCTCGGCTCGGCGGTGGCCCTGCTCTCCTCCGTCCTGCCCTACACCCTCGAACTCCTGGCCCTGCGCCGCCTTCCCGCATCCACGTTCGCAATCCTGATGAGCCTGGAGCCGGCGATAGCGGCCACGGCCGGCTTCCTGATCCTCGGCCAGTCCCTGTCCCTGACGGAGGCCGCCGCCATCACCCTGGTCATCGCGGCGAGCATCGGCGCGGTCCGCACCCAGGTGGGCCGGGGCAAGGCCAGAGTGGAACCGGCCCCGGAGGCCTGACGTCCTCGAACTCACCGACGCGCTTGGCCAGACGTCTCGCTTCGGCTGGGATGCCGAAGGACGGCTACTCACACGCGTCGGCCCCGACGGGAGTAGCGAGCAGTGGCAGTGGGACGGCGAAGACACTCGCCACGAACTCTACGTGCACCCACGGTGGCGACACTCCCAGGACGTCGGAACACCGCTGGCGCAGCAGCCGGTGCCCGAAGTCGTCGGCCGTGAAGAACTCGTCCCGTCCCCTTGCGTGCTGGATCCCGAGGAAATCATCGAGCATCCCTACTTCATGACGCTCGACCCTGCCATGCAGGAACGCATCGCCGCATGGGAAGGGCCTGAGGATGCGGGCGACCGGTACATCTCGGATCTGTCCACGGCTCCTGGCTGGAAGGTCGGCGGGTACGTGGCGTGGCCTCTTACGGGGCCACGGCCGTTGCTCTGCTCCGTCTGCGGCGCGGAACTCGCCCCGCTGCTGACGGCGGACGAACGCGAATGGGATCCCAGCACGACCAGTTGGATCCCCTACGAAGACCAGCCAGCCGCGGACACCTTGTGGGCCAACGACCCTACCGGAGTCTCGCCGGGCCGCGGTCGCCTGACCGTCGCCGTATGCCCTTGGGACCCGCATCACCCCATCGACCTCGTCGTGCAGTGAGCCAACCGGGCGTCCTCGCAGCGGCGGGGGAGGTGCTGCCGGACGACCTCCGCTTCGTCGGGTACCGTCCCGCCTTCCTGGACAAGCAGGTGGCGGGCGGTCGGCGCGGAGTGAATTCGCCGACGGGGCCGATCGTCCACGCAGCGCATCCCAGCCCCGGCCGCTTCCGGCCGGGGGCTGATCCGTCGCTTCAGCCCTTGACCGACTGCACGAAGGCCGACCAGGCGCGGGTGGGGAAGAGGAGGGCGGGCCCCTGCTGGTGCTTGGAGTCACGGATGGCTATGGCGGGGGTGAGATCGGCGACCTCGACGCACTCGCCTCCGGTGTCGCCGCTGTACGACGACTTACGCCATATCGTGCCCGTCAGGTTGCGGTTCGTTTCCATAACGCTCCTCCATCACACGGGCGATCAACGCCGCCGTGTCGTCCACGGAGAGCGCGGCGGCCTGCAGATGATCGTAACGGACCGAACCTTCCCTGACAGCTTCCGGATTGGCCGTCATGTGTCCCTGAACGAAGTCCTCGGTGTAGACGATGTCCCGGTCTTTGTCGAACCGGAGAAGCGTGTATGAGCCGAGCAGGCCGGTATGGGCTCCGGCCTCGAAGGGCAACACTTGGATCTCCAGCCACCTGCGCTTCTGCAGATGCAACAGGTGCGCCAGTTGCTCCCGCATGACCTCATGGCCGTCGACCTCCTGATGCAGTACGGCCTCGCTCAAGATCACCCAGGTCACCGGCGGTTGCTCACGGTCCAGGATGCGCTGACGCTCCAGGCGGGCGGCGACCCTTCCCTCGAGACGGCCATCGTCCCGGGTGCTCAGCACCGCTCGCGCGTAGGCCCCTGTCTGGAGAAGCCCGTAGACCAACTGGGCTTGGTATGTGTAGATGTACGCGGCCTTCGCCTCCATCTCCGCATACGGCTGGAACCAACTCGGCAACTGGCTCCGCAACACCAGCCCGACCAGCCGCGAGAACAACCCGTCCGTCCCCAGCGCCGCATCCACCCGCTCGGAGAACTCGCGCTGAGGCACCTTCGCCGCCGTCTCGATCTGACCGATCAGCGAGCCGGTACAGAAGACGATCGCGCCCAGCTGGCTCAATGTCAGCCCTGCGGCCTCCCGTGCCCTGCGCAGCTCATAGCCGTAGTAGTCCAACGGTGATGCACTGGGATCGAGTTTGCGGATGTTCACCTTCACCACCTCCGTTCACCGAGAGTAGTGACCTGCGTGCATGCAGGAGTCGGCCTGTGGAAAACAAATTCATGCAAGCGTGCTTGATTGTTTCTGCCCGCACTGCCATGCTCCCCCCATGGCCGACCCGACGCCCGTCATCGACGACCTGCGTGCCGAGAGCGAGGACCTCGACCTGCTCGTGGCCGAGTTGAGCCCCGAGCAGTGGGCACTGCCCACCCCCGCCCCCGGCTGGACCCTCGCCCACCAGATCGCGCATCTTGCCTGGACCGACCACTCGGCCCTGCTCGCCGTCACCGACGCGGACGCCTTCCAGGCGCTGGTGGAGAAGGCGCTCGCCGCCCCCGACTCCTTCGTGGACGAGGGCGCGGAGGAAGGCGCCCGGCTCGCGCCCGTCGAGCTGCTGTCGGCCTGGCGTGAGGGGCGCACCGCCCTCGACCGGGCCCTGCGCACCGCACCGCCCGGCGCCCGTTTCCCCTGGTACGGCCCACCCATGTCGGCCGCTTCCATGGCCACCGCCCGCCTCATGGAGACCTGGGCCCACGGCCTGGACATCGCCGACGCCCTGGGTGTGGTCCGCCCACCCACCGACCGGCTCAGGCATGTGGCCCGACTCGGGGTGCGCACACGCGACTTCGCCTACACCGTCCACCAGCTCACCCCTCCCGCCGAAGAGTTCCGCGTCGAACTCATCGCACCGACGGGGGAGACGTGGGCATACGGCCCGGAGAACGCCCCGCAACGCGTCACCGGCCCCGCTCTCGACTTCTGCCTCCTCGTCACCCAGCGCGCCCACCGGGCCGACCTCGCCCTGACGGCCGTCGGCCCGGACGCCGACCGCTGGCTGGACATCGCCCAGGCCTTCGCGGGCCCGCCCGGCGGCGGCCGTCCGCCGAAGGAGGACCCGGCGTGACCGGCCTCCGCATCGGCAACTTCTCCGGCTTCTACGGCGACCGCACGGGCGCCCTGCGCGAGATGCTGACCGGCGGCGAGGTCGACGTCCTCACCGGCGACTACCTCGCCGAACTCACCATGCTGATCCTCGCCCGCGACCGGCTGAAGGACCCCGGCGCCGGTTACGCCCGCACCTTCCCGCGCCAGCTGGAGGACTGCCTCGGCCTCGCCCATGAGCGCGGGGTGAAGATCGTCACCAACGCGGGCGGGCTCAATCCGGCCGGACTCGCCGATGCCGTACGGGAGTTGGCCGGCCGCCTCGGCATCCCGGTCCGCGTCGCGCACGTCGAGGGCGACGACCTCACCGCCTCCCACCCCGGCGCCCTCGCCGCCCACGCCTACCTCGGCGGCTTCGGCATCGCCGAGTGTCTGCGGGCCGGTGCGGACATCGTCGTCACGGGGCGCGTGACGGACGCGGCCCTGGTCACCGGGCCCGCCGCCGCCCACTTCGGGTGGGCGCGGACGGACCACGACCGGCTCGCGGGGGCTGGCGTCGCCGGGCATGTGCTGGAGTGCGGGACGCAGGCCACCGGCGGAAACTACGCGTTCTTCCGGGAGGGGGACGTACGCCGGCCCGGCTTCCCGCTCGCCGAGATCCACGCCGACGGCAGCAGTGTCATCACCAAGCACCCCGGCACCGGCGGCCTGGTCGACGTCGGCACGGTCACCGCGCAGCTGCTGTACGAGACCGGTGGCGGCCGGTACGCCGGCCCCGATGTCACCGCCCGGCTGGACACCGTACGGCTGAGCCAGGACGGGCCGGACCGGGTGCGGATCGAGGGCGTGCGCGGCGAGGCACCGCCGCCGGCCCTGAAAGTCGGCCTCAACCGGCTCGCCGGCTTCCGCAACGAGGTCGTCTTCGTCCTCACCGGACTCGACATCGAGGCGAAGGCCGAGCTGGTGCGGGCGCAGCTCTCCGACGTGCTCGCCAAGTCGCCGCCCGCCGAGGTCCGCTGGGAACTCGTGCGCACCGACCGGGCCGACGCCGACACCGAGGAGACCGCGAGCGCACTGCTGCGGCTCGTCGTACGGGACGCGGACGAGCGGGTCGTCGGGCGGGCGCTGAGCGGCGCTGCCGTGGAGCTGGCGCTGGCCAGCTACCCGGGCTTCCATGTGCTCTCCCCACCGGGGAAGGGCTCGCCTTATGGGGTTTTCGAGGATGTGTACGTCCCCCATGGCGCCGTCGACCATATGGCCGTCCTCCACGACGGACGGCGTGTCCCCGTGGCGCCGCCCCAGGAGACCCGGCCCCTGGACGCCGTACCGGAACCCGCCCTCCCCGATCCCCTTCCGCCCGGGCCGACCCGCCGCGCACCGCTCGGCCTGGTCGCCGGGGCCCGCAGCGGGGACAAGGGCGGCAATGCCAATGTCGGCGTCTGGGCGCGCAGTGACGAGGCCTGGCGGTGGCTCGCGCACGAGCTGACCGCCGAAAGCTTCCGGCAGTTGATCCCCGAGAGCCGGGACCTGCCCGTCACCCGGCATCTGCTGCCGAACCTCCGCGCGGTCAACTTCGTCGTCGAGGGCATCCTCGGCGCGGGCGTCGCCGCGCAGGCCCGCTTCGACCCGCAGGCCAAGGCCCTCGGCGAATGGCTGCGCTCCCGCCACCTGGACATCCCGGAGGCCCTGCTGTGACCACCCTGACCTCGGCCCTGGACCCGGCCGGCCCCGACTACCGGGCCAACCGCGAGGCCATGCTCGCCAAGCTCGCCGAACTGGAGGCCGAGCACGCCAGGGCGCTCGCGGGCGGCGGCGAGAAGTACGTGCAACGGCACCGGAAACGCGGCAAGTTGCTCGCGCGGGAGCGGATCGAGCTGCTCCTCGACCCGGACACGCCCTTCCTGGAGCTGTCCCCGCTGGCCGCCTGGGGGAGTGACTACACGGTCGGCGCCTCGATCGTCACCGGCATCGGCGTGGTCGAGGGCGTGGAGTGCCTGATCACCGCGAACGACCCGACCGTGCGCGGCGGCGCGAGCAACCCGTGGAGCCTGAAGAAGGCCCTGCGGGCGAACGACATCGCGCGCGCCAACCGGCTGCCCTGCATCAGCCTGGTGGAGTCGGGAGGGGCCGATCTGCCGTCCCAGAAGGAGATCTTCATCCCGGGCGGCGCCATCTTCCGCGATCTGACCCGCCTCTCCGCCGCAGGCATCCCGACCGTCGCCGTCGTCTTCGGCAACTCGACCGCCGGTGGCGCCTACATCCCCGGCATGTCCGACCACGTGATCATGGTCAAGGAGCGGGCGAAGGTCTTCCTCGGCGGGCCCCCGCTGGTGAAGATGGCCACCGGCGAGGAGAGCGACGACGAGTCCCTGGGCGGCGCCGAGATGCACGCGCGCGTGTCGGGCCTCGCCGACTACTTCGCCGTCGACGAGCCGGATGCCCTGCGCCAGGCCCGCCGGGTGGTGGCCCGGCTGAACCACCGCAAGGCCTACCCGGATCCCGGCCCCGCCGAGCCGCCCAAGTACGACCCGGAGGAACTGCTGGGCATCGTCCCCGGCGATCTGAAGATCCCCTTCGACCCGCGCGAGGTCATCGCCCGGATCGTCGACGCCTCCGACTTCGACGAGTTCAAGCCGCTGTACGGGACCAGTCTGGTCACCGGCTGGGCCGCCCTGCACGGATATCCGGTCGGCATCCTGGCCAACGCGCAGGGCGTGCTCTTCAGCGCGGAGTCGCAGAAGGCCGCCCAGTTCATCCAGCTCGCCAACCAGCGCGACATCCCGCTGCTCTTCCTGCACAACACCACCGGCTACATGGTCGGCAAGGAGTACGAGCAGGGCGGGATCATCAAGCACGGATCGATGATGATCAACGCGGTCAGCAACAGCAGGGTCCCGCACCTGTCCGTGCTCATGGGGGCGTCGTACGGCGCCGGGCACTACGGCATGTGCGGGCGTGCGTACGACCCCCGGTTCCTGTTCGCCTGGCCGAGCGCCAAGTCCGCCGTGATGGGGCCGCAGCAGCTCGCGGGCGTGCTGTCGATCGTCGCCCGCCAGTCGGCGGCGGCGAAGGGGCAGCCGTACGACGAGGACGCGGACGCCGCCCTGCGCGCCATGGTGGAGCAGCAGATCGAGTCCGAGTCGCTGCCGATGTTCCTGTCCGGGCGGCTGTACGACGACGGGGTCATCGACCCGCGCGACACCCGCACCGTCCTCGGCCTGTGCCTGTCGGCCCTCCACACCGCGCCCTACGAGGGCGCGCGCGGCGGCTTCGGCGTCTTCCGGATGTGAGGGATCACGTGATTTCGACTCTGCTCGTCGCCAACCGGGGCGAGATCGCCTGCCGGATCTTCCGCACCTGCCGTGAGTTGGGAATCCGGACGGTCGCCGTGCACTCGGACGCGGACGAGAACGCGCTCCACGCGCGCGTGGCCGACACGGCGGTACGGCTGCCGGGCGCGGCGCCCGCCGAGACGTATCTGCGCGGTGATCTGATCGTGAAGGCGGCCCTCGCCGCCGGCGCGGACGCCGTGCACCCCGGCTACGGCTTCCTCTCCGAGAACCCCGACTTCGCCCGCGCCGTGCTCGATGCCGGCCTGACCTGGATCGGCCCGCCGCCGGAGGCCATCGAGGCGATGGCGTCCAAGACCCGCGCGAAGGAGCTGATGGGTCTCGCGCCCCTCGACCCGGCGCAGGTCACGGAGGCCGATCTGCCGGTGCTGGTGAAGGCGGCCGCCGGCGGTGGGGGGCGGGGAATGCGGATCGTGCGCCGTCTGGAGGAATTGAGCGCCGCACTGGAGAGCGCACGCGCCGAGGCCGCGAGCGCCTTCGGTGACGGCGAGGTGTTCATCGAGCCCTACCTGGAGCACGGCCGCCATGTCGAGGTGCAGATCCTCGCCGACACCCACGGCACGATCTGGCCCCTCGGCACCCGCGACTGCTCCCTTCAGCGCCGCCACCAGAAGGTCATCGAGGAGGCCCCGGCGCCCGGCCTCTCCGAGGGGCTCACGCAGGACCTGTACGCGCTGGCCGTGCAGGCCGCGTGCGCCGTCGCCTACGTCGGCGCCGGCACCGTCGAGTTCCTGGTCGCCGACGGCCGCGCGCACTTCCTGGAGATGAACACCCGCCTCCAGGTCGAGCACCCCGTGACCGAGGAGGCGTTCGGCATCGACCTGGTCGCCGAACAGATCCGGATCGCGGAGGGCGGGACCCTCGAAAAGGACCCGCCACGCGCGCGTGGCCACGCGATCGAGGCCCGCCTGTACGCCGAGGACCCCGCCCACGACTGGGCCCCGCAGACCGGCACCCTGCACCACCTCGCCGTACCGGCCGGGGTCCGCCTGGACACCGGCTACACCGACGGCGACACCATCGGCGTCCACTACGACCCGATGCTCGCCAAGGTCGTCGCCCACGCAGCCACCCGCGCGGAGGCGATCCGCAGGCTCGCCGGAGCGCTGGAGCGCGCGGAGATCCACGGCCCGGCCACCAACCGCGACCTTCTGGTCCGCTCCCTGCGCCACGAGGAGTTCACCAGCGGCCGCATGGACACCGGCTTCTACGACCGCCACCTCACCGCACTGACCGAGCCCGCCCCCGACCCGTACGCCCCCCTCGCCGCCGCCCTCGCCGACGCCCACGGCCGCTCCCGCTTCGGCGGCTGGCGCAACCTGCCCTCACAGCCGCAGGTGAAGCGGTACGCGGTGGCGGGGGAGGAGCAGGAGGTCCGCTACTGGCACACGAGGGAGGGCCTGGCTGCGGACGGGGTACGGGTCGTGCACGCCGAAGAGCGTGCGGTCGTACTCGAAGTGGACGGTGTGGAACGGAAGTTCAGGATCACACGCTACGGCGACGAGGTGTACGTGGGCACCACCCGCCTCACGGCCCTGCCCCGCTTCCCCGATCCCACCGCCCAGCTCGCCCCCGGTTCCCTGCTCGCGCCGATGCCGGGCACGGTCGTCCGCATCGCCGATGGCCTGGCGGAGGGGGCAACGGTTCAGGCCGGTCAGGGCCTCATCTGGCTGGAGGCGATGAAGATGCAGCACCAGATCTCGGCACCGGTCACCGGAACTCTGACCGCGCTGCACGCCAGGACCGGCCGGCAGGTGGAACCCGGAACGCTGCTCGCCGTAGTGCAGGAAACCTCTTCTTAGGAGCCTCATGTCTCCCGTCATCGAAACCGAAGAGCACAAAGCCCTCCGCTCAGCGGTAGCCGCCCTCGGCAAGCGCTACGGACGCGACTACCTCGTCCAGACGGTCGCCGCCGGAAAGCCCCCCACCGAACTCTGGTCCGAGGCCGGAAAGCTCGGCTACCTCGGCGTCAACCTGCCGGAGGCCTACGGCGGCGGAGGCGGCGGCATCGCCGAACTCTCCATAGTCCTCGAAGAGCTGGGTGCCGCGGGCGCACCCCTGCTCATGCTCGTCGTGTCCCCGGCCATCTGCGGAACGGTCATCTCCCGCTTCGGCACAGAGGCCCAGAAGCAGACCTGGCTCCCCGGAATCGCCGACGGCACCCGTCTCATGGCCTTCGGCATCACCGAACCCGACGCCGGCTCCAACAGCCACCGCATCACCACCACCGCCCGCCGCGACGGCGCCGACTGGCTGCTCACCGGCCGCAAGGTCTTCATCTCCGGTGTCGACATGGCCGACGCCGTCCTGATCGTCGGCCGTACCGAGGACGCCCGCACCGGACGCCTCAAGCCCTGTCTGTTCATCGTCCCGACCGACGCCGAGGGCTTCCAGAAACGGCCGATCGACATGGAACTGGCCGCCGCCGAGAAGCAGTTCGAGCTGGTCCTGGACGACGTACGGCTGCCCGCCGACGCGCTCGTCGGCGACGAGGACGCCGGTCTGCTGCAACTGTTCGCCGGACTCAACCCCGAGCGGATCATGACCGCCGCGTTCGCCGTCGGGATGGGCCGGTACGCGCTCGCCAAGGCGATCGAGTACGCCCGTGACCGTACCGTCTGGAAGTCCCCGATCGGCGCCCACCAGGCCATCGCCCACCCCCTGGCGCAGGCGCACATCGACCTGGAGCTGGCCCGGCTGATGATGCAGAAGGCGGCCCACCTCTACGACTCCGGTGACGACATCGGCGCGGGCGAGGCCGCCAACATGGCCAAGTACGCGGCCGGGGAGGCCTGCGTGAAGGCCGTCGACCAGGCCGTGCACACCCTCGGCGGCAACGGGCTCACGCGCGAGTTCGGGCTCGCCTCGCTGATAACGGCCGCACGCGTGGCTCGTATTGCCCCGGTGAGCCGCGAGATGATTCTCAACTACGTCTCCCATCAGACGCTGGGCCTGCCCAAGTCGTACTAGGCGGCCGCGCCGACCGTCCTGGAGGAACCGTGTTCCGCAGCGAGTACGCAGACGTCCCGCCCGTAGCACTCCCCATCCACGAGGCCGTCCTGGGCCGCGCCGATGAGTTCGGCGAGCGCCCCGCCCTCATCGACGGCACGGACGGCACCACGCTCACGTACGAGCAGCTGGACCGGTTCCACCGGCGCGTCGCCGCCGGTCTCGCCGACGCGGGCGTGCGCAAGGGCGACGTCCTCGCCCTGCACAGCCCCAACACCATCGCCTTCCCGACCGCCTTCTACGCGGCCACACGCGCGGGCGCCTCCGTCACCACGGTGCACCCGCTCGCCACGCCCGAGGAGTTCGCCAAACAGCTCGGCGACAGCGGCGCCCACTGGATCGTCACCGTCTCACCCCTGCTGGAGACGGCCCGCCGCGCCGCCGAACTCTCAGGCGGCATACGGGAGATCTTCGTGTGCGACAGCGCGCCCGGGCACCGGTCGCTCATCGACATGCTCGCCACGACCGCACCCGAGCCGCAGCACGTCTTCGACTCGGCCGAGGACATCGCCGCGCTGCCGTACTCCTCCGGCACCACCGGCATCCCCAAGGGCGTGATGCTCACCCACCGGCAGATCGCCACCAACCTCGCCCAGCTGGAACCCGCCGTCCCGGCCACCCCCGGCGACCGCATCCTCGCCGTCCTGCCCTTCTTCCACATCTACGGCCTCACCGCCCTCATGAACGCGCCCCTGCGCAAGGGCGCCACGGTCGTCGTCCTGCCCCGCTTCGACCTGGAGACCTTCCTCGCGGCCATCGAGACCCACCGCATCACCGGCCTGTACGTCGCCCCGCCGATCGTCCTCGCCCTCGCCAAGCACCCGGCGGTCGCCCGCTACGACCTCTCCTCCCTGAAGTACGTCCTCAGCGCCGCCGCCCCGCTGGACGCCCACCTCGCCCGCGCCTGCGCACAGCGGCTCGGCCTGCCCCCGATAGGCCAGGCCTACGGCATGACCGAACTGTCCCCCGGCACCCATGTCGTCCCCCTCGACCGGCTGCACGACGCCCCCGCCGGCACCGTCGGCAGGCTCATCGCCGGCACCGAGATGCGGATCGTCTCCCTGGACGACCCCGACAAGGACCTCGGCACCGGCGAGCGCGGCGAGATCCTGATCCGCGGCCCCCAGGTGATGAAGGGCTACCTCGGCCGACCCGACGCCACCGCCGCGCTGATCGACGCCGACGGCTGGCTGCACACCGGGGACGTGGGGCACGTCGACGAGGACGGCTGGCTCTTCGTCGTGGACCGGGTCAAGGAACTCATCAAGTACAAGGGCTTCCAGGTGGCCCCCGCCGAACTGGAGGCCCTGCTGCTCACCCACCCCGGCATCGCCGACGCCGCCGTCATCGGCAGCTACAACGACGACGGCAACGAGGTCCCGCACGCCTTCGTCGTCCGCCGGGCGGATGCCGCCGAGGAACTCACGGAGAGCGAGATCATGCTGTACGTCGCCGAACGGGTGGCACCCTACAAACGGGTCCGCCAGGTCACCTTCATCGACATCGTCCCCCGCGCCGCCTCCGGCAAGATCCTGCGCCGGGAACTGAGGGAGCTGCCGTGACGCCGATCAGCCGTACACACGCGCGTGCCGTCGAAACCCTCAGCCTCGACTCCACCGACACCCGCAACGCCCTCTCCGCGGCCCTGGTCTCCGGCCTCGCCGAGGCCCTCACCGAATGCGGCAAGGACCCCGACGTACGCGCCGTCGTCCTCACCCACACCGGCAACACCTTCTGCGCCGGCGCCGACCTGCGCGACCCGCCCGGGCCCGAGGCCCTCGTGGCCCTGCTCCGGCAGATCGTCGAACTGCCCAAACCGGTCGTCGCCCGCATCACCGGACACGTCCGCGCGGGCGGCCTCGGCCTGCTCGCCGCCTGCGACATCGCCGCCGCCTCCAGCACGGCCACCTTCGCCTTCACCGAAGTCCGCATCGGCGTCGCACCCGCGGTGATCTCCCTGCCGGTGATCCCCCGCGCCGACCAGCGCGCCCTGGCCCGCTACTACCTCACCGGGGAACGCTTCGATCCGCGCGAGGCCGTACGCACCGGGCTCCTCACCGTCACCGGCGACGACGTCGACGACGCCCTCGCCCCGATCCTCGACGGACTGCGCCAGTCCGCACCCCAGGCCCTGGCCGAGACGAAACGGCTGCTCACGGCTAGGGTGCTGGAAACATTCGACCGGGACGCGGCGGACCTGACCGCCCTCTCGGCCCGGCTGTTCGCCTCCGACCAGGCCAGGGAGGGGATGACGGCCTTCCTGGAAAGACGGGACGCGGCATGGGCGGTGTGACCACATGAGCACGACGGCGGAACACGACCGCGTGTCCAGGGAACGCGACCGGGCGCCCAAGCAGGACCGCAGCCGGGCCACCCGGCAGCGGCTCCTGGAGGCCGCCGTGGCCTGCCTGGCCGAACACGGCTGGGCGGGCTCCACCGTCGCCGTCGTCGCCGAACGCGCCGGAGTCTCCCGCGGCGCCGCCCAGCACCACTTCCCGACCCGCGAGGACCTCTTCACGGCCGCCGTCGAATACGTCGCCGAAGAACGCTCCACCGCCCTCCGGGAACTCTTCCCGTCCGGCCCCGCCAACCGCCATGCCGTCGTCGCCGCCCTCGTCGACCTCTACACCGGACCCCTCTTCCGCGCCGCCCTGCACCTGTGGGTCGCCGCCTCCAACGAGGACCAGCTGCGCACCCGCGTGACCGAACTGGAGGCCCGCGTCGGCCGGGAGACCCACCGCATCGCGGTCGACCTCCTCGGCGCCGACGAGACCCGCCCCGGCGTCCGCGAAACCGTCCAGGGCCTCCTCGACATGGCCCGCGGCCTCGGCCTCGCCAACCTCCTCACCGACGACACCGCCCGCCGCGCCCGAGTCGTCGCCCAATGGGCCGAGCTGCTGGAACAGGCCCTCGGCTGAGCCGCTGTCAGTGGCGGCGGCCACGGTAGCGGGCATGGGGGACCACTTTCAGACGATCGTCGACCTGGACGCCACCGCCGCCGAGGCGCCGCGGCTCGTCGAGCGCACCGACCGCTCCTTCGGCCACCACCTGCCCGGCCCGCACTGGGACCGGGCCGTCGACCCGGCAGACGTCGACTGGGAACCGTCCGACGGCCTGACCGTCCACACCGGGCGCACGAGCTTCCACGGCGACCACGGCGAGCCCGAGTGGGTCCGCTGCCCCCGCTGCACGACCACTACCCGAGGCCACACCGACGAGTACGACCGGATCGACACGGCCTGGGAGCCGTACGGCACGGCTGTGGACCGCTGGCACACGACCGGAGCGGCCGACGTCACCTGCCCCGCCTGCGCCACCTCGGTCCCGCTCCCGGACCGGACCTGGGCCCACGACCACTTCGCTTTCGCCCACCTGGGCTTGGGCAAGCTCTGACCCCGTGAAGCAGGCCACACCGGTATCCGGCACCGGGCAGTACCCTTGCCGCATGCTTCCGATGCTCGTTCGCCGCCGCCACGTGGACTACGTGCGCGTCACGAGCATGGGCTGTCGGCCTTCGGCCTGATTCAGCCTCTTTTCTCCCGCCTTCTTACGGCATCTTCTTACGGCACCCGGGGCGACGCCGCCCACACCCTCGGTGGCTTGCCCGTGGCCCACACACCCCGTGGACGCACCCATGACGACGCACACCGCATCGACGCACCCCACGACGACCCCGTCGTACGACCAGCTCCCCATCATCGACCTGTCGGCCGCCGACCGCGGCCCCCAGGCCCGCGCCCTGCTCCACGCCCAGCTGCACAGCGCCGCCCACGACGTCGGCTTCTTCCAGCTCGTCGGACACGGCGTGACCCAGGCCGAGACCGACGCGCTGCTCACCGCCATGCGCGCCTTCTTCACCCTCCCCGAGGCCGACCGGCTCGCCCTCGACAACGTGAACTCCCCGCACTTCCGCGGCTACACCCGCACCGGCGACGAACGCACCGCCGGCGCCCGCGACTGGCGCGACCAGCTCGACATAGGCGCCGAACGCCCCGCCCGCGTCCCGGCCCCCGGCGAACCCCCGTACTGGTGGCTCCAGGGCCCCAACCAGTGGCCCGTCGCCCTCCCCGAACTGCGCACCGCCGCCCTCGCCTGGATCGACAGGCTCAGCACAGTCGCCGACCGCCTCCTGCACGAGCTCCTCGCCGCCATCGGCGCCCCCGCCGACTTCTACGACCCGGTCTTCGGCGCCCACGCCCACCCGCACCTCAAGCTCGTCCGCTACCCCGGCAGCGCCGGCGACGGCACCGACCAGGGCGTCGGCGCCCACAAGGACTACGGCTTCCTGACCCTGCTCCTCCAGGACACCGTCGGCGGCCTCCAGGTCCAGCGCGAGGACGGCCTCTTCCACGACGTCCCGCCCATCGAGGGCGCCTTCGTCGTCAACCTCGGCGAACTCCTGGAAGTGGCCACCAACGGCTACCTCATCGCCACCAACCACCGCGTGGTCAGCCCGCCCGGCGCCACGGAACGCTTCTCCGTCCCGTTCTTCTACAACCCGCGCCTGGACGCCAGGGTGGAGCCCCTGCCCTTCCCGCACGCCTCCGAGGCCCCCGGCATCACCACCGACCCGGCGAACCCCCTGTACGCCGAGTACGGCTACAACGAACTCAAGGGCAAGCTGAGGGCGCATCCGCTGGTCGCGGAGAGGCACCATGCGGGTCTGCTTGCGGCAGCATGAAAATCGGGCCCGAAGGGCCCGATTTTCAGGGGCGCGGGGGGCTGGGTCCCGCTCAGCGGGCGATCTCCCCGTACCCCTCGATGTCCTCCGGCCGGCGCGGCCCGGGCCCCACATACCGGGCCGAGGGCCGCACCAGCCGTCCCGTCCGCTTCTGCTCGAGAATGTGCGCCGACCACCCGGCAGTCCGCGCGCACGTGAACATCGACGTGAACATGTGCGCCGGCACCTCGGCGAAGTCCAGCACGATCGCGGCCCAGAACTCCACGTTGGTGGCGAGCACCCGATCCGGCCGGCGGTTGTGCAACTCCTCCAGCGCGGCCTTCTCCAGCGCCTCGGCGACCTCGAACCGCGGCGCGCCCAGCTCCCGCGCCGTACGCCGCAGCACCCGCGCCCGCGGATCCTCCGCCCGGTACACCCGGTGCCCGAACCCCATCAGCCGCTCACCCCGGTCCAGGGCCTGCCTGACGTACGCCTCCGCATCCCCCGTCCGCTCGATCTCCTCGATCATCCCGAGCACCCGCGAGGGCGCACCCCCGTGCAGCGGCCCGGACATCGCCCCGACCGCCCCCGACAGCGCGGCGGCGACATCCGCCCCGGTGGAGGCGATGACCCGCGCGGTGAAGGTCGAGGCGTTCATCCCGTGCTCGGCCGCGGACGTCCAGTAGGCATCCACGGCGGCGACATGCTTGGGATCCGGCTCACCCCGCCACCGGATCATGAACCGCTCCACCACCGACCTGGCCTTGTCGATCTCCCGCTGCGGCACCATCGGCAGCGTCTGCCCGCGCGCCGACTGGGCGACGTACGACAGCGCCATCACGGCGGCCCGCGCCAGATCCTCCCGCGCCTGTCCCTCGTCGATGTCGAGCAGCGGCTTCAGCCCCCACACCGGCGCCAGCATGGCGAGCGCCGACTGCACGTCCACCCGGATGTCACCGGAGTGCACCGGGATCGGAAACGGCTCGGCGGGCGGCAGACCGGGATTGAACGCCCCGTCGACCAGCAGCCCCCACACATTCCCGAACGAGACATGACCGACCAGATCCTCGATGTCGACGCCCCGGTACCGCAGGGCGCCACCCTCCTTGTCCGGCTCGGCGATCTCCGTCTCGAACGCGACGACTCCCTCGAGCCCGGGTACGAAATCGGACATCAGGCGGCTCCTTGAGATGGTTCGGCGGCGGTCACCCCGGTGATGCCCCGTTCGACCGGTGGTCACCCAAAACCGCAAGGGAACCAGCACCATAACCCCCGGTGCCAGACTTGGGGAGTCCGTACGACACTGAGTGCCAGTGGCGTTCGATACGGCAAGATGACCGCGTGACCGACCGCGACCCGCTCCTGGACCCCGCCCTCGACCCCGCCGCCATGCGCAAGCAGTACCGGGCGGAAGGCCTCGCCGAACAGGACCTCGCCGCGCATCCCATGGACCAGTTCGCCCGCTGGTTCGAGGACGCCGCCCGGGCAGCGCTGCACGGCACCGTCTACGAGCCCAACGCGATGGTCGTCTCCACGGTGGACGCGGCCGGCCGCCCCAGCTCGCGCACGGTCCTGATGAAGCAGTTCGACACCGAGGGCTTCGTCTTCTACACCAACTACGACTCCCGCAAGGCCTACGACCTCGCGGAGAACCCGCACATCGCGCTGCTCTTCCCCTGGCACCCGCTGGCCCGCCAGGTCATCGTCACCGGCACCGCCCACCGCACCGGCCGCGACGAGACCGCCGCCTACTTCCGCACCCGCCCGCACGGTTCCCAGCTCGGCGCCTGGGCCAGCGCCCAGTCCACGGTGATCGCCTCCCGCACCGAACTGGACACCGCCTACGCCGACCTTCAGGCCCGCTACCCCGAGGACGAACAGGTCCCGGTCCCGCCGCACTGGGGCGGCTTCCGCATCACCCCGGAGACCGTCGAGTTCTGGCAGGGCCGCGTGAACCGCCTCCACGACCGCCTGCGCTACGTCGCCCAGCCGGGCGGCACCTGGAAGGTCGAGCGCCTCGCCCCCTGACAGCACGGGGCCCGAAAACGCAGACGACCCGCGGGCTGGGTTCCTCAAGGAGGAGCCGGCCGGACGTACCGGCAGCCCGCGGGTCGGGTGACTGCGTTGGATTAGGCCGGCTGCGTGTTTCGCACACACGCTGGTCCGGCACCGCACTTGGTGTGGTGGCGAGCCGCTAGCCCGCAGCCACCTCGCGCGTCCGGGTTTCACTCATTTACCCGATCACCTCCCTTCGACGTGAGGCACAGCCTAAGAAGCGATTGGGGAGGGCTCAACTGTTTTTTGGGGATCCTGCGGCAGGGGCTTGCGGCCGGACGTCGTAGCCGCAGTCGTCGCCCCGCCGGAGCGGCCGCGAGCGGCCGTATTGACACCGCACTGGTCCAGACCGCACGGTGATCCGCGACACAGACGCTGCGAAGGGGCACCGCATGAGCGACGGCACGCCTGCCGACCTGTTCTTCGACGCCGCGATCGGCCTGCTGCAACGGGTCCGTGCGGAGGAGGCCGAGTCGATCGCCGCGGCCGGCACCCTGCTCGCGGACACCGTCGCCGCCGGCGGCCGACTGTTCGCCTTCGGCGCCGGGCACTCCTCGCTGGCCGCCCAGGACGTCGTCTACCGGGCCGGCGGACTCGCGCTGATGAACCTGCTCGCCGTGCCCGGTGTCGTCGGTGTCGACGTCACCCCGGCCACCCTCGGCTCCGCCCTCGAACGCGTCGACGGCCTCGCGAGCGCCGTCCTCGACACCTCACCGGTCCGCGCCGGCGACGCGCTGGTGATCATCTCCCTGTCCGGCCGCAACGCCCTGCCCGTGGAGATGGCCCTGAACGCCCGCGCCCTCGGCGTGAAGGTCATCGGCGTCACCTCGGTCGCGTACGCAGCGCAGACCAGGTCCCGGCACTCCTCCGGCACCTTCCTGAAGGACCACTGCGACATCGTCCTGGACTCGAAGATCGCCGTCGGCGACGCGGAGCTCACCCTGGACACCATCCCGGCGCCCTTCGCCCCCGCCTCCACGGTCGTCACCACCGCCCTGATGCAGGCCGTCATGGCGACCACCGCCGCCGCCCTCGCCGACCGGGGCATCGAGCCCCCGCTCCTGCGCTCCGGCAATGTCGACGGCGGCCACGAGTGGAACGGCCGGGTGATGCGGGAGTACGGCGACCGGATCTTCTACCGGCGCTGAACCCGTCGGCGAGCTACCGGTGGGCCTGCTTCTCCCGTACCGCGTCCGCCAGGTCCAGCGCCGCCGCGATGCGGACCGCCACGTCCTCGGCGTAGGCCGTGTCGGACCGTTCGAAGCGGCTGCGGCCGGAGCCGCGCAGGAAGGTCACCACGCCCAGCGTCCGCCCCCGGCTGCGCAGCACCGCGCACAGGGCGTGCACCGCGTCACCGGGCCACTGCCGGGCCAGCGCCCACTCCCGCGCCCGCTGTTCCGGGACCGACCCGGCGTCCGCGCGCACGACCCCGGCCCGCTCCACGCACTGCAGCGCCGGATGGCCCGGCTCGTAGCGCACGGGCAGCCCGGCCGCCCCGGTGAGCAGGCTCGGTCCCGGCGCTCCGGCGGGCGTCGCGGCCAGCCGCACCAGTCGTACGGCCGCCGCCTCCTCGCCCTGCGAACCCCGCGAACCCTCCGAACCCCGCGAAGCCTCCGAGCGCGGTGCAGGCACCGCCCGGTCGATCAGCGCGTGGTCGGCGAAGCCGGCGAGGGCGAAGTCCAGGTGGACGGTGGCCGCCTCGGCCGGGTCCTCGCACTCGGCGGCGGCGCGCGCGGCCCGGTGCAGCTGGTTGGTGCGGAACCGCAGCAGGGCCGCCTCCTGTTCGCCCTGCTTGGCCTCGGTGACGTCCTGGAACAGCCAGCCGACGCCGAGCGGTACGGGTTCCTCCGCGAGCGGCGAGGCCAGCCGTACGAAGCCGCTGCGCCAGCAGCGCCGCTTCTCGCTCTCCCGGGTGCGCACGGTCACCCACATCTCGGCGGGCGCGGGCGGGGCGCCCTCGGCCAGTACGTGGGTGAGCGCGGCCTCCAGTTCCTCCACACCCTGTGCGAGCAGCTCGCCGAGCGGCCGGCCGAGCGCGGAGGTGCGCCCGATGCCGAGCGCGCGGGCCGCGTGCGCGTTGACGACGGCGGGCCGCAGATCGGCGTCGATGAGGACGACTCCCCAGGCCGCGTCCTCGAACAGCGCCTCGCTCAGCGCGATCGACCGCTCCAGGTCGATCTGGGCGTGGACCTCGCTGAACGCGCAGTACAGTCCGGCGGGTTCTCCGTCGGGTCCGCGTACGGCGGCGGACTGGGTCCGTACGAGTACCCGCCCGCCGTCCTTGGTGACCAGCGCGAACTCGTGCACCTGCCGCCCGGGGGCGTGCATCGCCGACATCAGCCTGGCCTGCACCTCCTCGGCGTCGGCGCTGCGCACCGCCCATCCGGCGAACCCGTGCCGTCCCACCGCCTCGGCGGCCGTCCAGCCGAGGATGCGCTCGGCCTCCCGGTTCCAGTGCGTGACGACCCCGTCTGAGTCGAAGGCGCACAGTGCCGCGTCCATGCCGTCGAGCAGTGCGGCGAGCAGATCGGATCCCCCTGACTCACCGGGCTCGTCGGGCCCCAGTTCATCGGTGGTCCCACTCGGCCGGGAAGCACTCACCTGGACCCCCTGGAGACTGCGTCGGCGCACGTGCGGCGCACGGTTCGCTCAGTGCCCATCATTCAACTGGAACGTGACCCAGCCCACATCCTGTTCCCCCAAGATTGGCCCCGCAAGATTGAGACACGGGTCACCGCGGCGGTCACCCGTACCGGCCCGTTACGCCGGAGGCCCCCGCTTGTCAGTCGGATCCGGCAGAATTGGTGCTAGGGCCAGCGCACGCGCCGGGCTGCCGGCAGAGGTAATCGAGGGGCACGTATGTCCGGACTGATCGACACCACGGAGATGTATCTCCGCACCATCCTCGAACTCGAAGAGGAAGGCGTCGTCCCCATGCGCGCCCGCATCGCGGAGCGGCTCGACCAGAGCGGGCCGACGGTGAGCCAGACAGTGGCACGCATGGAGCGTGACGGGCTCGTGTCCGTCGCCAGCGACCGTCACCTGGAGCTGACCGAAGAGGGCCGCAGGCTGGCCACGCGCGTGATGCGCAAGCACCGGCTGGCCGAGTGTCTCCTCGTCGATGTGATCGGCCTGGAGTGGGAGCAGGTGCACGCGGAGGCCTGCCGCTGGGAGCACGTGATGAGCGAGGCCGTCGAGCGGCGCGTGCTGGAGCTGCTGCGGCATCCGACCGAGTCGCCGTACGGCAATCCGATCCCGGGGCTGGAGGAGCTGGGCGAGAAGGACGGCGCCGACCCGTTCCTGGACGAGGGCATGGTCTCGCTGGCGGACCTGGACGCGGGCACGGACGGCAAGACGGTCGTCGTCCGCCGTATCGGCGAGCCGATCCAGACGGACGCGCAGCTGATGTACACGCTGCGGCGCGCGGGTGTGCAGCCCGGTTCCGTGGTGAGCGTGACGGAGTCGGCCGGCGGTGTCCTGGTGGGCAGCGGCGGCGAGGCGGCCGAGCTGGAGGCGGATGTCGCCTCCCACGTGTTCGTCGCCAAACGCTGAGCGGGAGAGGGCCCCGGCGCCTGGTGGCGCCGGGGCCTGTCCTCCCCTGTGCTGACCCGGAGCCCCGAGCTCTCAGGGTCATCCCCCCACGGACCGTTTTTCCCCGAGCGGTCCGCCTCTCGCCAGAAAAGATCCCCTCGGTGGCGGCGATCATGCCTTCAGGGGTGTCACTCGAAGGAGGGGTGTTGTCCCGCAGAAGCGCATTTTTCGAATAGGTATTCGATAGTCTGCGACGGCAGGACGAGCGCGACGACAGCACGACAAGCACGAAAAACACGACGACAAGCACGACAGCGACAGCAGCGAGTACGAGCGAGTACGGCAGTACACCGGTACGAGGCAGGCGGAGCTGGGGGGTGCCAGGCCGATGGCACGGCGTATCGACGTGACGGGAGCGGGTGGGGTGCGCCTCGCCGCCTGGGAGTTCGCCGAACCTCCCAAGCCGGGACCCGATCCGGTGGACGACCAGGGGGAGCGCCGGACGGATGCGCCGCCCGGCACGCCGGGCGTGCTGTTACTTCACGGTCTGATGGGCCGCGCCTCCCACTGGGCCTCCACCGCCCGCTGGCTCGCCGCACGCCACCGCGCCGTCGCCCTCGACCAGCGCGGACACGGCCAGAGCGAGAAGCCCCCACAGGCCGTCTACACCCGCGAGGCGTACGTCGAGGACGCCGAGGCCGCCCTCGAACAGCTCGGCCTCGGCCCCGCGCTCCTCATCGGCCACGCCATGGGGGCGCTGACCGCCTGGCAGCTCGCCGCGAAGCGCCCGGAACTGGTCCGGGGCCTGATCATCTGCGACATGCGGGCCTCCGCGCTGGGCGCCGCCTCGCAGCGGGAGTGGGCCGACTGGTTCAGGGCCTGGCCCGTTCCCTTCGCCACGCTGGCCGACGTACGCAAGTGGTTCGGTGAGGACGATCCCTGGGTGGAGCGGCCGAATGCCTCGCGCGGGGAGTTCTACGCCGAGGTGATGCACGAGGCCGCCGACGGCTGGCGGCCGGTGTTCGAGCCGGAGCAGATGCTCCGCTCCCGGGAGACCTGGGTGTACGACGCGCACTGGGAGGAGCTGGCCCAGGTGCGGTGCCCGACGCTGGTGGTGCGTGGGGTGGACGGGGAGCTGGGGCGGGCGGAGGCGCAGGAGATGGTGCGGGTGCTGCCGGCCGGGGAGTACGCGGAGGTTTCCGATGCCGGGCATCTTGCGCACTATGAGCTGCCGTCGGCTTGGCGGGGCGCTGTCTCGCCGTTTCTCGACCGGGTGCTCGGGGATTGAACCGACCTACCCCTTGCTGACAGCCGTCAGGATCTCCGGCAACCGTGCCGCCGTCCGCGGTGCCGCCAGGCGCAGGCCGCCCAGGGTCAGCCCCGCGCCGTACGCCGCCCCCACGGGCAGCAGCAGCCACCGCCAGTCCGCCCCGCCCTCGCTCACATGCAGCCAGACGGTGAGGGCGATGACCGGGGAGCAGAGCAGAGCCGCCGAGATCATGCCGCCGAAGATGGAGATCCAGGCGAGGCCCGCCTGGCCGGGGACGACGTTCTTGTGGCCCTCCTGGGGGATGGAGTAGGGGAAGCGGGCCGAGGTCCAGGCGCCGGTCGCGAGCATCGCCCCGAGCAGGGCGAGGGACAGCCCGAGCACCTCCGGCAGCCGGGTCCAGGCGCCCAGCAGGGCCGTCGTCACCACCGTCACGAGTGCCGCGTACGGCAGGGTGATCAGCAGCAGCGCCAGGGCGCGGCCGCGCAGCTCGGCGTAGGCGTCCCGGGGTGAGGAGATGGTCATGGCCACCATCCAGAAGGCGGAGGTGTCCTGCCCGAACTGGTTGTACATCTGGATGCCGAGCATCCCGGCGGCGAAGCACGCGAAGTAGACCGATCCGGTGCCCTGCATCGCGTTGAACACCGGCACGATCAGCCCGATCGCCAGGGAGGTCACCCAGGCGGCCTTGGTCTTCGGGTCCCGCCAGATGTAGCGCAGGCTGCGTTCCATGACCGTACCGGTGCGGTCCTGCGGCAGCAGCCGGCCGAGTCCGGTGGCCGAGCGGCTGCGGACCGCGGTGTCGACCGGCTGCAGCGTGGAGGCGTCGGGCGCGGTCATCAGCCGGGTCAGGCTCCGCGCCCAGAGCGCGATGAGCGCCGCCAACCCGGCGACCGTCACGGCGAGTTGGCTGACCGCGATGCCGTACGACCCCTGGCTCGCCGCGTGCACCGCCGCCACCGCCGACGCCGGCGGCACCCAGGACAGTACGTCCGCGACCGGCTGCAACTGGCCGATCCCGGCCGAACCCAGCTGCCGCGCCCCGAAGTTGACCAGCTGGGCGCCGATGGCGATCACCAGTCCGCTCAGTACGGCCAGATCGCGGCCCTTCCTGCTGGTCAGCAGCCGTACGTTGGCCGTGGCGACGGCCCGCGCCAGCGCCACGCAGACCAGCAGCGCGAGGGCCACGGCGACGGCGGAGACGACGTACGCGGCCGCGCCCTGAGCCAGCGACAGCGCGCAGCCCACCAGCACCAGCAGGGTGAACAGCGGGCCGATGCCGACCAGGGAGGCCGTGAGCAGCGCCCGGACCAGCGGGCGGGGGCGCAGCGGGAGCATGACGAGCCGGGTCGGGTCCAGCGTCTCGTCGCCGGTCGGGAAGAACAGCGGCAGCACCGCCCAGCCCAGCGCCAGCACGGCCGTACCCGGCACGGCGACGGCGTCGGCGTGCGCGTGCCCGTGCAGCGCGAGCAGCCCCAGCAGTTGCAGCAGGGCGAACAGGACCGCGATGACCGCCGAGACGACGAACGCGGCCCGCCGGCCCCCGGACTGCCTCAGCCCGTTCCGCAGCAGTGACAGTTTCAGGCGTACGACGGTGGAGGTGAGGTTCGTCATCGGGCCGCCCCTCCGCCCAGCCAGTCCAGATCGGACCCGGTGTCCCGGCCGCTCGCCCCGACCAGTTCCAGGAACGCCCCCTGGAGCGTGGGATGCGTGCCGCGCACCTCCGCCAGCGGCCCGGTCGCGCGGATCCGGCCCGCCGCCATCACCGCGACCCAGTCGCACAGCGACTCGACCAACTCCATGACGTGCGAGGAGAAGACGACCGTGGCGCCGGAGGCGGTGTACCGCTCCAGGACGCCTCGGATGATCTGCGCGGACACCGGGTCGACGCCCTCGAACGGCTCGTCCAGGAAGAGCACCTCGGGATTGTGCAGGAGCGCGGCCGCGAGCCCGATCTTCTTGCGCATGCCGGTCGAGTAGTCGACGACGAGCTTGTGCTGGGCGCCGGCCAGGTCGAGGACGTCCAGCAGCTGGGTGGCCCGTTTGTCGACCTCGGCCCCCGGCAGTCCGCGCAGCCGCCCCGAGTAGCCGAGCAACTCCCGCCCCGACAGCCGCTCGAACAACCGCAGCCCTTCGGGAAGGACGCCGATGCTCGCCTTGACGGCCACGGGATCCCGCCACACGTCATGACCGACGACCTCGACGGACCCGCCGTCCGGCCGCAGCAGCCCGGTCACCATGGACAGGGTGGTGGTCTTCCCGGCCCCATTGGGCCCGACCAGCCCGATGAACTTCCCGGCGGGCAGATCCAGATCGATCCCCCCGACGGCAACCTGCTGCCCGAACTGCTTCCAGAGCCCTCGCACCCGCACTGCCACATCGGTCATGGATGAAGGCTACGGCGCGGACGCCGGCCTGAGGGGTGCGGGGCGGCCACGGGGACGAGACGGCTACCGATCCCGCCCGCACGCGTAGGCGAGCGGCGAGATCAGCTCCTCCGCATCCGGCAGCCACCGGTTCGCCGGCGTGGGCCGACGAGCCCACTGCACGGCCCCCCGGGACCCGAACCGCGTGGGAGGAGCGGCCACATACGCCCCCTCGCCCAGCGCCACCAGGTCCAGCGACGAAAGCGTCCAGCCCAGCTTCCGCACCAGTTCCGGCACCTTCACCGACCCGCCCGGCAGCACGAAGAAGTGCATCCGCCGGTCCGGAGCCAGAGTGACCGGCCCGAGCGTCAACTCCATCCGCTCCATGCGGGCGAGCGCCAGAAACCCCGCACTCTCGGGGACGGACAACGCGTCGAACGTCCGCCCCGTCGGCAGCAGAATCGAAGCCGTCGGCTGCTTCTGCCACATCCGGCGGGCGACGGTCGCGCTGCCGGTCGCCTGCGTCGCCCAGTCGGGGCGCGCGGGGTGCGCACCCGGCGCAGGGCAGGAGGCGTCGCCGCACGAGCAGCGCTGGATTCCGTCGACCGCTTCCAGCCAGGTGCCCGGGAACACCTCCCAGTGGCGTTCCTCGGCGTAGCGTACGGCGGTCTCCAGCAGCGATTCCCCGCGCTGCTGCGGAATCTGACCGGCAATCTGAATGTTTTCGGCGCCCGCGATCGTCTCTTCCACGCCCCTCTCAACTCCCGCACCCACCTGGAGTTACGGCCGTAGCGCGCGCGGGGGTGGAGCATCGATTCGGCAGCCGGGGCGCATGGGTGCACGGGTGGGGGCGCGCAGGAGGAAGCGGGGCGTGACCTGGGTAGCCAGGGGTGGGGTGGCAAGCACCTTTACCCCGGCAAACCGCACATGTCGCGCATTGACGGTATGTCAACTGGGCAGTGATCTTCCCGTACGGATCGACACCGATCACTCGGCCGGAACTTCACGCTCCGGGGGCTCGCAACGCAGGGGGTAGTCCATGGCCGCAAGGCCTCTCGTGGCGAGGCAGCCGAACGAACGGCTGCAGGCACTCATCCAGGAAGCGGGGTGCTCGAACGCCGGGCTGGCCCGGCGGGTCAACATGTGCGGCGCCGAGCACGGCCTCGACCTGCGCTACGACAAGACGTCCGTGGCCCGCTGGCTGCGCGGACAGCAGCCCCGGGGCCGCGCCCCGGCGATCATCGCGGAGGCGCTCGGCCGCAAGCTCGGCCGTACGGTCACGATCGACGAGATCGGCATGGCCAACGGCAAGAACCTCGCCTCGGGGGTCGGTCTCCAGTTCTCGCCGACGGTACTGGGGGCCATCGAGCAGGTCTGCGAGCTGTGGCGCAGTGACGTGGGACGCCGGGACTTCCTGTCCGGCTCCTCCGTCGCCGCCTCCGCGCTGGTCGAGCCCAGCCGGGACTGGCTGATCTCGGCGCCGGACGCCCAGGTGGCCCGGCAGGCGGGCCCGCGGGTGGGGCAGGCCGACGTGGCGGCCGTACGGTCCATGACGCAGGCGCTGACCGACCTGGACCACCAGTTCGGCAGCGGGCATGTGCGGCCGGTCGTCGTGCACTACCTCAACAGCGTCGTCTCCGGGCTGCTCGCCGGCTCGTACCGGGAGACGGTCGGGCGGGATCTGTTCGCGGCGGTCGCCCGGTTGACCGAGCTCGCCGGGTACATGGCCGTCGACACCGGGCAACCGGGGCTGGCCCAGCGGTACTACATCCAGTCGCTGCGGCTCGCGCAGGCCGCCGGGGACCGCGGGTACGGCGGTTACGTCCTCGCCGCGTCCATGAGCCACCTCGCCGCACAGCTCGGAAACCCGCGGGAGATCGCCCAGTTGGCGCGGGCGGCGCAGGAGGGCGCGCGCGGCCATGTGACCCCGCGCGTGGAGGGGATGTTCCACGCGGCCGAGGCGCGCGGGCACGCCCTGCTCGGCGACACGCGCGCGGCGCAGGCGTCCATCGGGCGCGCGGTGACCGCGATGGAGCGGGCGGACGGCTCCTCCGCTGACGACCCGGTGTGGATCCGCCACTTCGACGAGGCGTATCTCGCCGACGAACTGGCGCACTGCCACCGCGATCTCGGCCAGAGCGAGCAGGCGGCCCGGTACGCCGAGCAGTCACTGGCCGGGCACCCGGAGTCCCGGGCCCGGCGGCGCGCCATCGGCTATGCGCTGCTCGCCACGGCCCAGGTGCAGCAGCGGGAGGTCGAACAGGCCTGCAGCACCGGCCTGAAGGCGGTGGAACTGCTGGAGACGCTCCGCTCCAACCGGGGCGCCGAGTACCTGGAAGATCTCCAGCAGCGCCTGGAACCCTTCCGGGAGGAGGCGGTGGTACGGGAGTTCGGGGCGCGCCTCGATCTCCAGCAGGCCGCGTGAACACCGGCCCCGCGGCTGCGTGAACGCACGGCCAACGGCACCCGGACGGGCGAGGTGCCGCGGACGGCGCACCGCGGGGCGGTCCTGTTACCGCCGTCACAGGTAAGAAGATCGCGCCCTGAGCTGCATGGCACCCGGCTCGGGGGACCCGGTAGCGTGAGCCCGATTCACAAGGTCCCCCATTAGTAGGAGTCCCGGTGACGCAGAGTGGACAGGGCGAGGAGCCCTCGGCGCGGCCCGCGCACGAAGGCATCGTGCTGCCCTCCGACGGAGGCGAGCCCTTGCTGCCGGGCATGGCGGGCGCGCCCGCCCCCGCCCCCGCCGCCCCGACGGGCGGGCAGGCCTGGGGTGGCTCCTGGGGGCCCGAGCAGCAGCCGCCCCAGCCGGGCCAGGGCTGGCCCCCCGCGCCGGCCCAGCAGTGGCACACCCCGGACGCCCCCGGGCAGCCGCCCGCCGCGAACCCCGGCGCGCTGCCCCCGGAGGGCGCCCCGGCGCCGTCGTACGGCCCGCCGTCGTACGACCACCCCGGCGCGCAGGGCGGTGGCTACGGCGCCGGTCAGCAGCCCGGGTACGGCGCGGCACCCGGTCCGTACCAGCAGCAGCCGCAGCACCAGACGCATCAGCAGTCTCTGCCGCAGCCCTACCGGCAGCCGCCGGCCGGTGCCGCGCCGCTGCCGCCGGCGGACGCCTACCCGGCCGCCGGTGCCCCGCTGCCCGCCGCGGACGAGGGCGCGACGCAGTACATACCGCCGGTGCAGGCGGCGGCCGCCGAGGGCGCCACGCAGTATCTGCCCCCGGTGCCGGCCGCAACCGCCGACGAGGGCGCGACCCAGTACATCCCGCCGGTCGCGCCCGGCGCGCTGCCGCCCGAGGCGGGCGGCGAGGAGACGCGCTACCTCGGCCGCGTCCAGCCGCAGGCGCCCGCGTCGGCGTCGCCCGACGCGGAGGCCACGCAGTACATCCCGCCGTACGCCGCGCAGGCACAGGCGCAGAACCAGGCGCAGGGCGTGGACCGGCAGCCGTCGGACGGGTTCGACCACCTCTTCCGCGGCGGCCCCGCGGGCGATGACGGCCCGGCCGGGGCCACCCAGCAGATGCCGCGCGCCCAGCAGCCGGGCGGCTACCCCGGCGGCCCGGCGCCGTACGGCGCGCAGCAGCCCTCGTACGGCGCGCAGCAGCCGTCGTACGCCCCCGCGCACGACGACGACCGGCAGCGCGGCCGGTCGCGGGTGCCGCTGATCGCCGCGATCGGTGTCGGCATCGTCGTCATCGGTGTGGGCGCCGGTGCCCTGCTCAGCGGTGGGGGCGGCAAGGACCAGGGCGCCGACGGCAAGACGGTCGCGGCCACCTCCGCGGCCCCCGGCCAGGGTTCCTCGGGGGCCGCCGATCCGGCCCGGCAGCAGGCGGTCGCGCTGGACAAGCTGCTCGCCGACAGCGGCAGCAGCCGCGCCACGGTGATCAAGTCGGTGGCCGACGTCAAGAACTGCGACAACCTCGACACGGCCGGTTCCGATCTGCGCGCCGCCGCCAAGCAGCGGGGCGACCTGGTCACCCGGCTCGGCACGCTGTCCGTGGACAAGCTGCCGAACAACGGCGAGCTCACCGCCGCGCTGACCCAGGCCTGGCAGGCGTCCGCCGCGGCCGACAACCACTACGCGGCCTGGGCCGACCAGGCCAAGGACCGCAAGGTCTGCCGCAAGGGCCACGCCCGCGTCACGGGCGAGACCCAGGCCGGCAACCGGGCGAGCGGCACCGCCAGCGCGCAGAAGGTGAAGGCGGCGGCGCTGTGGAACACGATCGCGCAGAAGTACGGCCTGACCCAGCGCGGGCCCACCCAGCTGTGAGGCAGGCCTGAGGGGCGCGCCGGCGGGCGTCACTGCACGTCGGCGGCCTCCAGCGTCCGCGTCATGTCGGTGGTGCCGTCGAATCCGCCGACGCCCTTGCGGGCGGCCACCAGCTTGCCGTCCTGGACCACCTGCAGGGTGACGTCGGCGTTGACCATCCGCGGGAAGCCGACCGCGGCGAGCTCGCTGGAGTAGGTCCAGTGCAGGGTCGGGGTGAGACCGCCGGTGGGGACCCGCAGGCCGTCGTCGAGGGTGCGCCGCACCGAGTCGGCGGTGACCTCGCCGTCACCGATCTTGTCGAGCACGGCCTTCAGCACGGTGTAGGCGATCCAGGTGGTCTGCACTCCGGCGTCCGCGGGGTCGATGCGGGTGTCGCCGAAGGCCTCCTCGTTGATCACCTTCTTCATCGGGTCCCAGCGCGAGTCCGAGGCCGGCGGGTACCAGCCGGTGATGTACGCCCCCTCGTACGGCCCGGACGCGCCGCCGGTGGCGTTGATCACGGTCTGGTCGACGCTGCCGAGCACGGTCGCGAGCCGTACCGAGGGGAAGCCCCCGCGGTCCCGCCGGAACGAGTCCATGAAGGTGTCGGTGCGGTCCCCGAGCGCCGGCACCACGCAGCCATTCCTCGCGGGGTCGCTGCTGGCGTACCGCAGCGCCTGGTCGGCCTGGTCGCCGTATTCGGTGGCGTCCTCCGCGGCGAGCTGGTCGCCCGCCTTCGCGTGCCCGCCCGCCTTCAGCCCGGAGTCGAGCAGCACCGGCAGCTCGTCACCGGCGATGCTGTCGGGGCGGACCAAGGAGACATTGCCGCAGGAGGCACCGAGGGCCCTGCCGAGACCGGCGAGCAGGGCGGGCTGTCCGCCGTTGACCGGGTAGGACATCTGGCCGGTGAACTCGTCGTTGGTGACGCCGTAGCCGCCTATGTAGGGGATGCCGGCGCCTTCCAGCGGGGCGGAGTAGGAGTCCGTGAACTGGCTGTAGGAGCCGACGACCGCGACCACGTTCTCGTCGGCCGCGTACCGGGCGCACTTGGCGGCGCCCACGCTGTCGTTGTGGTCGTTGCAGGTCAGGACCTTCAGCTTGCGGCCGTTGATGCCGCCGTTGGTGTTGATCCACTTGGCGTAGGCGACGGCCATCGCGGGCATGCCGGGCTTGTTGGTGCCGCTGGTGTCCTGCGGCGCCCAGGTCATCACCTTGATCGGGTCATCCCCGGAGCCCCCCGTGGCACCGGGGACGACCCCGCATCCGGCGGTGAGCGACGCACAGAGGGCCACGGCGCCCGCGGTCAGGGCGGAGGCTCTGCCGGGGCGGAGGGTCGAGTGGAGGAAGGTACTGATAGCGCGTCGCCTGCCGGTCATGTGCACGCACGATTCCCTCACACGACTAACCGTCGAGTGACCCTGAGTCAACGAAGAGTGACATCGAGGTGAATTAGAGGGGTCGGTGAGGCAGGTGTGACGAGGAACGTACGATCGATGACCGTGCAAGGTTCGGAGAACTCTTCCCGTCGTGGCCGTCGCTCCTCCACCATGGGCGGCATGCCCCTAAGCGACATGCCGTGGTGGCGCTGGCGCAGCAATGTGCGCTCGGCGCTGCACATGCTCTCCGACCCGGTGTTCCAGCGGGACGTCTGGCTGGCCGGCGTGGACGGGTACGGCGACGTCACGGACGCCGTCTACCGGCTGGTGGAGGACACCTGGCTGGACAACTGGTCCGCGGAGAAATACGTCGGCACGATATTCCGGGACTCGCAGGAGGCGGCGCTCGTGGACACCGCCGTGCTGCGGCTGCTGCGGATCATGCACCAGGTCGGCCCGGACGCGCCGGTCGCCGCGTATCTCGACCACCAGGGGTGGCCGGAGGCGGTGCGGGCGGCGCGGGACGCGCACGTACGCCTCGCGGTGAGCGACGGCGACGATCCCGACACGCCCCCGCGGACCCTGGAAGTGCTGCGCATCATGACGAGGACCGCGTAGCCCGTCCGCCCTGCGGGACGATCACCCACGGCGGGCGGTCGTCGTGAGAACCTGTAGTGCATGAACGAGCAGCCCGCGCCCTCCGCCGCACCGGCCGACCAGTACGTCCTCACCCTCTCCTGCCCGGACAAGCAGGGGATCGTGCACGCCGTGTCGAGCTACCTCTTCATGACCGGCTGCAACATCGAGGACAGCCAGCAGTTCGGCGACCACGACACGGGTCTGTTCTTCATGCGCGTCCACTTCTCGGCCGAGGCGCCGGTGACGGTGGACAAGCTGCGGGCGAGCTTCGCGGCGATCGGTGACTCCTTCCACATGGACTGGAAGATCAACCGGGCCGACGAGAAGATGCGGATCCTGCTCATGGTCAGCAAGTTCGGGCACTGCCTGAACGACCTGCTGTTCCGGGCCCGGATCGGTGCGCTGCCGGTGGAGATCGTGGGCGTGGTCTCGAACCACACCGAGTTCGAGGAGCTGGTGGGCTCCTACAACATTCCCTTCCACCACATCCAGGTCACCAAGGACACGAAGTCGCAGGCCGAGGCGAAGCTGCTGGACATCGTGCGCGAGCAGGACGTCGAGCTGGTCGTCCTCGCCCGCTATATGCAGGTCCTCTCGGACGACCTGTGCAAGCAGCTCAGCGGCCGGATCATCAACATCCACCACTCCTTCCTGCCGAGCTTCAAGGGCGCGAAGCCGTATCACCAGGCCCATGCCAGGGGGGTCAAGCTCATCGGGGCGACCGCGCACTATGTGACCGCCGACCTTGACGAGGGGCCGATCATCGAGCAGGAGGTCGAGCGGGTGGGGCATGAGGTGACCCCGGATCAGCTGGTCGCGATCGGCCGGGACGTGGAGTGCCAGGCACTTGCGCGGGCGGTGAAGTGGCATGCGGAGCGGAGGATTCTGCTCAACGGCCGCCGTACGGTGGTGTTCGCCTAGCAGCCCGGGGCGTTCGGCCGCCCGCGAAACCGCGACCCACCCCTACAGCCGGCTCAGCCCCGCCGTCGCGAACAGCACATCCCTGATCGCCTCCCGGTCGCCGACCTGCCCCACCGCGGCCTCCTCCGGCGACACCCGGCCGGCGGCCAGGCGGCAGAACTCCACGCCGTCCAGCGCCACATGGGCCACCTCCAGGTCCGCGGAGGCCAGCGCCGCCGGTGAGTCCAGCGGGATCAGCCACTCGCCGCCCGCCGCGCCCTCGATCTCCAGCCGCAGGCTGCGGCCGGGCTCGCCGGCGAGGCCGAGGTGGCGGCCGCGGGCCGGGGAAGCCAGCCCGGACTGCCGGCGCCGGGCCAGCGCGGCGGGCAGCATCCGGGCCGCGAGGTCGATCATCCTGTTCAGGTGGCGCGGCGCGGGCGGCTGGTACGGGTAGTCCACCGCCTCCGCGATGTCCTCGGCGTGCACCCAGGACTCGAAGGCCCGGTCCAGCATCGCGTCGTGCAGCGGCAGCTCGAAGTCGCCGTACGACACCGCCAGCCCGCCCGCGTTCCCACCGGTGAAGGACACCGTCCGCACCAGGCCGTGGCTCTGCTCCCGCCAGGGCCCCCGCACCGAGCGGGTCGGCGGGAAGTGCGAGGTCCGCCAGAACGCCTCGGTGCGCTCGGCCGGGCCCACCGCGTCCTGCGCGGCCGCGCCGACGACGTCGGCCAGCGGGTCCTCCAGACCGAGCGCGAGCGCGACCAGCCCGTCCACGGACAGCAGGTGCGCGATCACCCCCGCCACGGTCGTACGACGGCTCTTCGCCGAGTCGGCCTCGAACCACCGCAGCCGCACCGGCGCATGCCACTCCGCGTCCCCGAAGTCCTGCAGCAGGGCGTCCAGGCGCGCGGTCTCGGCGTCGTAGGGCGCGGCCCACCCGGGGACCGGGATGCGGGGCGGCCGGCCTTCCAGGCAGCTCTGCAGGACGCGGGTGCGCAGTCCCGGGTCCAGGTCGAGGCTCTCCGGCTGGTGCAGCAGGCCGACCGCCTCGCGCAGCCGGCGGGCCTCGTCGGCGCAGCCTCCGCAGAAGCCCAGGTGGTCCTCGACGGCGGCCGACTCCGCCGCCGAGCAGGCGGCCAGCGCCCAGGCGCCGAGGAGCGACTTCAGGACGTCGTGCGGCAGGTCGAGCGGCACGGGTGCGAGGTCTCCCGGATCGGCGGGGTCGGGCAGCGGGCGCTCGCCGTCCTCGACGGAGGCGCGGGGCGGCGGTATGCGGGTCGGCCGGTCCGCCTCGGGCTCACCGGTGTCACGGGGGTCCTGCGCCGAGCCGCCGCCCGCGCCCTGACAGGTGTGGCCGTTCTCACCCCGGCCGCCGTCCCGCTCGCACGAATGCCCCTTCTCGTACGACTCCCCCTCGCGCTGTCCCTCGCGCCACTCCTCGTCTCCCGGCCCCTCGTGCTCGTCGCGTGCCCCGAACCCTTCCGCTCCGTTCACACCGCACCCCCGTGTTCCGGTGGTGTCCCGGCGTCATGGGCGGTGGACAGCAGCTGCAGGCCGAGGCGGAGCCGGCGGCGGGCCTCGTCCTCGGTGACGCCGAGGTCGACGGCGGTCTGGCGGTAGTCGCGGCGCTGGAAGTAGGCCAGGTCGAGGGCGGCGCGCAGCGGGGCGGGCATGGAGTGGACGATGTAGTCGGCGCGGGCGGCGACCGAGGCGCGGCGCACCCTGCGCTCCAGTTCCGCCAGGGAGCCGCCGCCGTCCCGCGGCAGCGCGGCGGCCTCGCTGTCGCGCAGCCGCTGCACGGCGAGCCGGTGGGTGACCCCGGCGACCCAGGTGCGCAACGGGCCCTTCTTGGGGTCGTAGGTCTCGGGGTGCTGCCAGAGGTGGGCGAAGACCTCGCGGGTGAGGGTGTCGGCGGCCTTCTCGTCGCCGAGGACGCGGTGGGCGAGGCCGTGCACCAGCGAGGCGAAGCGGTCGTACAGCTCGCCCAGGGCGGCCGCCTCACCGCGGGCGAGCCGCTGCTGCATCTTGCGGTCCCAGCGGGGCGGTACGTCCTTGCTGGCCATGCGGTCCCCTCCCCTCGCCGTGTCCGGCCCGTCCAGCCTGTCTGCACCCTCGTCTCGAATGTAGTCGGCACGCCTGACAGCGCACGCCCCCTTGTGTCAATGCGCGCCCCTGGAAGGGCTGCAGGTGATAGTGCCCCCTTCACACAAACTTCACACGAGCGGCGCGCATATCTGACCGAACAGGATCGATAGTGACTGAAAAAAGCCCCTTGTCGATCACGTCTGGTTTGTGGCCCGACGTTTCAGGGAACGGCCGCTGGGCAGCCGCGCGGAAGCAAGCGTAGGAACTGCTTCCGTTTCCGGGCGGTTCCGGGAGTTCCGGCGAGCGGAGGGGCAGGGGCGTGGCATTCAAGGTGACCAGCGTCGAACAGGGTGAGTGGGCCGTGCTCCGGGTGTCCGGGGAACTGGACCTGATCACCTCACCGGTTCTGCGCCAACGTGTGCACGACGTCGTCGCAGAGGGTCACCACAGCCTTGTCGTGGACCTCTCGGACGTCTTCTTCTGCGACTCCAGCGGGGTCGGCGTCCTCGTCGCCGCCCGTAGGCTGATCCGCTCCTGCCAGGGCCGGCTCCGGCTCATCCTGCCCGACCAGGGCGCCGACGACGGCTCGCACGTCAACCGGGTCCTTGGCGCGCTCGGCGTGCGCCGGCTCTTCGACGTCCGGCCCGACATCGAGTCCGCGACGACGGACGAGGCGGGGCCGCTCTCGGCCTGACGCGCCGCCCGCGCGGCCCGGCTCCGTCGCGACTCGGCCACACTGTTGTCGCAGAATTCCCCCGGTCTTGGCACAAGCGGCGGATTTCCGCCATCCGACGGCCACCCGCGTCATACGCTCGCTGCCAGGTCACCCACGCACCCGTGGGACGACCCGGACGACGCACACGTAAGGCGGACGGAAAGACATGGTCAGCACCGAGTACGAGCGCAGGATCGCAGCCCGGTTCGCCACCTTCGACCAGGACGGCAACGGCTGGATCGACCGCGAGGACTTCAGCGCGGCGGCCAAGGCGCTCCTCGCCGAGTTCGACGTGACCGCACGCTCCGACAAGGGTCAGGCAATGTACGCCGGTGCGGAGGCGTTCTGGCAGGGCATGGCCGGGATCGCCGACCGGGACGGCGACCAGCGCATCACCCGTGAGGAGTTCGTCACCGGCGCGGTCAAGCGCCTGCGCGACAACCCCGAACGCTTCGCCGAGATCGCCCGCCCTTTCCTGCACGCGGCGCTCGCGGTGGCCGACCCGGACGCCGACGGCCGCCTCACCGTCGCCGACACCGCCCGCGTCCTGCGCGTCCTCCATGTCCCGGCCGACCTCGCCGACACCGTCGCCCGCGCCCTGGACACCGACTCCGACGGCACCATCACCGAGCCGGACATCGTTCCGGCGTTCGCGCGGTATTTCACGGTCGCGGAGTAACGCGCGTACCGGGCGGTGCCCGGCCATTACCGTCACAGCCATGATCAGTCAGATAGTGACGCTGGTCGGCGTCCTCGTGGGAGCCCTGACCTCGTATCTGTCCGTCACCCTGGCGGAACGCGCCAAGCACCGGCGCACCATGGCAACGCGCTGGGACCAGCGAAAGCTCGACACGTACATCGAGTACGCGGTGTGTGTGAAGGAGGTGGCCGACGTCGCGAAACGCTCCTGGCTGGCGGAGGAGGGCTCAGAACTCCTCAGGGAGTTCATGGTCACGATGGAAGAAGGCGAGCGCAGACGCTCGGCCCTCTTCGAATCGCTGGTGCTGCTGGCGGATCCGAAAGCTGTCGAGGCGGCCCATGACGTCAATGTGGCCCTGTGGGAGATCCTGGCAAAGGCGCGCGCGCATGAAGCGTCGGCGACAGTGCGCCGGCTCTCCGACCTCCTGAACAGGTACCACGAGCGGGCCCGAGAGGACCTGGGCATCGGCAAGGACGCCTGGCAGGCGGTCGGCTGAGGCTGCTCGGGGTGTCACGGTCGGCCGGCGAACCGCTCCCGCAGCCTGTACTTCAGCACCTTCCGCAGGGTGTCGTTGCGCGGAAGCGCGTCCACGACCTCCAGCCGCTCCGGCAGCTTGTGCACGGACAGACCGGCTTCGCGCAGGTACGAGACGACCTCCGGCAAGGTCAACTCGGCGGCACCCGGCTGCTGTTCGACGACCGCGCAGACCAGTTCCCCCCGTTCCGCGTCCGGCAGGCCGATCACCGCCGCGTCCGTGACCGACGGGTGCGCGGCGAGGAGGTCCTCGATCTCCTTGGCCGAGATGTTCTCACCCTTGCGGATGATCACGTCCTTCAGTCGGCCGGTGAGGACGAGGTGGCCGGAGTCCGTGACACGGCCCAGGTCGCCGGTGCGTAGGAAGCCGTCGGGGTCGAAGGCGGCGGCGGTCTGGGCGGGGTCCAGATAACCCTGGCAGACGGCCTCGCCGCGCAGCCGTATCTCGCCGTCGACGATGCGGACCTCCATGCCGGCCGGCGGGTGGCCCTCGGTCGTCGCCAGGTTCTCCGGGGTGTCCCGGGGGTCGCCCATGGTGATCATCGGGACCTCGGTCATGCCGTAGCCGTGGGCGAGCTGGACGCCCAGCTCGCGGACCACGCAGTGGTGGACCTCGGGGGGTTTCGGCGCCCCGCCGCCCGCCAGCAGGCGCAGGGTCGGGATCAGCTTCTCACCCGGCTGTTTGCGTTGTTCGGCCAGGAACATCGAGTAGAAGGCCGTGGAGCCGCCGGCCACCGTCACCCCGTGCCGCCGGTACTCCGCCAGCGCGTCCGGCAGTGCGAAGTGCTCGAACAGCACCGCCGGGAAGCCGTAGAGCAGCAGCATCACCAGGTAGTCCGGGCCGCCTATGTGGGCGTACGGGAAGGCGATCGAGCCCACGTCGTCGGCCCCCAATCTCAGCGCATGCGCCAGGCAGGAGCCGCCGGCGAGCAGGGAGCGGTCGGTGTGCAGCACGCCCTTGGGGTCGGAGGTGGTGCCGGAGGTCCAGTAGATCCAGCGGACCGAGGTGCCCTCGGCGGGCGGGGCGGGGAGCGCGGACGGATCGCCGTCGGGGAGGGTGTCGTATGCCTCGAAGACGCCCTTCGCGCCGAGGCGGCGGGCCATCTCCAGGTGGTCGTGCCCCCGCCACACCCCCGGGACCGCGAAGAACTCCGCCTTCGACTCGCGCAGGGCGAAGCCGACCTCCCGGTCCCGGTAGAAGGGGATCACCGGGGACTGTACGGCGCCCAGGCGGGCCAGTGCGAAGGACAGCACGACGGTCTCGATACGGGTGGGCAGCTGCCAGGCCACCACCGTGCCGGGTCGCACACCCATGCCGTACAGGCCCGCCGCCACCCGCTCGGCACGCGCCCGCAGTGCGCCGAAGGTGAGCGCGCGGTCCTGCTGAAGGAGGACCGGGCGGTCGGGGGTGAGGGCCGCGCGGCGGACGACCAGGTCCCACAGCGTGCGGGCGGAACTCAGGGAGTGCGGGGTGTCGTTCACGTGTGCCCCCTCCTTGGCTGACGTCTCGTCAGGTAGCATGTTATCTGACGGACCATCAGATAAGTACCGTGCGGCGGAGGAGGGGACCCATGACCGAACTGCCCCGCATCATCAGCGTCGACGACCATGTGATCGAGCCCGCCCATCTCTTCGAGACCTGGCTGCCGGCCAGGTACCGGGACCGTGGGCCCAAGCCGCTGACCGCCGGGATCGGGGAACTGGCCTACGTCGGCGGCAAGTACCAGATCACCATGGACCCGGCCGGCCAGCCGACCGACTGGTGGATCTACGAGGACCTGAAGTTCCCGTACAAGCGCAACATCGCCGCCGTCGGCTTCGACCGGGACGAGATGACCCTGGAGGGGATCACCCGGGAGCAGATGCGGCGCGGGTGCTGGGACCCCAAGGCGCGCCTTGCGGACATGGACCTCAACCATGTCGAGGCCAGCCTCTGCTTCCCGACCTTCCCCCGCTTCTGCGGGCAGACCTTCGCCGAGGCGCACGACAAGGAGGTCGCGCTCGCCTGCGTGCGCGCCTACAACGACTGGATGGTGGAGGAGTGGTGCGGCGACAGCGGGGGCCGCCTCATCCCGCTGTGCCTGATCCCGCTGTGGGACGTCGAACTGGCCGTCGCCGAGATCCGGCGCAATGCCGGGCGCGGGGTGCGGGCGGTGACCTTCTCCGAGATCCCCACCCACCTTGGGCTGCCGTCCATCCACTCCGGCTACTGGGACCCGTTCTTCGCCGTCTGCCAGGAGACGGGGACGGTCGTCAACATGCACATCGGCAGCAGCTCCCAGATGCCGGCCGCGTCGCCCGACGCCCCGCCCGCCGTCCAGGCCTCGCTCAGCTTCAACAACGCGATGGCCTCGATGATGGACTACCTCTTCAGCGGGGTCCTGGTGAGGTTCCCCCGGCTCAAGCTCGCCTACTCCGAAGGGCAGATGGGCTGGATCCCGTACGCCCTGGAGCGCGCCGACGACGTCTGGGAGGAGCACCGGGCCTGGGGCGGGGTCCGCGACCTGATTCCCGAGCCGCCGTCGACGTACTACTACCGGCAGATCTTCTGCTGCTTCTTCCGCGACAGGCACGGGGTCGCCTCGCTGGACGTGGTGGGGCGGGACAACGCCACCTTCGAGACCGACTACCCCCACGTCGACTCGACCTTCCCGCACACCAAGGAGGTCGCCCTCGACCATGTGAAGGGCCTCGACGAGGAGACGGTCCACAAGCTGATGCGGGGCAACGCCATCCGCATGCTCGGCCTGGACCTGGACCGCTAGTGGATCTGTCGTACACGCCCGAGGAGGAGGAGTTCCGGGCCCGGCTGAGCGAGTGGCTCGCCAAGGTGCTCCCCACCCTCCCGGCCAAGCCGTCCGTCGACGACTGGCCCGCGCGCAGGGCGTACGACCTGGGCTGGCAGCGGATGCTGTACGAGGCCGGGTACGCCGACGTCCACTGGGACGCCTCGCCGACGACCCGGCTGATCTTCCTGGAGGAGACGGAGAAAGCGGGCGCGCCCTATGTGGGGGCGGGTTTCGTCGGGCTGCTGCACGCCGGCCCGACGATCGCCGCCGAGGGCACGCCCGGGCAGCGGGCGCGCTGGCTGCCGCCGATCCTGCGCGGCGAGGAGGTGTGGTGCCAGGGCTTCAGCGAACCGGACGCGGGATCGGACCTGGCGTCGCTGCGCACGCGCGCGTGGCGTGACGGCGACGACTACGTGGTCACCGGGTCCAAGATCTGGACCTCCCACGCCGAGGTAGCCGACTGGTGCGAACTGCTGGTCCGCACCGACCCGGACGCCCCCAGGCACCGGGGCATCACCTGGCTCGCGATGCCCATGGACGCCGCCGGCATCACCGTACGGCCACTGCGCACGCTCGCCGGGTCGGCGGAGTTCGCGGAGGTGTTCCTGGACGAGGTGCGGGTGCCGGTGGCGAACCGGGTCGGCGCGGAGAACGACGGCTGGCGGGTGACCATGGTGACCCTGTCCTTCGAGCGCGGCACGGCCTTCGTCGGCGAGGTGGTGGCCTGCCGCCGCGTCCTGGCCGAACTCGCGGGCGAGGCGCGGGAGAACGGCCGCTGGGACGATCCCGTGCTGCGGCGCCGGCTCGGCCGACTGGAGGCGGAGTTCCGGGCGCTGTGGCGGCTGACCCAGTGGAACGTGAGCGAGGCGGAGGCGAACGGCGGGGTGCCGGGGGTCGGGGGTTCGGTCTTCAAACTCCGCTACTCCCACGCGCGTCAGGAGCTGTACGACACCGCCGCCGAGGTCCTGGGCCCCGACGGCCTCGACCTGAACCGGCCCTGGGTCCTGGACCGCCTGTCCTCCCTCTCGTACACCATCGCCGCCGGCACCTCACAGATCCAGCGCAACATCGTGGCCGAGCGGATCCTGGGGCTGCCGAAAGGACGATGAGCGTGCGTTTCCAACTCACCGATGACCAGCGAGCGTTGAAGGCGGGCGTACGGCAGCTGCTGGGCCGGCGGTTCGGGCGGGAGGCGCTGCGGGCGGCCGTCGACGCGCCGGGACGGCTCGACCGGGAGCTGTGGCGGGCGCTCGGGGACGCGGGGTTCTTCGCCCTGCGGCTGCCCGAGGCGGACGGCGGGGTCGGGCTGGGGCTGCCGGAGGCCGTGCTGGCCTTCGAGGAGGCGGGCCGGGCACTGCTTCCCGGACCGCTCGTGGCGACCCACCTCGCGGCCGGGCGCGTACCGGGCGCGGCCACCGGGGAGACGGTGGTGGCGGCGCTGGACGGGGAACTGGTGGAGTGGCTGGAGGCGGCGGATGCGGTGCGTGGGGAGGTGGCGGGGGCCGTACCGCTGCGTTCCGTCGACCCGCTGACCCCCCTGCACCGTACGCGGACGACCCGCCCCCCGGCCGGCACCGGCGCCGCGGACGCCGACGGCACCGGCACCCCCGACGCCGACGGCACCGGCGCGCGCACCTCCGACCCCGTCGCCACCCTCCTCACCGCCGCCGAGCAGCTCGGCACCGCCGTACGGGTGCAGGAGCTGGCCGTGCAACACGCCCGTGCGCGTGAGCAGTTCGGGCGGCCGATCGGGGCCTTCCAGGCCGTGCAGCATCTGTGCGCGGACCTGCTGGTGCGGGCCGAGACCGCGCGCGCCGCCGTGTACGCGGCCGCCGTCACCGGTGACCCGGCCGACATCGCCGCCGCCCGGCTGCTCGCCGACGAGGCCGCCGTACGCGGTGCCCGGGACTGCCTTCAGGTGCACGGCGGCATGGGGTTCACCTGGGAGGCGGATGTGCATCTGCATCTGAAGCGGGCCTGGGTGCGGTCATGGCGGGGCGGCGGGAGCACGGAGAGTGAGGAACTGCTCGCCGCGCGGCTGGTCGCCTGAAGCGGTGACCCGCCCTGGACTGCACCGGGGGGAAATCCTTGGCCCAGGATGTCGCGGATTGTGGCACGCCGGTATCACGGAGCGTCGAGACCGGGTTGTGTCCTTCGTCAGGCTCGTCACGGCCCGGAGTCAGGGGTCCCCTCCGGTACCTTGTGTGGGATGCGAGTGGCTGCGAGCACGAGCCGGGCCGGCGGTGCCCCTGGGGCGGCACCGGGTCGCGCGGTGCGCGCCGCTGCTCGCGGGGCGGTGAAGGCGTCGGCCGGCGCCTGTTCGACTCCCCCGCACGAGCGTCGCACAGTATGCCGCACGCGTACTCCTTCGCGCTGGAATATGCCCGAAGCGCTTGTTGGGGTGACTGTACGTCAACCATGCTGTCTCCAAAGGGAATCACGTTCCGTGACCCTTGCTCTGGCCGTTGTTCTGGCCATGCAGAAAATGGCTACGATCGTGGCCCTCGTGATCGTCGTCGCGGCTGCAGCGGTCGTGGCGGCCGGGTGGCGTGGGGTCATGTGTCCGCCGGTTCGGATGGTGTGAGCGGTGCAGGTGCTTCAAGTGCAGCTGGAGATCCGGCCCGATCCCACGGAGGTGGGTCGGGCGAGGAGATGGGCCCGCTCGCGGCTCGCCGGACTCGGGATAGCGGCCGACGAGCCGCTGGCCGAGACCCTGATCCTGCTCGTCTCCGAACTGGTGACCAACGCCGTGGTGCACACCGGTCACGCGGCCGTGCTCCGGCTCTCCCTGCCGGGCACGGCGGCCGAGCCGCCGGGGAAGGCCGCCGAGCTGCCGGGCACGGCGGCCGAGCCGGCCGAGCGACCGGATACGGCGGCCGAGCCGGCCGGAAGCGTCGAGCCTGCCGGGACCGCCGGGGCGCCGACGACACCCCTGGTGGCCACCGTGCGCGTCGAGGTGGCCGACAGCAGCTCCCGCGCCCCCGTGCCGCGTTGCGCGGGCGGTGACGCCACCGGCGGCCGTGGCCTGGCCCTGGTGGACTGCCTGGCCGATCGCTGGGGCTGGAGCCCGGAGGGTGCCGGCAAGAGCATCTGGTGCGAACTGGACCGCTGTTCCCAGCCCGGTGAGAGCGCAGCGATGGCGTACGGGGGCGGACTGTCCGCGTACGAGGGTCTCGCCTTCGAGGCGGTGTAGCACCCGGCGCGGCGATGCGCCGGGGGTGCATCCGTGCGCGGGGTGCCGCGAACAGGGCGTACGTAACAAATCCCCGTACCGGCGTTGACGACCCGTGACTGGCTGATCACGCTGGTGGGCGACGATTCGCCGCGAGGGGACGGCGAGGGCCTGGGTGACGGCGGCCCTCGCCGAGTGTGGGTCGCACCCGGTGGGCGGCGCGTGCGCGCGACGGTGGGGGAGACGCGCCGCCGGCCGGTCAACGCCTCCGCGCGGGGGCTCTCAGAGGACGGCCACGGGTGCCACCGGCGTTCCCGTCGCGCCGGTGAACGGCTCGGGCATCGCCGACAGCAGGAACGCGTACCGCCCCTCTTCTCCACAGGCTGTGGACAACTTTTCGAGATTCCAGTTCTGCCCCTGGAGCATCCCCATCTCCACCAGGTCCAGGGCGTGCACGGGCAGCCACAGATTCTCCGACTCGGGCGGAAATATCTCAAAAGTGAGCGTGTCGTTCGCGACCGCCGCCACATCACGCGCGTGGAACCACTCCGGGGTGCGCAGGGACAGTCCCGGCGACGGATAGCCGTACCCGTGCCTGTCCCCGGCCAGATACACCTGCACCTGCCCGGTGCGGACCAGCACGATGTCGCCGGCCCGGACCCGGACCCCGCCGAACTCCTCGGCCCGCGCCAGATCCTCCGGCGTCACCGCGTGGCCCCCCGGCAGCCGGTCCACGCCACGCGCGCGTGCCACGTCCAGCAGCACCCCGCGCGAGACGATGTGCCGCGCCTTGTCGATCCCGCTGTACTCCGCACCGCCGTGCGCGGTGACCGTGTGCGCAGGGCGGCCGTTGTAGATCCGGCCCGAGTGCGAGACGTGCGGGAGGGCGTCCCAGTGGGTGCCGGCCTGCAGGCCCATGGTCACCGCGTCGTCGCTGCACGCCACCGTGCCCGGCCCGAAGAGTTCCTGGTTGATCTGGACCATCACGTGCAGCGGGTTGACCCGCCCGGGTATCACACCGGTCTGCACGCCGTCCTGTCGGAGCGGAAGCGCGAGGGGGACGCGGCGCCCGGTGCGGACGCAGGCGGCGGCCTCGCGGACGACCTCGTCGGTGATCAGGTTCAGCGTGCCGATCTCGTCGTCCGCCCCCCAGCGCCCCCAGTTGTTCACGCGCCCCGCGATCTCGTGGAACTCCTCAGGCAGTGCCATCCGGTGCCTCCCCGGGGCTTGTGTCCGCGCATCCGACGCGCCGTAGAATCTAACGGACCGTCAGAAACCGCGGGAAGGGGCCGGTCGTGGGGAACTTCTTGGCAGGAAAGGTCGTCGCCGTGACGGGTGCCGGGCGGGGCATCGGCCGGGCGGTCGCGCGGGCGGCCGCCGCCGAGGGGGCGAAGGTCGTCGTCAACGACTACGGCGTCTCCGTCGACGGCGCCTCGCCCACCAGTCAGGTCGCCGAGGGCGTCGTCAAGGAGATCGAGGCGGCGGGCGGGGAGGCGGTCGCGGTAGCCGACGACATCTCGACGATGGCGGGCGGGCAGCGGGTCGTCGACGTGGCGCTGGCCTCGTACGGCCGTCTCGACGGGGTCGTGTGCGTAGCCGGGATCCTGCGCGAACGCATGCTGTTCAACATGACCGAGGAGGAGTGGGACCCCGTGCTCGCCACCCATCTCAAGGGCACGTTCACCGTCTTCCGGGCGGCGTCCGCGGTGATGCGCAGGCAGCGCTCCGGCACGCTGATCGGGTTCACCAGCGGCAACCATCAGGGGTCGGTGTCCCAGGCCAACTACAGCGCGGCGAAGGGCGGGATCATCTCGCTCGTCCGCAGCGCGGCGCTCGGTCTGCACAAGTACGGGGTCACCGCCAACGCGGTGGCGCCGGTGGCGCGTACGCGGATGTCGGCGAACGTCCCCATGGAGCTGACGGAGATCGGCGAGCCGGAGGACGTGGCCGCGCTGGTGGTGTACCTGCTGTCCGACGGGGCCGCTGCGCTGGGCATCACCGGGCAGGTGTACACCGTCGCGGGACCGAAGTTGGCGGTGTGGGCCCAGCCGCGTGAACTGCGTTCCGCGTTTGCCTCCGGCGGTTGGACCCCGGAGAAGATAGCGGAGCTTTTGCCTGGGTCGGTGGGGGTGGATCCGATGCCGATGCTGTCCCAGCTGTTGGCGATGGAAGAGGCGGCGCGGGGTTCTTCGCGACCGAACGCCTAATGGCTCGGGGGCGTTGTGATTCGGCGGCTGCGGGTGCGTTGTGGCTTGGCGCGCAGTTCCCCGCGCCCCTTACGGGGCGCCCCCGTGGCCCCCAATTCGAAGGTGGTCCACATATGGATTTCGGGTTCGGTCAAGGGGACGAGGACTTTCGTGCCGAGGCCCGCGCATGGCTGACGGCGAACGCCGACCCAGGCACAGACCGCCGTACCTGGGAACGCACCCTCGGCAAAGCCGGCTGGATAGGTCTCGGCTGGCCCGAGCCGGGATACGGCAACCGCAGCGCCACCCTCACCCAGCAGGTCGTCTGGGCCGAGGAGTACGCGCGGTCGGTCGCGCCCCCGCGCTCCGGGCACATCGGGGAGAACCTGCTGGCCCCCACCCTCATCGCGCACGGCACCGACGAGCAGAAGGCCCGCTTCCTGCCGCCCGTCGCGGCCGGTGAGGAGCTGTGGTGCCAGGGGTACAGCGAGCCCGGGGCCGGGTCGGACCTGGCCGGGGTGCGGACGGTGGCGGTCCGGGAAGGGGACCGCTACCGGATCAGCGGGCAGAAGATCTGGACCTCGCTCGCGCACGAGGCCGACTGGTGTTTCGTGCTGGCCCGTACCGATCCGGAGTCCAGGCGGCACCACGGGCTCGGCTTCCTGCTCGTTCCCATGGACCAGCCCGGTCGCATCGAGGTGCGCCCGATCCGGCAGATGACCGGCACCAGCGACTTCAACGAGGTCTTCTTCGACGGGGCGCACGCGCGCGTGGAGCACGTCGTGGGAGGGGAGGGGCGGGGGTGGTCGGTGGCCATGAGTCTGCTCGGGTTCGAGCGCGGGGTGTCCACCCTCGCCCAGCAGATCGGGTTCGCCGAGGAGTTGGCCCAGGTCGTACGGGTGGCCGTGGAGACGGGGGCGGCGGCGGATCCGGTCCTGCGATCGCGGCTCGTGCGGCAGTGGGCCGAGCTGCGGACCATGCGCCGGCACGCCCTGCGCACCCTTGGCGGCTCGGCCGACCCCGGCGGGCCCAGCGTGGCCAAGCTGCTCTGGGCCGGCTGGCACCAGCGGCTCGGCGAGCTGGCGATGCAGGTGAGGGGCGCGGCGGCCACCGTCGGTCCCGCGGACTGGTCGCCCTCGGCGCCGTACGAACTCGGCGCGGATCAGCATCTGTTCCTCTTCTCCCGGGCCGACACCATCTACGGCGGCTCGGACCAGGTCCAGCGCACGATCATCGCCGAGCGTGTGCTCGGCCTGCCCAGAGAGCCCAAGGGGGCCGCGTGATGCGTGGAGTGGTGTTCGACGGCAAGCAGGTGCAGGTGGTCGACGATCTCGCGGTGCGGGAGCCGGGGCCCGGCGAGGTGCTGGTGGCGATCGCGGCGGCCGGGCTGTGCCACAGCGATCTGTCCGTGGTGGACGGCACCATTCCGTTCCCGGTGCCGGTGGTGCTGGGGCACGAGGGGGCGGGGGTGGTGGAGGCGGTCGGCGCGGGCGTCACCCATGTCGCGCCCGGCGACCATGTGGCGCTGTCCACGCTCGCCAACTGCGGCACGTGCGCGGAGTGCGACCGGGGCCGGCCGACGATGTGCCGACAGGCCATCGGGCGCCCGGGGAAGCCGTTCACGCGGGGCGCGGCCGACCTGGTTCACCAGTTCGCCGCCAACTCCGCCTTCGCCGAACGCACGGTCGTCAAGGCCGTGCAGGCGGTGCGGATCCCCAAGGACATCCCCCTGGAGTCGGCCGCGCTGATCGGGTGCGGGGTGCTCACGGGCGTGGGTGCCGTGCTGAACCGGGCACGGGTGGACCGGGGGGACAGTGTCGTCGTCATCGGCACCGGTGGAATCGGGCTGAACGTGCTGCAGGGGGCGCGGCTCGCGGGGGCGCTGAGGATCGTCGCCGTGGACGCCAACCCGGCCAAGGAGGAGATGGCCCGGCAGTTCGGCGCGACCGACTTCCTGACCTCGACGGAGGGCGTCAAGGACATCCTGCCCACGGGCGCCGACCACGTCTTCGAGTGCGTGGGCCGGGTGGAGCTGATCCGGCAGGCGATCGACCTCCTCGACCGGCACGGGCAGGCCGTCCTGCTGGGCGTGCCGCCGGCCGCCGCCGAGGCGTCCTTCCTGGTCTCCTCCCTCTACCTGGACAAGTCCGTCCTGGGCTGTCGCTACGGTTCCTCGCGACCCCAGCGGGACATCGCCCTGTACGCCGAGCTGTACCGCCAAGGCCGTCTGCTGCTCGACGAGTTGGTGACGGCGGTGTACCCCGTGGAGGACTTCGCCAAGGCCCGCGCGGACGCCGAGGCGGGGCGGGTGGCCCGGGCGGTGCTCACGTTCTGACGCCGGTCCGGAAGGTCCGCCGGTACGCCGTCGGGGTCACCCCGAGCGCCTGCTGGAGGTGCTGGCGCATCGACTGGGCCGTGCCGAAGCCCGCCTCGCGGGCCACCTGGTCGATGGAGAGGTCGGTGGTCTCCAGCAGTTGGCGGGCGCGTTCCACGCGCTGCTGGGTGAGCCACTGCCCGGGGCTGATCCCGACCTCCTCACGGAAGCGGCGGGTGAAGGTGCGGACCGACATGGCCTCCTGCCCGGCCATGTCCCGCAGCTGGATCGGCTCGTGCAGGCGGCCGAGCGCCCAGGCGCGGGCGGCGGTCGTGGTCGACAACTGCGGGTCGGGGAGCGGGCGTTCGATGTACTGGGCCTGGCCGCCGTCGCGGTGCGGGGGTACGACCGTGCGCCGGGCCACCTCGTTGGCGACCGCCGTACCGAAGTCGCGGCGCACCATGTGCAGGCACAGGTCGATCCCGGCGGCCACCCCGGCCGAGGTGAGCACGTCGCCGTCGTCGATGAACAGCACGTCCGCGTCCACCTTGACCCGCGGGAACATGCGCTGGAAACGCTCGGCGTCGGCCCAGTGCGTGGTCGCCGGGCGGCCGTCGAGGTATCCGGCGGCGGCGAGGACGTAGACGCCGGTGCAGATGGAGGCGAGCCGGGTGCCCGGGCGGATGCCGGCGAGGGCGGCGGCCAGCTCCTCGGTCAGCCGGCCCTCCTCGAAGACCGGACCGAGCTCGTACGACGCCGGGACGATCACCGTGTCGGCGCCGGCCAGCGCCTCCGGGCCGTTCGGGACGTGCACGGCGAAGTCGGCGTCGGTCTCGACCGGGCCGGGCGGCCGTACCGAGCAGGTCAGCACCTCGTACAGGCGCCGGCCGTGCCCGTCCTTGGGGCGGCCGAAGATGCGGTGCGGAATGCCCAGCTCGAAGGGGAGCAGGCCGTCGAGGGCGAGGACGGCGATCCGGTGCGGACGGAAGCCCGCGGCTTCCTCGGGCTCCTCACTGACAGCAGTCATGGCCCGATCCTAACGAATGCTGTCCTTTGGGCCACTCGTTGTGTGCTCATGAAAAAAGCACGCTGTATGACGTGACTCAGACAAGCCCAGCCGCAGCCCCCGTCCAGGCCGCCCCGCCCGCCCGGCGCCGCCGTGTGCACCGGGCGTGGTTCGTCGCCGCCGTCACCTTCGTCACGATCATCGGTGCGGCCGCCTTCCGCTCCCTGCCCGGCCTGCTCATCGACCCGCTGCACCAGGAGTTCGGCTGGTCGCGCGGCACGATCGGCGCGGCCGTCTCCATCAACCTCGCCCTCTACGGCCTCACCGCGCCCTTCGCCGCCGCGCTGATGGACCGCTTCGGCATCCGCCGGGTGGTCGCCGCCGCGCTGACCGTGATCGCGGCCGGCTCGGGCCTGACCGTGTGGATGACGGCGGCCTGGCAGCTGTGGCTGTGCTGGGGACTGCTGGTCGGCCTCGGCTCCGGCTCGATGGCCCTCGCGTTCGCGGCGACGGTCACCAACCGCTGGTTCACCGAGCGGCGCGGCCTGGTCAGCGGCATCCTGACCGCGGCGTCCGCCTCCGGGCAGCTGATCTTCCTGCCGGTGCTGTCCTGGCTGACCGAGCACCACGGCTGGCGCCCGGCCGCCGTGACGGTGTCCCTGGCCGCTCTGGCCGTGGTCCCCTTCGTCTGGATCCTGCTGCGCGACCACCCGGCCGACGTCGGGCAGAAGCCGTACGGCGCACGCGAGTTCGTGCCCAAGCCCGCGCCGGTGACCGGTGCCGCCCGCCGCACGCTGAAGGTCCTCTCGACCTCTGTGCGCACCGGCACCTTCTGGCTGCTCGCCGGCACCTTCGCGATCTGCGGCGCCTCCACCAACGGCCTGATCCAGACCCACTTCGTGCCCGCCGAGCACGACCACGGCATGCCCGTCACGACGGCCGCCTCGCTGCTCGCGGTCATCGGCGTGTTCGACGTGGTCGGCACGATCGCCTCCGGCTGGTTCACCGACCGCTTCGAACCGCGCCGTCTGCTGGCCGTGTACTACGCCCTGCGTGGCATCTCCCTCGTCTTCCTCCCCATGCTCCTGGGCCCCGCGGTCCATCCCCCGATGCTGTTCTTCATCGTCTTCTACGGCCTGGACTGGGTGGCCACCGTCCCGCCGACCCTCGCCCTGTGCCGGGAGCAGTTCGGCGAGGACAGCGCCATCGTCTTCGGCTGGGTGCTCGCCTCCCACCAGGTCGGCGCGGCCCTCGTCGCCTACCTCGGCGGCCTCGCCCGGGACGTCTTCGGCACCTACGACCTCGTCTGGTACGCCTCCGGCACGCTGTGCGCGGCGGCGGCCCTGATGTCCCTGGTGATCCGCCGGACGGCTCCGTCGGCTCCGGTGGCCGCCGTGTCCTGAGGCGCCTGACAGGGGGAGAAAGCCGCGCGAACCCGAACTCAGTCCCGCTCGCCGCCGTCCCGCACCAGCCGCCTCTGGAACTCGATGTGCCGGAACTGGTACGAGTTGCCTGCGACGCGGAGGAGTCCGGCGTGATGAGCCCAGTCCAGGAAGCGGGCCAGTCGGAGCGGCAGGCGCCCTCGGGCCGCGGCGACAGCCAGTCCGCGGGCCCGACCCGGTGTTCACCGCACCATGGCCTACGCCGGGCAAGGCGCTCGGGGCGCGGACCGGCAGCCGTGTCGGAAGCGCCCGCTCCCGGTGAACCGCGGGACGGGACCTAGGGGTGGCTGATCCGGGCGAACCGCCCGCGATGGAAGACCAGCGGCTCGGCCGGATCCTCCGCTCCGAGCGCGTCCACCCGGCCCACGACGATCAGGTGGTCGCCCCCGGTGTGCACGGCGTGGACGGTGCAGTCGATCCAGGCGGCGGAGCCGGCCAGGCGCGGGGAGCCGGAGGCGGGCGCCGTGTCGTACGCCACGCCCGCGAACTTGTCCGCGCCGCTCACCGCGAAGGCCCGGCACAGTTCGCCCTGGCAGGCGCTGAGCACGTTGACGCAGAAGACGCCCGCGCGGGCGATCCGGGGCCAGGTGGTGGACGTACGGCCCACCATGAAGCAGACCAGGGGCGGTTCGAGGGAGAGGGAGGCGAAGCTCTGGCAGGCGAAACCCGCGGGGCCGACCTCTCCGTCGGCGGCCGGTGCCGTGATCACGGTCACCCCGCTCGCGAAGCTCCCCAGCACCCGCCGGAACTCACCCGGCTCCACCGGCGCCCGCTCGTCCTCCCGCACGCACCGCAACTCCGGCCGCGGCAACGGCTCCACTGGCCTGCGCCCCAGATACCGGACGGCGGCGGCCGCCGCCCCTGCGTGTCCCATCACGCCTCCATTGAAGCTGACGGAGCGTCAGATTGGAAGCCTGCGAGGACACCCGCTGGTCCGTCAGCGGCACCGAGCCCGCCCCCCAGCTGTACGTCCTCTTCGGCGACCCGGACGCGGGCACCCTCCGCACCCTGGACCGCGCCGAGGACTGACCCTCACCGCCCCCGGAACCGCGCCGCCCGGCGTTCCGCGAACGCCCGCAGTCCCTCCTGGGCGTCCTCGGTCGCCATGTTGAGCTCCTGAGCCCAGGCCTCCGCGGCGAAGGCGGTGGCCCGGTCCGACTCCAGGGAAGTGTTCACCAGGTGCTTGGTCAGGGCCAGGGCGCGGGAGGGGCCGGACGCCAGGCGGGCGGCCCACTCGCGGGCCGTCTTCTCCAGCTCCCCGTCCGGTACGACCCGGTTGACCAGCCCCAGCCGCCGTGCGTCAGCCGCCGGCACCGCGTCGCCGAAGAACATCAGCTCCTTCGCCCGGTGGGGGCCCAGCAGGCGGGGGAGCAGGTACGCGCCGCCGGCGTCCGGTACCAGGCCCCGCCGTACGAACACCTCGATGAAGCGGGCCGACTCGGCGGCCAGGACCAGGTCGCAGGCGAACGCCAGGTGCGCGCCGAGGCCCGCCGCCGTGCCGTTCACGGCGGCGATCACCGGTTTCTCGCAGTCCAGGACCGCCGCGATCAGGCGTTGGGCGCCCCGGCGCAGCATCCGGGCCACGTCGCCGGGCAGCCGGTCGCCACCGGTGCCGCCGCCTCTCAGGTCCGCGCCCGCGCAGAACCCGCGCCCCCTGCCGGTCAGGACCACCACCCGGATGTCCGGGGCAGCGGATGCCTCGGCAAGGCGGTCGATCAGCTCGTCCCTCATCGCGGGCGTGAGGGCGTTGAGGGAGTCGGGACGGTTCAGGGTGAGGTGGGCGACCTGCTCGCTCCGCTCGGTCTCCAGCTCGCTCATCGGCACACCACCAGCGCGTCCAGCGCCACCGCGCCCTGCCCCCGGGGCAGCACCATCAGCGGGTTGATGTCCAACTCGGCGATGTGCTCGCCCAGTTCGAGCGCCATCCGCTGGACCCGCAGGATCACCTCCACCAGCGCGTCCCGGTCGGCCGGCGGTCGGCCCCGGACGCCGTCCAGCAGGGCCCGGCCGCGGAGCTCGGCGAGCATGGCCCGGGCCTGGTCCTCGCCGAACGGCGGCACCCGGACCGCCGCGTCGTGCAGGACCTCCACCAGGACCCCGCCGAGGCCCACCGTCACCGTCGGGCCGAACAGGTCGTCGTGGGTCATCCCGAGAACCATCTCCACGCCCTGTTCGACCATCTGGCACACCAGGATCCCGTCCAGCGAGACACCTTCGTAGCGCGCGATGTCGGTCAGCTCGCGGTAGGCGTCCCTGACCTGGCTGGCCGAGGTCAGACCGATCTTCACCAGGCCCAGTTCGGTCTTGTGGGCGATCTGGGCGCCGGAGGCCTTCATCACCACCGGGTAGCCGACCTGCGCCGCCGCCCGTACGGCCGCCGCCGCGCTGGTCACCAGCTGTTCGCGCGGCACCCGGATGCCGTAGGCGCGCAGCAGTTGCTTGGCCCCGTGCTCGCTGAGCTGCTGACCGGGGCGCATCAGGGCCTCGGCCTTGCGGAAGGAGGGAGAGGGGGTGCGGGGGGCCTCGTCGAAGGGGGAGCGGTAGTCGCTCACGAAGCGGTGGTGGTCCAGCCAGGCGCGCACCGCCTTGAGGCAGTTGCCCACCGTGCGGAAGGTGGCCACACGGGAGGAGCCCAGCAGGACCTCGCGGTAGGCCGCCTCCGTGCCCACCGGCGAGCCCCACACCACGCACACCAGCTTGTCCGTCTCCTCGGCCGCCTCGACCAGGTCCGTCACGAGCTTGTCGCTCAGCGGCGGGAACGGGCCGGTGACCGGGCAGATCAGGACGCCGATGGACGGGTCGGCGAGGATCGCGTCGACGATCTTCCGGCCGCGCCAGTCGCCCACCGGATGCCCGCCGTTGTCCACCGGGTTCGCCACGCTCAGGTACTCCGGTATCCACTGGTGCAGCTCGGCCTGCCTGGCCTCGGACAGGCGGGGGAGGTGGAGTCCGGCGGCGGTGGCGAGGTCGGCGGCATGCGCGCCGGTGCCGCCGGAGATCGAGTACACCGCGACCCCCTCCGCCAGCGGCGCCCGCGCCCGCGCCAACAGGGCTGCGGTGTCCTGGAGTTCGTCGAGACCGTCGACCCGTACGACCCCGAACTGGCGCATCGCCGCGTCCACCACGTCGTCGGCGCCGGTGAGCTTGCCGGTGTGCGAGGCGGCCGTACGCGCGCCGGTCTCGGTGCGGCCCACCTTCACCGCGACCACCGGCACCCCGCGGCGGGCGGCCCGGTCGGCGGCCAGCAGGAAGGCGCGGCCGTCCTTCAGGCCCTCCACATAGCAGGCGACGGCACCGACCTCGGGCTGCTCGGCGAACCAGGACAGGAAGTCGGCGGTCTCCAGGTCGGCCTCGTTGCCGGTGGGCGCCCAGTGGGAGAGGCGGATGCCCAGCTCCTGGAGCGAGAACACCGGGCGGCCCTGGTGGCCCGACTGAGTGATCAGCGCGATCGCCGGGCCGGTCAGGTCCTCCCGGAAGTGCTCGAAGGCGTTGAGATTGGTGTTCGGGCCGAGGAGCCGGATCCCCGAGCGGCGTACGGCGTCCGTGAGCCGCTGCTGTGCCTCGGCGCCCGCCTCGCCCGTCTCGGCGAACCCGGAGGCGAAGGCGACCGCGAACCTCACCTTCGCTTCGGCCAGTTCCTCGATCACCGGCAGCGGGTCGGCCACCAGCAGCACGGCCAGGTCGACCTGGCCGGGCGGCAGTTCGGCGACCGAGGTGGCGCACGGGATGCCGAAGACCGAGGGGCGGGACGGATGCACCGGATACACCCGCGCCCCCACCCGCTCGGCCCAGGCCAGCAGCTGCCGGGTGATCCCGGTGTTCGGGCGTCCCTCCGCGTCCGAGGCGCCGATCACGGCGACCGACTCGGGCCGGAAGAAGCGGGTCAGGTCGGGGACGTCCGCGTACAGCGGCCGCCCGCTGACGTCCAGGTCGTCGACCCGGTCGTGGACGACGGGTCCGGGCCGCTGCTCGCCGCACGCGATGACGCGGGCCCGGCGGGAGTCGGTGGTGAGGGTGCCGTGGGTTGATCCAAGCATCGGTCCGCCCGCTCCTGTGAGACAGCACAAGTAAACTGACGTTCTGTCAGATTACTGGAACTGACGTAGTGTCAGGAACTGGTCGGACCGAGCAAAGTTACCGGCGGGTGCGGGCGGTGGGAGTCACCGGCGGGTGCGGAGCGGCGGAATCACCGGCGGGTGCGCAGATGTCTGGCCGCCGCCTTCGCGATCCGCCCGGCGTCGAGCGCCATCTCCCGCAACATCCCGCTGATCGGGTTGGTGAACCCGGTGAAGTACAGACCGGGCGCCTGCGCCGGCGCACGGCCGCCCTGCACCACCGGCCTGCCACGCCCGTCCAGCACCCCGAGATGCCCGACCAGGCCCTCCAGTGCCCGCGTGTACCCGGTCGCCGCGATCACCGCGTCCGGCTCGATCCTGCCGCCGTCGGCGAGGACGACCTTCCCCGGGTTCCCGTCCTCGAAGGACTCGACGGCGGCCACGATCTCCACCTTCCCCTTGCGCACGGCGTCGATCAGACCGACGTCCTGCACGGGGATGGCACCCTCCTTCACCCTGCTGTACAGCCCGGTGTCCGGGCGGGGCAGGCCGTGCGCGGACAGGTCCGGTACGCCCGCCTTCGCCTGCAGCCGGCACAGCCGGTCGACGAGTCCCACCGGCAGCCGCCGTACCAGGACGCCCGAGTACTGCGCGGGCCAGCCGAGCGTCGTACGGCGCACGAGGTGCGGGACCGTGCGCACCGCCAGCCGCACCCGCGCCGCACCGCCCTCCACCAGGTCCACGGCGATCTCGGCGCCGGTGTTGCCGACGCCGACGACCAGGACGTCCCGGCCCGTGTACGGCTCGGCGTTGCGGTAGGCGCCGGCGTGCAGGAACTCCCCGCCGTACTCCGCCAGGCCCGGCCAGTCAGGGATGTGCGGGGTGTGGTTGTAGCCGGTGGCGACGACCACCGCGCTGCCGGTCAGCTCGCGACCGCCGGAGGCGTGCAGCAGCCAGCCGGTGCCGTCGGCGGTCCGCTCGACGCGGAAGACCTCCACGCCGGTGACGATCTCCAGCTCGTGGTGCTCGGCGTACTTCTCCAGATAGCGCACCACGTTGTCGCGGGACACCCAGCGCCCGAACTTCCGGGGGATCTTCAGGCCGGGCAGCGCGGACAGCCGCCGGGTGGTGTGCAGACGCAGCCGGTCGTAGTGGCCGCGCCAGGAGGTGCCCACGTGGTCGGCCTTCTCCAGCACCACGGCCCGTATGCCCCGCGCCCGCAGTGCGTACGCGGCGGCCAGGCCGCCCGGACCGGCGCCGATGACGTAGACCGGGCGGTCGGCGGGCGTGGCGGAGAGCTGCACGGAAGCGGAACGGGAGTCGGCCATGCTCGGGAGCGTAATCACGCACCCGGTTGATGGGTCTCGGTCAAGACCGGAATTGGTTGCGGATTGATCACGGATGTAGGAGGAGTGGGTGGGGCCGGTGGCGTAGGGCGCCTGGTTGTGGCGGTACGGCGTGGGCTCACAGGTGGGCATCGCCGCCGATCTGACGTACCGTCAGTTTTATGGACTCCATATGGCTGGACGGCGCTCAGTGGCTGGCGGTGCTGCGGATCGGGCTCGGTCTGTGGTGGCTGGAGAGCTGGCGGCACAAGGACAAGAAGGCCTGGTTCGAGCGGGGCAGCGGCATCGCGTGGGCGGCGGAGATCGCGGGGAAGCACCGCTGGACGCCGGTGCGGAAGGGGTTCGGGACGGTGGTCGAGCCGTACCCGAAGCTGATGGCGTACGTCGTCGCCTACGCCGAACTCTCCCTCGGCCTCGGCCTGATCCTCGGCCTTCTGACCCCGATCGCGTTGCTGGGCGGGCTGCTGCTGAACGCGATCTACTTCGTCCTGATGATCCACGACTGGGCCGAGCAGGGGCAGAACTCGATGATGGCGCTCATCTCGCTCGTCGGGTTCTTCGGGATGGCGTGGCAGACCTGGTCGATCGACGCGTGGCTGGGGTGGTTCTGATGGCCGAGGTGCGCTACGACCTTCCGGAGCCCGACGCCTTCACCCGCCCCTACTGGGAGGCGGCCGCGCGGAGCCGGCTGCTGATCCGCCGCTGCGGGGCCTGCGGCCTCGCCCACCACTACCCGCGCGAGTTCTGCCCGCACTGCTGGAGCGAGGAGGTGACCTGGGAGGAGGCGAGCGGCCGGGCCGTGCTCTACACCTGGTCCACCGTCCACCGCAACGACCTGCCGCCCTTCCGCGAGCGCACGCCGTACGTGGCCGCGGTGGTCGATCTGGCGGAGGGCCCGCGGATGATGACACAGGTGGTGGAGTGCGCGGCCGCGGACCTACGAGCCGGTCTGCCGCTGCGGGCGACGTTCGTGGAGGGGGTGGCGGTGTTTCGTCCGGGGGGAGCTGGGGTGGGTGGGGGGGCCGGGGTTCGGTCTGGGGATGAGCTGGGGAGGGGGCCGGGGGTTCGGCCCAGGGGGTTGAGCTGCCGGTCCGGGGGTTGGGGTCGAGCTGCGGAGGGGGAGCTGGGGTTCGGTCTGGGGGGCTGAGTTGCGGAGGGGAGCCGGGATTCGGTCCGGGGGGTGGGGTTGAGCTGCGGAGGGGGAGCCGGGATTCGGTCCGCGGGTTGGGGTTGAGCTGCGGAGGGGAGCCGGGATTCGGTCCGCGGGTTGGGGTTGAGCTGCGGAGGGGAGCCGGGGTTCGGTCCGGAGGCTGAGCTGCGGCAGGGGGCCGATGTGGCGCCCATGAGGGCTGGGCTGCCGTAGGAAAACCGGTGTGCCTTCCCAGCGGTGGCGCCGATCATGGCCGTATGCGCCCTGAGAACTGGTATCTCACCGAAGACCTGGACGAGTTCCTCGCCCGCGCGGGCGGCTTCCTGCGCTCCCGCCCCGCACTGCACACGGTGCCGCTGACGGTGACGGACGCGCTGCGGCGGCGCGGGCTGCATCTCTACGGCAAGGAAGCGCCCCTCTTCGGCCTGCTGGAAGCGGACGACGGCATGGTACGGGCCGCCCTGCTCCACACCCCGCCCTTCCAGATCAACGTCACCGCGCTCACCCCGCAGGAGGCCGACGCCCTGGCGGTCCGGTTCGCCGAGCTGGGCCGCTCACTCCCCGGGGTCTCCGGGCCGAAGGACGCGACGGAGTCCTTCGCGGCGGCCTGGGAGCGGCGCACCGGTGCGGCGGTCGCCGTCGACAAGCGGCAACGGCTCTACCGCCTGGGCGAGTTGACCGTACCGGAGCCCCGGCCGCAGGGGCGGGCGCGGATCGCCGGCCCGGCGGACCGGCATCTGCTGATCCGCTGGTTCGAGGAGTTCGGGGAGATCACCGGCGGCGTCGGCCAGGACCCCGGCAACTGGGCCGACGCCCGTATCTCCTACGGTGGCGTCACCCTCTGGGAAACCGGCGACGGCACCCCGCTCGCCATGGCCGGAGCCACCCCCGAAACGGCCGGCCAGGTCCGTGTCGCCCCCGTCTACACCCCGGCCGACCTGCGCGGACGCGGATACGCCGGCGCGGTCACGGCGGAGGTGAGCCGGACCGCGCGGGCGGCGGGCGTCCAGGAGATCCTCCTCTTCACCGACCTCGACAACCCGACGAGCAACGGGCTGTACCAGCGGATCGGCTACCGGCCGGTGGCGGACTTCAGCGTGTGGCGGTTCGGCGGCTGACGCCGGCGGGTGGGCGTGTCCCGGCTCAAGGCCAGAGCAACGTCCGGCTCCACCCGAACCCCGTGCTCCGGTACTCCAGTCGGACATGCCGTCGCTCCGCGTCCCCCTGGAAGAACTCCACCGTCTCCGGTCGCAGCCGGTACAGCGTCCAGGTGGGCGACGGCTCGTCGGGGTGCTCGCGCGCCCGCTCCCACGCCGCCTCGGACGCCCGCCGCAGCTCGGCCAGTGAGGACAGCTCCTCGCTCTGCCGCCCGGTGAGCGCCGCGGCCAGCGCCCCCGTCGAGCGGGCCTGCAGGTCCGCCTGGCTGTCCCGGGACGGCGCCGCGGTCACCGGCCCGCGCACCCGCACCTGGCGGCCCAGCACCGGCCAGTAGAAGGCCAGGGCGGCCTGGGGGTGTGCGCTCAGGGCCCGGCCCTTGCGGCTCGTGGCGTGGGTGCCGAAGGCCCAGCCGTCCGCGTCGGCGCCGTGCAGCATCACGATCCGTACGTCCGGCCGGCCCTCCTCGTCCACCGTGGCCAGCGACATCGTGTGCGGCTCCGGCTGCCCGGCCGCCACCGCGTCCGCGAACCAGCTCGTGAACAGGGGCAGCGGGGTCGGCGGGGCGGTGTCCGGGTCGAAGGGGCGCAGGTCCGTGACGTCCGGGTCCCATACCCGCAGCGACCTCAGAGTTGCGTGGAGATCCGTTTCCATGTGCCGAGTATCGCCACCGGGCCGCGGTCGGTGCGGGCGGGTGCGACCGGGCCGCCATCCGTTCGGCAGTCCTCCCGCGACGCACACGAGTGATTCCGGGTGCGGGCGCGGCGGAGCGCGGGGACGCTCGGAGCCACGGGCTCGGGAATGACGGTGAGGGGCGATGATCGTAACGGTGGTGATGATGCCGGTGATCTTCCTGCCGCTGTCGTTCATCACCGGGTTCTTCGGCATGAACTTCACGTTCCTGACGAACAGGCTGGAGACCAGGGACGAGTTCTGGCTGCTCGCCGTGGGGCTGCAGGCGGTCGTCCTGTTGGGCCCCGTCTACGTCCTGCACCGCACCCGCATCTGGCGCCGGCTGCTGGACGAGGACTGAGGAGGGACCCTCACCGGCCCAGCACCACAGTCCCCGAGGAGCAGAACCAGCCCCCCGTCCCGGACGCCACCCCCAGCCTCGGCAGCTGCCCGTCCCGCGTGCGCACCTGCCGTTCCCCGGCCTCCCCGCGCAGTTGCCGTACCGCCTCCACGAGCAGGAACAGCCCGCGCATACCGGGGTGTTGGGCCGACAGGCCGCCCCCGTCCGTGTTCACCGGCAGCTCCCCGCCCCGCACCAGCAGCCGGCCCTTCTGCACGAACGCCCCGCCCTCGCCCTTCCCGCAGAAGCCCAGGTCCTCCAGGGTCACCAGGGTCATGTAGGTGAAGGCGTCGTAGATCTGCGCGAAGTCCATCTCCTGAGGTCCCACGCCCGCCCGCTCGAAGGCCAGTCGCCCGCTGACCGCCGCCGGGGACACCGTGAAGTCCGGCCACTCGGACATCGCCGCGTGCGAGACGTGCTCCCCGGCGCCGAGGATCCAGACGGGGGCCGTACGGCAGTCCCGTACGTACTCCTCGGCCGCCAGCAGGACCGCCGCGCCGCCGTCCGAGCGCAGACAGCAGTGCAGCTTGGTGAAGGGGTCGGCGATCACTGGGCCGGCCAGGACCTCGTCGACCGTGATCGGGTCGCGGAACATCGCCTCCGGGTTCAGCGCCGCGTTGGCCCGGGCCTGGACCGCGACCTCGGCCAACTGCTCGACGGTCGTGCCGTGTTCGATCATGTGACGGCGGGCGGCCATCGCGTACTTCGCGATCAGGGTGTGGCCGTAGGGGACCTCGAACTGGAGGGGGCCGCGAGCGCCGAAGGAGAGGTCGCCCGTCCGGCGGCCGGCCTTGATGTCCGCGCGGGCCGTCGAGCCGTAGACGAGGAGGACGGCGTTGGCGTGGCCCGCGGCTATCGCGTCCGCCGCGTGCGCCGCCATGACCTCCCAGGTCGAGCCGCCGACCGAGGTGGAGTCCACCCAGGTGGGGCACAGGCCCAGATACTCGGCCACCTCCACCGGGGCCAGCGTGCCGAGGCCCGCGGAGGCGAGGCCGTCGACCCGGGCGCGGTCGAGCCCCGCGTCCGCGAGGGCGCGGCGGGCCGCCTGCGCGTGCAGGGTGTACGGGGTGGCGTCGGCCACGCGTCCGCAGTCGGAGAGGGCTACTCCGACCACGGCGACCTTCCGGGTGCCACGACTCATGCGAGGGCTCCTGCCTCTGTGCATCTCATTCCGCCCCCCCTAATATGACGCCCCGTCAGATATGGAGGGAAGGCCATGGACACCCGCCTCACCGCCGAGCAGGACGAGATCCGCCGCACCCTGCGCGAGCTGCTGCACAAGCGGTGCGGCTCGCCCGAGCTGCGGACCGCCGTCGACAGCCCGGCCGGACACGACCCCCTCCTGTGGTCGGCCCTCGCCGACCAGCTCGGCCTGCCCGGGCTCGCCCTGCCCGAGCGGTACGGCGGGGTCGGCTGCTCTCTCACCGAACTGGCCCTCGCCTGCGAGGAGACCGGCCGGGCGCTCGCTCCCTCCCCGCTGCTCGCCACCTCCGTCCTCACCGCCCCGCTGGTCCTCGCCCTCGGCACCGACGCCCAGCGCGCCGAACTGCTGCCCCGCCTGGCCGCCGGCACCCTCACCGCCGCCCTCGCCGTCCCCGGCCCGGCCCTGACCACGGCCCTCGCGCTGACCTGCGACAACGGCACCTTCGCCGCCGGTGGCGGCCGGGCCGGCGGTGTCCAGGCGCGGCGGGCCGACGGTGACTGGCGGCTGTACGGGCAGGTCGACCAGGTGCTGGACGGGCACAGTGCGGGGCTGCTGCTCGTCGCCGCGCACACCGGGGGCTTCGCGCGGTCGCGGACCCTGCTGTTCCTGGTGGCCGGGGACGCGTCCGGTGTCGTACGCGCCCGGCAGACCGCGCTCGACGCGACCCGGCCGCAGGGGCGCGTCCAACTGCGCGATGTGCGCGCCGACTTGCTCGGCGAGGAGGAGGTGGACGTGTTGCCCGCGTTCGCCGCCCTGGGGGACCGGGTCGCCGCCGTGCTCGCCTGTGAGGCCGTCGGGGCGGCGGAACGGGTGCTGGAGCGGACCGTGGCGTACGTCGGGCAGCGCGAGCAGTTCGGGCGGCCCGTGGGGTCCTTCCAGGCGGTGAAGCATCGGCTGGCCGATGTGTATGTGGGGGTGCAGGCGGCTCGGTCGGCCGCGTACTGCTCCGCGTGGGGCGCCGGCGCCATCGCCTCGGCTTCGCCTTCGGCGCAGTCCTCGCCGTCGGCGGCTTGCGGGTCCGGCGCTCAGACGGAGCGATCCGGGGGGCTCGCGCTCGCGCACGCCCTGGAGGCGCTCCGGGGGGCCGCCGGTGAGGGAATCCAACTGCACGGGGGGATCGGGTTCACCTGGGAGCACGACGCCCAGCTGTACTTCAAGCGGGCCGCCGGGGACGAGCTGCTGTTCGGGCCGGTGCACCGGCTGCGGGACCGGGCCGCCGAGGTCGCCGGTCTCTTCGCGGGCGGCGAGGTGACGGTGTGATCGGCGTCCGGATGGTGCAGAGGGTGTCCTCGACGCGCTGGTTCGCGAAGGTCGCGCCCCATGTGATCCCGGCCCTCGACCGGGCGGTCCACCGGCTCACCGGGGGGCGGTACCTGCTCAGCACCCAGATGCTGCCGGGACTGATCCTCACCTCCACCGGCGCCCGCAGCGGACAGCTCCGCCGCACCCCGCTGGCCTGCATGCCGCAGGACGACGGCAAGAGCTGGCTGCTGGTCGGCTCCAACTTCGGGCGGCCCGGGCATCCAGCCTGGAGCCACAATCTGCTCGCCCACCCGGAGGCGTCGATCAGCTGGAAGGGGCAGGACATTCCCGTCACCGCCCGGCTGCTCGCGGGGGAGGAGCGGGCGGAGGCCTGGCAGGCGCTGCTGGCGTTCTGGCCGCCGTACGCCACCTACCAGGCCCGGGTGACGAGGCAAATCCGTCTGTTCCGGCTCACTCAAGCGCCCTGAAGGGGCGCGGGGCTGCGTCTGATATGCGGCTACCGGCGCGTGGGCGCGAGCAACCACGACGGACCCCCAGCCGAAAGACGGCCGAACTTACAACGTGGCCAGGCGCTCCGCCAGGAGAACCGCGCCGATGCCCAGCATCGCCGCCCCCGAAGTCCGCGTCACCGCCCGAGCCGCGGTCGGCCTGGCGGAGAGCAGCGCACGCGACAACGCGCCGACGCCGAGGTAGACGGCCGCGCAGCAGGCCATGTGGAGCAGACCGAGGGTTGCCGTCTGGACGGGGACGGGCAGGTGGGCGCCGCGCAGGGTGAGGAACTGGGGGAGGACGGAGAGGTAGAGCAGCAGACCCTTGGGGTTGAGGCCGCTGATCGTGGCGCCGCGGAGGAAGAGCCGCCCGTCGGGGGAGGCCTCCTCCGCGGCCCCCGGCACCGCCGGGCGGCGCAGCACACTCCAGCCGAGCCACAGCAGGTAACCCGCGCCCGCCATCGTCAGGGCGGTCAGCAGCCTCGGCGAGCCCGCCACCAGGACCGCGAGGCCCGCCGTCGCCAGAACCGTGTGCAGGGCATAGCCGCAGACCAGGCCGGCCACCGCGCGCGGCGCCGAGCCACGGCGCAGCGCGGTCGCGATCACATACGCCCAGTCGGCGCCCGGCACGCACACCAGCAGCAGGTCCACGGCGAGGAAGGAGAAGAGCAGTCCCGAGTCCATGGTGGGGACATTAGGCGTGAATGGCCCGAAAGTGTTTCCGAAATTTGCCCGCAACTGCGGGTTATGAGGCAAGATCTGCCCCATGGACGACGTGGACCGAAAAATCCTTGCCGAGCTGCAGCAGGACGGGCGGCTGACCGTGACCGAGCTGGCCGCCCGGGTGCGCCTCAGCGTCTCGCCCTGCCACCGCCGGCTGCGTGAGCTGGAGCGCTCCGGTGCCATCCAGGGCTACCGGGCGGTGGTGGACGCGGCGGCGCTCGGGCTGACCTTCGAGGCGCTGGTCTTCGTGTCGATGCGCCAGGAGGACCGGGACACGGTCGCCGAGTTCGAGCGGGCGGTCGGCGAGCTGGAGCACGTGCTCGACGCCCAGCGGCTGTTCGGCGAGCCCGACTATCTGCTCCGGGTGGCGACCGCCGACCTCGCGGCCTTCCAGCGGCTGTACGACGAGCGGCTGGCGACCCTGCCGGGGGTGCAGCGGCTCACCTCGACGCTGGTGATGAAGCACGTCGTACGGGACCGTCCACTGCCCGCATAGCAGTGCAGGCGGTGGCTCACCGCGCGCGAGAACGCGAGCGAACCGCCGCCTGACAGACAGGACTTGGAGGTTAAGGAAAAAAAGGGGTTACAGGGGCCGCGTGTTACTTGCTCGGCTTCTTCCCGGTCACACCCAGGTGCACCAACAGCGCCAGGTTCGGCTTGAGTTCGGCCTGCTTCACACCCCAGGTCGAGAAGCCCTTCTGGTGTGCCGCCACCGCCGCGAGCATCGCGACCAGGGAGCCGGCCACCGCCGCCGGATTCACGTCCTTGTCGACCCTGCCCTTGGACTGCAACTCGGTGATGGACTCCGCGAGGGAGTTGTTCACCGAGTTCAGGATCTTCATGCGGATCTTGTAGAACCGTTTGTCCCCCTCGGCCGCGCCGAGGTCGACGACCCGCAGGATCGCGTCGTTCTTGCGCCAGAATTCCAGGAACCCGTCCACGAGTTCCTGTGCGGTCTGCCAGCCCGACTTGCCGGCCCAGGACCGCCCCTGGAGTAGTTCGGTCAATTCCGCGCCCTCGGCCGCCATTTGATCGGCGATCTCCAGGACGGCGCCTTCGACGTCGGGGAAGTACTGGTAGAAGGTCGCGGGTGAAGTTCCCGCCTTCCGGGCGACATCGATGACCTTGACGTCCCGGTAGGGGGAGGAGCTGAGCATCTCGCTGAGGCAGTCGAGCAGCTTCTGCCGGGTCGCCTGCCCACGCCGGCCGGCCACGCGGCCGTCGACGGTACGCACTTGTCCTGTCATGCCGTCAGCTTACCGAGGGGTGATCGGAGCGCGATTCGGCCGACTGCAAATGGGGTGCACGGGTGCTCTGAGGGTGGTGTGCCTGGTCTGCGCGGTGCGTGCGGCCCGGTTACTTTGACGGCATGGCCGAAAACTGGGCATCCGGGCACGAAGGGGCGGAAGAGGCGGAAGAGGCGGAAGAGGTGATAGAGGCAGAAGTGGTAGAGGCGGAAGAGGCCTACGGGGAAGGTGTGCCCTGCTGGGTGGACGCCCAGCTCGCCGACGTCGAGGCGGGCAAGCGGTTCTACGGTGAGCTCTTCGGGTGGACCTTCGAGGACGCCTACGGCTCCTCGGTGTGGGCGCGGCTGGAGGGGCAGCTCGTCGCCTCGCTCGCCCCCAAGATCGACGGCCGTATGCCCACCGTCTGGACGGTGTCCTTCGCCACCCCGGACGCCGAGGCCCTCGGCCGGCGGATCACCGCGGCCGGCGGGCAGGTGGTCATGGCCCCGTTCCCGGTGGGCGACCTCGGGGTCGCCGCGCTCGCCACCGATACCGAGGGGGCGGTGTTCGGGCTGTGGCAGCCGGGCCGGCACCGGGGCTTCGGACGGCGGCACGAGCCCGGCACCTTCGTCTGGGCCCAGCTGTACACCCGGGACACCGCCGCCGCCAACGCCTTCTACGGCGGCCTCTTCCACGACGCCCTGTTCGGCGCCCACGCCCGGCCCGACTTCGGCCGTGCCGAGGTCACCGACGTCTTCCCGGCCGAAATGCCCCCCCACTTCCTGACCCACTTCCGCGTCACCGGGCTGGACGACGCCCTCGGGGCCGTGCAGCGGCTCGGCGGCCGGGTGCAGGCGCCACCCTTCGAGACGTCGTACGGACGAGTGGCCGTCGTCACCGACAATCAGGGGGCGTCGTTCGCACTGTTGCAGCGCTGATCCGTCCGTTTCGGCAGGGTAGGTACTGAGACACCCCGAATATCCCCGGGTTCGCAACCAGCCGCCCGGCCAGGAAGAATCTGGGGTGCGTGCCGCCTTGGCGGTGCGGTGGTGAGACGCTGCACTTCGGTCGCGTACATATGTGGGTGGCGCGGCTCGTACGGGGAGGTGGCAGGCAAGTGGTGGATCAGCTGACGCAGCACGATCCGCGGCGGATCGGGCCGTTCGAGGTGCTGGGCCGGCTGGGCGCCGGCGGCATGGGGCTGGTCTATCTCGCGCGCTCGGCGTCCGGCCGGCGCGTGGCGATCAAGACGGTGCGCACCGAGCTGGCCGAGGACCAGCTCTTCCGGGTGCGCTTCACCCGCGAGGTGGAGGCGGCCCGCGCGGTCTCCGGCTTCTACACGGCGGCCGTGGTCGACGCCGACCCGCGCGCCGCCGTGCCCTGGCTGGCGACGGCGTACGTCCCGGCGCCCTCGCTCGAGGAGATAGTGAACGACTGCGGGCCGCTCCCGGCCCAGGCCGTGCGCTGGCTCGCCGCGGGAGTGGCGGAGGCCCTCCAGTCCATCCATGGCGCGGGGCTGGTCCACCGCGACCTCAAGCCGTCCAACGTGCTCGTGGTCGAGGACGGCCCCCGGGTGATCGACTTCGGCATCGCCTCCGGTGTCTCCAACACCCGGCTGACCATGACGAACGTCGCCGTCGGCACCCCCGCCTACATGTCCCCCGAGCAGGCCAAGGACTCCCGCAGCGTCACCGGCGCCAGCGACGTCTTCTCGCTCGGCTCCATGCTGGTCTTCGCGGCCACCGGCCACCCGCCCTTCCACGGCGCCAACCCGGTCGAGACCGTCTTCATGCTGCTGCGCGAGGGCCCGGACCTCACCGGCCTGCCCGACGAGCTGCGCCCGCTCATCGAGGTCTGCATGCAGATGGAGGCCACCGCCCGGCCCACCCCGGCCGACCTCCAGGCCCAGCTCGCGCCCCATCTCTTCGGCTCCGGCTCCGACGACAGCGGCACCGCCTCCGCCTGGCTGCCCGAGAAGGCCGTCGCCCTCATCGAGGCCCGCCGCGGCGGCCGCCCCGCCGTCAAGCCCGCCCCGGTCACCACCGGCGGGCCCAGGAGCGGCGGCCGCGCGGCCGTACCCCCGCCGCCCCCGTACGACCCCCCGGCCCCCGTGCCCGTCGGCGCCCCCTCCGCCGCGCCCGACACCGGCCCGGTCCGCCTCGCCGGCGCCCAGGTGCCCATCGGCCCCGGTCCGCGCGTCGCCGACGCCCGCGCCGCCGCCGTCAAGGCACCCCCGCCGGAGGCCGGCCTGGTCGCCAGCTGGTCCCGTCCCCGTCCCGGCGTCACCGGCCCCGACCCGAACGTCCCGCCCCAGCCCCCGGAGACCGCGAGCGGCTGGCGGCCCTGGCGGTTCCGCATGTCCAACGAGGTCTGGGGCACCCCTGCCGTCGACGGCGACATGGTCTACGTCACCTCCTTCGAGGTGCACGCCCTGGACGTGGCCACCGGCCGGCGCCGCTTCAAGACCCGGGACGTCGCCTGGTCGATGTCCGTGGCGGACGGCCGTATCCACGCCTCCGACGGACCGACCCTGTTCGCCCTGGACGCCCGCGAGGGCACCGACCTGTGGCGGCTGTCCACGGACGCCTGGGTGTACTCCCTCAAGGCCGACCACGGCACGGTCGTCACCGGCACCCGCGGCGGCGGCGTCCAGGCCTGGGAGGCGTCCAACGGCCAGAAGCTGTGGGAGATCGCCGGCTGCCAGACCGACTTCGAGTCCCCGGAAGCCGGTCCCCTCGTCCACGACGGCACGGTCTACGTCTGGCAGGACGCCCGGCTGCGCGCCCTGGAGGCCCGCACCGGCGAGGAGCGCTGGTCGTACCCGGTCGGCGACGCGGCCTCCTGCGGCGGCGTGCCGGTCCGCCTGACCCCCGCCCCCGACGGTTACGTGTACGTCTCCGCCGGCACCCGTGTCCTCGCCGTCGAGGCGGCGAGCGGCATGGTCCGCTGGCACTTCGAGGCCCCCGCGGTCTTCCTCAGCCCGCCGGCCTTCGCCCCCGGCCCGGCGGTGACGGGCGGTGGCATCTACCTCGCGGACTACCTGGGCACCGTCTACGCCCTCGACGCCACCGACGGCCGCGACCGCTGGCGCATCGCGACGGAGGCACGTTCGTCGATCGAGCCGGTCCTGGTCGCCGCCGGGCACGTACACGTCGGCAGCGGCAAGGGCCTGTACACCCTGGACGCGGTCACGGGCACGCCCAAGTGGCGCTTCCAGGCGGGCGGCGACGTCGTGGGCGCCCCCGCGGTGGCGGAGGGCCGTATCCACTTCGGCTCCACGGACCACCTGCTCTACACCCTGAAGTCCGACGACGGCCGCCTGCGCTGGAAGCTGGCGACCGGCGGCGAGATCACCGGTTCCCCGGTGGTCAAGGACGGAGTGGTGTACGCGTGCAGCAAGGACCGGTGCGTGTACGCCCTGGACGCGGAGAAGGGGACGGGGACGGCTCGGACCTCGTGAGGCGCGCACCGGGGAGGGCCTGACGAGGTGTGCGACGGCCGTCGTACCGGTGTGTCACGGAAGGGCTCCGGACGGCGGCCGTCCCAGGGCTGACGCTACCCCGGGTGCGCGTTCCCCGCCATGCGGTCACTCACCGTGTCCGCGGCGCGGTGCGGCCCCTGTTGCGGAACAGCTCCGCCTGCCGTTCGACGGGCAGATTGCCCAGGGCGACGAGCGGCGGGGCCTGCGCGAACGCCTGGGCCAGGGCGGCCTCCCGCGCCGCCCACAGCGCCCGCACGGTCCCCTGCACCCCCTCCGCCGGATACCCGGCGATGACGGAGGCACACCGCACGGCGGCCGCCAACGCACCACCCTCCTCCGTCACTTCGGAGACCAGCCCGATCTCCCGGGCCCGTCGCGCGGAGATCCGCTCGGCGGTCCCCATGAGCATCATCCGGGCCACCTCCCCGTACGGCATCCGCGCCGCCATCAGCATCGACTCGTAGGCGCTGACCATGCCGTACGAGGTGTGCGGATCGAAGAAGACGGCCGTCGGATCGGCGACGACGAACTCGCACTCGCCCAGCAGATAGAAGGCACCCCCGCAGGCCATCCCCCGCACGGCGGCCACCACCGGCTTCCACAGGCCGCTGGCCTTCGGCCCGACGGTCAGCAGCGGATCGTCCTGCATGTACGGCGACGAGGGCTGCGGCACGACGACGTCCCGGTCTATCCCGGTACAGAACGCCCGCTCCCCGCCCCCGGTGAGCACGACGGCCCGCACGGAGTCGTCGAACCGCAACGCCCGCCAGACCGTGCCGAGTTCGCGAGCCATGTCCAGGTCGATGGCGTTGAGCCGGTGCGGCCGGTCCAGGGTGACGACGGCGACCCCGCTGTCCTTGTCGGCGTCGACCCGTACGGCGCTCACGCGAGCACCCACTGCGGCAGCCCGCCGTCGCCGAAGACGACGTGCACCCGGGCGCCGATCCGGATGCGCTGCGGATCGAGCGAGCCGAGGGGTGCGCCGGCGTGGCGCACCACGTTGCCGACCAGCCGGATCCGGGGGCAGTCCGCCAGCTCCACCACGACGACGTTGTACGGCGCCTGTTCGGCGTAATCGGGGAGGAGGGGCGGATGCGGCACGACGTACGACCAGATCCGTCCACGTCCGCTGGTGAGCCGCCACTCGCTCGCGAAGGACTGGCAGTGCGGGCAGCAGGGCCGGGGCGGGAAGCGGGGTTCATGGCAGTCGCCGCAGGCCTGGACGCGCAGTTCACCCCGGGCGGCGTATTGCCAGAAGGGGGCGCCGTCGGTGTCGGTGACGGGGGTCAGCATGATCGGCTCCTCAGTGTCCGCAGTGCCTCAGTTCCGCAGCAGCAGGGCGGAGGTGGGTACGCCTTCGCCGGCCGTGACCAGACAGGTGGCGGCGCCGGGCACCTGGGCGGTGCTGGTCCCGCGCAGTTGCCTCACCCCTTCGTTGATGAGGTTGAAGCCATGGACGTAGGCCTCGGAGAGCCCGCCCCCGCTGGTGTTGAGGGGCAGCCGCCCCCCGATCTCCAGGGCTCCTCCCTCGGTGAAGGCGCCCCCGTCTCCTCTTCCGCAGAAGCCGTAGCCCTCCAGCGAGAGCGGTATGAGGACGCTGAAGGCGTCGTAGATCTGCGCCACGTCGACGTCGTCCGGCGTGAAGTCGGCGTGCTTCCACAGATGCCGGGCGGCGGTCCAGGCGGGCCCGGTGAGGGGGTCGTCGTTCCAGTAGTTGACCATGCCGTGGTGCTGGGCGGGCAGTCCCTGGGCGGCGGAGTGGACGTACACGGGCTTGGCACGGCAGTCCCGGGCGCGCTCTTCGGACACGAGGACACAGGCGAGGGCCCCGTCCGTCTCCAGGCAGTTGTCGAAGAGGCAGAGCGGCTCGCTGATCCAGCGCGAGGTCATGTACATCTCGCGGGTGAGCGGCCGTTCGTACATCATGGCGGCCGGGTTCTGGTTGGCCCGGTTCCGGCAGGCGAGGGCGACGTTGAAGAGGTGGTCGCGGGTGGCGCCGTACTCGTGCATGTAGCGGCGGGCGAGCATGGCGATCTCGTCGACGGGGCGCAGGAGCCCGAAGGGCCGGGTCCACTGGGCGGGAGTGGGCAGTTGGACGGCCGTATTGGCCCATGGCCGGGCCCCGCTGCCCCGCTTCCGCGACCGCCAGGCGACCCCGACGGTGGCCTGCCCGGAGGCGATGGCGGCGGCTAGATGCGCGACGGTGGCGCAGGAACCACCGCCGCCGTACGGGGCTTTGCTGAAGAAGGTGAGATCCCCGAACCCGACGGCCTTGGCGAGCTCCACCTCGTCGGTCTCCTCCATGGTGTAGGAGGCGAGCCCGTCGACCTCACCGGGCGCGATCCCCGCGTCGTCGAGCGCGGCGAGCACGGCCCGGCAGGCGAGCGTCTTCTCGTCCTCCGGAAGGCGCTTGGCGAACGCGGTCTGCCCGATCCCGACGATGGCGGTGGCGTCCTTGAGCCCGGTTACTGCCATGGCGTCCCCCTCAACCCTACGTCCTGACAGGGCGTCAGATTACAGCTAATCTGACGGGCAGTCAGCTATGCGGTGCAGGGGGCCTGTGATGAGCGACTGGGACACCATCGACACCATCCCCGGTCTGGTCCGGTGGTCGGCCGAGCGGTACGCGGACACGGAGGCGGTGGTCGAGGGTCGTACCAGGATCACGTACGCCGAACTGGGCGCCCGCGTCGAGCGCGCGGCTGCGGCCTGCCTGGCGAGCGGGGTGCGGGTGGGCGACCGGGTCGCGGTCTGGGCCCCCAACTCCCTGGACTGGATCGTGTCGGCCCTCGGCGCGGTGACGGCGGGCGCGGTCCTCGTCCCGCTCAACACCCGCTTCAAGGGAACGGAGGCGGCGGACGTACTGCGCCGCAGCGGAGCGCGGCTGCTCTTCGTGACGGGCACCTTCCTGGGCGCGTCGTACGTGGCGAGCCTGCGGCGGGCGGCGGGGGAGGGGGTGCCGCACGGCCGTGGCCCGCTACCGGGCCTGCCGGAGCTGGAGGAGGTGGTGGTCCTGTCGGAGGACGCGCCACCGGACTTCCGCACGTGGAAGGACTTCCTGGCGGGAGGGGAGGGGGTGGGTTCGGCCGAAGTCAGGTTGCGGCTGGGCGAGTTGGCGGGTGCGGCGCCGTCGGACATCGTCTACACCTCGGGTACGACGGGCCGCCCCAAGGGCGCGGTCATCACGCACACCCAGACCCTCCGGGCGTACGAGATCTGGTCGGACCTGGCAGGACTGCGGTCGGGCGACCGCTACTTGATCATCAACCCCTTCTTCCACACCTTCGGCTACAAGGCCGGGGTGATCGCCTGCCTGATGCGCGGGGCGACGATGATCCCGCAGCCGGTGTTCAGCGTGGAGACGGCATTGGTGAACATGGCGGCGGAGCGCATCTCGGTGCTGCCCGGCCCGCCCACCCTCCTGCAGTCATTGCTGGACCACCCGTCCAGGGACGCCCACGACCTCTCGGCGCTGCGTCTGGTGGTGACGGGAGCGGCGGTCGTGCCACTCCGTCTGGTGGAACGCCTGCGCGCCGAACTGGGCGTGGACACGGTCCTCACGGCGTACGGACTCTCGGAGGCGAGCGGCATCGTCACGATGTGCCGGCGCGGCGACGAGCCGTCGGTGATCGCGTCGACCTCCGGCCGGGCGATCCCGGGGACGCGGATACGGCTGGTGGACGCGAAGGGCACGCCGGTACGGCCCGGCGAGGCGGGCGAGATCCTGGTCCGCGGCTTCAACGTCATGCGCGGCTACTACGACGACCCGGCGGCGACGGCCGAGGCCATCTCCCCCGACGGCTGGCTGAGGACAGGCGACGTGGGCGTCCTGGACGAGGCGGGCAACCTGCGCATCACGGACCGCATCAAGGACATGTTCATCGTGGGCGGCTTCAACGCGTACCCGGCGGAGATAGAGCAGTTGCTCGCCCTCCACCCGGATGTGCGCGAGGCGGCCGTGATCGGCGTACCGGACGCACGGCTGGGCGAGGTCGCCAAGGCGTTCGTGGTGCGCAGGCCGGATTCGACGCTGACCTCGGACGACCTGATCGCGTGGTCCCGCCGCGAGATGGCCAACTACAAGGTGCCGAGGGCGGTCGAGTTCGTGCCGGAACTCCCACGGAACGCGAGCGGGAAGGTGGTGAAGGGGATTTTGCGGGGGCGGGGGTGAGTTGCACTTCCGGCGCCGTGAAGTGACCGTGGGGCCGCCCGCTTCTTGGTCAGTGTCGTGCTTCCGCGAGGTGCGTCAGGGGCGCTGCGCGTCGCCTTCGGCGATGGCCCTCCGGGCCACCCTTGACCCACCTCGCTCCAGCACGGGGGAGAAGCGAGCGAGCGGCCGGGGGAGTGGCCGGCTGAACCTTGTTGGGCCCTTGGGTCGGCTGCGTTCGCGGCCTTGGCGGAGGGGGCGCGGTCGCGCCTCGCATGGACGCCGGGTGGGGTTGGCGGCTCGCGCTGGGTGGTCGGGGGCGCGAGGGGTGGTCGGGGCGCCAGGCGGGGTTGGCGCCTCTCGGTTGTGGGTGGGCGGCGCGCGAGGTGGTCGGTCCGGCGTGCGGGCGGCAGGTCGGCGCTAGGCGGGGCAACTGGGCGCTCTGGAGGCCAACTTGGGCGGCAGGCGGCCTCAGGGGCGCCCCTTATGCCACACCAGCCCCAGGGGCCACGGGGAGCCGAGCAATCGGCAGACTTGGGCCAGCCGGTGAGCCCGCCTGGAGGAGCTGACCCGCCGTCCACTGAGGACGACAGTGCCCAAAGATGCCATTCCCCGCCGTCCCCACCTTCGGGGCCCTCAGATGCCCGGTTCCCGTGCCGCTGGGCCGACCCTCGCGGGCTGCGATCCCCTCAACTTGCTGTTAGCCGCCAACCCGACCCGGCGGGCCGCCACCGGGCTGGCGCGCCGCCCCTCTTCTCCCGTAAGCCGCCAACCCGACCCGGCGTGCCGCCACCGGGCTGGCGCGCCGCCCCTCTTCTCCCGCAAGCCGCCAACCCGACCCGGCGGGCCCCCACCCCCCCTGGCGCGCCCCACCCACTCACCGCAAGTCGCCGATCCCACCCGGCGTGCAGGCGAGGCGCGGGCGCGCCCGTCAACCCCGGCCCAGAAAGCAGCCGACCCACAGCGCAAACCCCGCCAGGTCGCCCGTCTTTCCGGGCCGCTCGCTCGCTTCTTCCCCGTGCTGGAGCGAGGTGTGTCAAGGGTGGCCCGGAGGGCCATCGGCGAAGCCGACGCGGAGTGGAGCGCAGCGGAACGCAGCGCCCTTGACTCACCTCGCGGAAGCACGACACTGGCCGAAGAAGCGGGCGGCCCCACGGTTACTGGGAAACGCCGGCCAGGGCAGCCAGGGTGGCCCTGATCTCCTCGACCATGTACTCAGGGCGGTGGAAAACGTCCTCGGCGCTGAAGCGGAGGAGGCTGCGGATCTCCGGACACCTCAAGATCTGGTTGAAGCGGGCAACGTCCCTTCGATGGGCGTCACGGGTTCCGTGGTAGGCGTATCCCTCGATCTCCACCGCCAGCCCTGCCGCCCTGAACAGGAAGTCGACGACGCGGCGACTGCCGTCCGGGGTGCGTAGCTCGGCCTGGCTCTCAGGATGCAGGTCGGCGTCGTACATGCGCAGTCGGGCAACCGTCTCGGCGGGGGAACCGGCGAGCGGGTCGGTCAGACGCAGCCAGTTCCGGGCCCGGGCCGACCCCTTCAGCGTCGTCTCAAGTGCTGCGGCGATCTCGTCCGGCTTCGTGAGCGGTGCGCGACGGACCCGCCCGACTCTGCGGTACGTCAGCGCCGAGTCCACGGCGACGATCGCCTCGTCCCTCGGGCCGCGCCTGAGCAGGTCGGCGAGCGTGCGGGTGGGGTTGGTGAGCCGTAACCCCTGCCGTTCCACCACGTCCCTCGTGCTGAGCGGCATCCGGTGGACGCGCACGCCCTCGCTCACACCGCGGACGGTGAGCTGCGGGTCGATGAACTCCAGCGGCCTCCTGTGGCCGTCCCCGAGCATCTCGACCCGCCAGAGGGCAGCCGCTGAACCGTGGCTCACGATCAACCGGGGTTCGCGGAGCAGCACGGCCCGGAGGTGAGTGAGGAGGTCCGGGTCCCGCCCTGGCTCGGCCCAGGCGCCCTGCCGCAGCCGGGTCCAGCCCTCTGCCCGCAGCGCACGCGTGAGACTGCGCCGGGGCCAGCCGGCCTCCACGGCACGTGAGGTGAGCAGGACGCCCCGGTTCGCCAGCGCCCTCAACTCCGTCCGCTCCACCCCGGCAAGATCGCAGAATCCGCGACTTGCCGCTCAGTCTGTGGATAACCGGGGCGGGGTCAGCCCTTCAGCGAGTCGAGAAAGGCGGACCAGGCGAGGGGCGGGACGAGGAGTACGGGCCCGTCCTGGGCCTTCTTCGAGTCGCGGACGGGGATCACGCCGGGGCGGGTGTCGGAGACTTCGACGCACTCGCCACCACTGCCATTGCTGTAGCTGCTCTTGCGCCACACGGCGGTGCTCAGGTCAATCCCGGTGCTTGCCATCTCGGAAGTCCTCTGCCGTTTGTTCGACCATGGCCAGGGACGCCTCTGGCGGTAGCGCCGCGGCCCTGAGCAGATCGTACGACCTGCGGTAGTCCTTCACGAGCGCCGGATAGTCGATGAGTTGGCCATTGTGGAGGCCCTCGGTGTAGGCGACCGGTGGCGCGTCCGGGAAGGTCATGACCCGCATCATGCCCATCATGAACGGGTGGGCGTGCGCCGTTTCCGGGAGGATCTGCAGAACGCCCTGAGTGAAGCGGATCACATGAGCGATGTGCTCCAGCTGCACCGCCATCTCCCCCGACGGCAGGAGCGGCTTGCGGATGAGGGACTCATGCAGGACAGCCCAGAACGACGGCCGCTCCTCGCGCTTCCAGATCTCCGCCCGCTTCAGCCGAGCCTGAACCTGCTTGTCGACCGTCTCGGGCGGCAGCCAGGGCAGCGACGTATGTACGACGGCCTCTGCGTAGGCCTGCGTCTGCAGCAGCCCCGGCACAAGCATCGGCGCCCAGTCCTCGATCGTCTCCGCATGGCGCTCCATCTCCGCCACATCCGCGAAGTACTCCGCATGCCCCGACTGCCGTGCCCGGCGGGCGTCTTCACAACGGCGCTCGAAAAAGCCGTCCGTCTTCAGCACCCTGTCGACGTGCCGGGCCAGATCCATCGGCATGCGCCGTTCGCCGCGCTCGATCTGGCTGAGAAAGGGAACGCCCCGAAAGCTCCCCTCGGCCAACTGCTCCAGGGTGAGTCCCGCCAGTTCCCGTCGATAGCGCAACTCGGCCCCGTAGAAGGAGGGGACGTTCGCGGATGCGTCGGGGTCCTTGCGTGGGGGCACAACTCATCACCGCCGTTTGCCAGTTGCGCTGCGTAGCCGAAACCTCTTCAAAAGCTACCGACGTTGGCGCCACCGTGTGACTGATTCGTCACAGAGAGCACAGGAAGGCGTACGCAACCGTGTCGTCCTCGAATCCCCCCTCCACCCACCGCGCCGACTCCGTCTTCGACACCACCCTCTGCGTGGACGACCTGCGCGACGCCCTCTCCGCCCACGACATCACCCTGCCGTCCCTCCGGGTGGACCTGCCGAGCTTCGCGGGCACGTACCGTCCCCCGGCCGGCCTGGTCGCACTCGGCAACTGCAACGCCGCCACGGCGCGCAGGCTGGTGGCGGTGCTGCGGGACACCGGTACGGCACCGAGCCGGCCGCCGCTGGACGTGGAGCTGCCCGCCGTACCGCAGGCGCTCCAGGGCCTCCGCCGTACCGTCCGCCGCTACCTGGACGTGCCTTGCGCCGACGTCCAACTCTGTGTCACCGAACTCGTCACGAACGTGATCCGGCATGTGGGGGAGGGCAGCGCGGTCCGTGTGCGGGTGGCCCGGACGGACGGCAACCGGGTCCGCGTCGAGGTCACGGATTCGGCCAAGGAGGCTCTCCCCGTGTCCCTGCCCAGCGCGCCCGATGACGAGGCGGGACGCGGCCTCGCCCTGCTGGATGCGGTGGCGCTGCGCTGGAGCGTGGAGCAGGGGGTGGAGGGCAAGACGGTGTGGTGCGAGCTGGCGGGGGCGGAGTGAGCGACGGTTCGCGGCAGCGGGTCAAGGTGTCTGCCCCGGACACACGTCGGCCGCGACGGCTCCCCCTCGGCGCCGTCGCGGCCGGTCCCCCGTCGGTCTTGGATCAGGCGGGCTCGGACGTGATGTGGGTGTTGTCCGGAGTCACCGTGCCGTCGGCGGCCACCGCCTCGGCGTCCGTGATGTGGGTGTTGAGCGGCTTGACGTCGGTGCCGGCCTCGGCGTCGGTGATGTGGGTGTTGAGCGGCTTGACGTCGGTGCCGGCCTCGGCGTCGGTGATGTGGGTGTTGAGCGGCTTGACGTCGGTGCCGGCCTTGGCGTCGGTGATGTGCGTGTTGTCCGGCGTGACGACCGGCTCGTCCTTGATGATGTCGCTCATCGGGTGCTCCCCTTGATTGCGTTGCAGCTGTGGCGGGCCCATCCGGACACTCCCCCGAGTGTGGCCGGATGGGCCGCTGGAGCCGCCCACTCTAGATCGCGAGTACGGCGGTCTCACCGGCTGGTCCGTCTGCCCCCCGACACGACGGCCCGGTATCGATGAGACTGCCGCGGGGCGATAAACGATCGATGAACGCCGCGACAGCGCCCAGATCAGGCAGCGGCGGCTGGTGCCAGAAGCGCTTGGACCTCCGCCGCCTCCGGGGAGTTCAGCCGTTCGTAGATCTCCAGGGCCTCGCGCCAGCAGACCTGGGCCCGGCCCGTGTGCCCGATCCCGTTCAGCGCCTTCCCGAGTACGGTCAGCACGTTGCCGCGCCGCCACTCGCCGCCGATCTCCTTGAGCGGGGTCAGGGCCATCTCGGCGTTGGCTGCGGCCTGGGCCGGTCGTTGGGCGAGTAGGTCCACCTCGGCGAGCCGGAAGAGGGTCATCCCTTCCCACAGGCGCTGCCTGCTGGCCCGGAAGACGGTCAGGGCCTGGCCCAGATGGGCACTGGCGTCGGCCAGTTGCCCGCTCTTACCGAGGGCCAGCCCGAGGGCGTAGTGGCCGTTGGCCGCCTTCAGCGAGTGCCCGAGCTGCTCGTACGTCTCTGTGCCCTGCCGTGCGAGATGCACCGCGCTGTCGGCCCGGTCGGTCTGCAGGTGCAGGCGCGAGAGGTTGCACAGTGCCGCTGCCGCGCCGGAAAGGTCGCCGCAGTCACGGAAGTCCGAGATGGCACGCTCCAGGTATGCCTCACCCTCGGCGTAACGGCTCTGGTAATAGGCGAAGATCCCGAGGATGTTCGCGGCCCAGCAGCATGGCAGCGGGTCGTTGGCGGCCTCCGACAGGGCAAGGGCCAGTTGCGCCTCCTCATACGCCTGGGTGAACTGCCCCGACCAGTGCCGTGCGTTGGCCAGTACCAGGATGGCCCGGCCTTCGGCCCGTGTGTCGGATGCAGCGTGGGAGGCGCTGCGCAGGGCTGCGCCGGCCGCCTCGTACTCCTTGAAGTTCGCTCCTGACTCCGCGAGGTCGACCGCCGCCCACAGCAGGTCGACGGCGCGCCGCAGCGTCGCGCCGCCCGACGACTGCCGTACGCAGGCCAGAATCGGTACGGCCTCGGAGTAGAGCCAGTCCTGGGCGGCGCGGCGATCGGTGAAGACCAGTCCTGGGACACCGGTCTTCTCCAGATGATCCACCAGCCGGTCCCCCGGCCGTTCCATCGCATAGACCTGGGCCGCCGTGGCCAGATAGAAGTCCAGCAACCGCGACATCGCAGTCTCCCGCTCGCTGGGCGGCTGCTCGTCCCGCTCCGCGCACGCACGCGCGTAGAGGCGGACCAGGTCGTGGAAGCGGTAGCGACCGGGCGCCGCCGACTCCAGCAGCGATGTGTCCACCAGGGATTCGAGAAGGTCCTCGGTCTCCTCCAGAGGGAGGTCCAGGACCGCGGCCGCGGCCGCCAGCGAGATGTCCGGGCCGTCCGCCAGGCCCAGCAGCCGAAACGCCCGGGCCTGGGCAGGCTCCAGCTGGCCGTACCCCAGCTCGAAGGTCGCCTTCACCGCCAGGTCCCCGGCCTGCAGTTCGTCCAGGCGGCGGCGTTCGTCCGCGAGTTTCGCCGCCAGGACCGAGACCGTCCAGGTGCGGCGCGCCGCCAGCCGGGACGCCGCGATCCTGATCGCCAGCGGCAGGAAGCCGCACGCCGCCACCACGTCCAGCGCGGCCTCCCGCTCGGCCGCCACCCGTTCCTCGCCCACGATCTTCGTGAACAGGGCCAGCGCCTCGTCCGGGGACATCACGTCCAGGTCCACCAGGTGGGCCCCGGCCAGGTCGACCATCCTCACTCGCGATGTCACCAGGGCCGCGCAGCCCTCCGTACCCGGCAGGAGCGGGCGTACCTGGGCCGCGTCCTTGGCGTTGTCCAGCAGGACCAGCACCCGGCGGCCGTCCAGGACCGAGCGGTACAGGGCCGAGCGCTCCTCCAGGCTGTCCGGGATCGCCGAGTCCGCCGTGCCCAGGGCGCGCAGGAAGGAGCCCAGGACCGTCTCCGGTTCCGCCGGGCGGGGGCCCGCGCCCTGGAGGTCCACATAGAGCTGGCCGTCGGGGAAGGCCGCGCGGGCCCGGTGGGCCACGTGCACCGCCAGGGTCGTCTTGCCCACGCCGCCGATGCCCGCCAGCGCCGACACCGCCATCACCCGGCCCCCGGCGTCCACCGACTCCGACGCCGAGGACAGCACCTCGCTCAGCTCGGCCACGAAGGACGCGCGGCCCGTGAAGTCCGGAACCGAGGCGGGGAGTTGGGCCGGGCGGACGGCCACCACGGACGGCTCCGCCGCGGGGGACGACGGTTCCGCCAGGGCCGGGTCCGCCTGCAGGATGCGCTGCTGGAGCTCGCGCAGGCCGGGGCGCGGGTCCACGCCCAGTTCCTCGGCGAGCAGGCGGCGGGTGTCGGCGTAGACCGCCAGGGCCTCCGCCTGGCGGCCGCTGCGGTACAGGGCCAGCATCAGGAGTTCGCGCAACCGCTCACGCAGGGGATACGCGGCCGTCAGCGCCGTCAGCTCCGAGACCGCCTCCGCGTGGCAGCCCTGCTCCAGGTCCATGTCCAGGCGGGACTCCACCAGACCCAGGCGCCATTCCTCCAGGCGGACCCGCTGGGTCTCGGCGTACGGGCCGGGGACGCCGGCCAGGACCTCGCCGTCCCACATGCCGAGGGCCTGGTTCAGCAGCTCGCGAGCGCGGCACAGGTCGCCGGCGGCCCGTGACTTCTCCGCCTCCGCCGCCAGGTCCTGGGCCACGGTCAGATCCAGGGCTCCCTCGGCCGGCACCCGCACCGCGTAACCGCCGGACTCGCTGACCAGCACCCCGGGCGGCAGGATCTTGCGCAGGCGGGAGGCGTACGTACGCACCGCCGCCAGGGCTTGCGACGGGGGCTCGGGGCCCCACAGCGCGTCGATCAGTTCCGCCGCCGTCGCCGTACGGCCCTCGCGCAGCAGCAGGGCGGCCAGCAGGGCGCGCTGCTGGGGCGAGCCCGTGCCGATCTGCTCCGCACCGCGCCAGGCCCGCACCGGACCGAGCACGCCGAACCGCAGCGCCTCCGGCTCCGTGACGGTCACGGAGCCGGGACGCCGCTGCTCAGGCACTCGCGGCCCACCGTCCATGCGTTCGTCCCCCTCGGCATCACGAACAACCCCGTCAGTTTGCCTTGTTCCGGGCGGTTGCGTCAGCCGTGGGAGACGCCGATCACAGGGCGGCGCATCGCAGCACACAAACCCCTCACACCCTCTTTGCAAGCGCCCGACCGAAGCGCAATAGCTGACGGACCGTCAGATCGGCGCTACCGTGAGGGCCATGGAGACCACACAGTTCCCGCTGATCATCTCCGTCGACGACCACACCGTCGAGCCCGCCCGCGTCTGGCAGGACCGGCTGCCGGGGAAATACCGGGACGTCGGGCCCCGGATCGTGCGCGCCCCGCTGAAGGAGATGACCTTCCTGGGCGGGCGTTTCAAGCCCGTCATGGGCGAACCCGGCAGTACCGAAGGGCCTCTCGGCGACTGGTGGGTCTATGAGGATCTGCGGCGGCCCCTCACCCGGCTCGACACCGCCGTGGGGTACAGCAGGGACGAGGTCAAACTCGAAGTCATCACGTACGAGCAGATGCGGCCCGGGTCGTACGACGTGGCCGCCCGGCTCGCCGACATGGACGTCAACCATGTGCAGTCCGCCGTCTGCTTCCCCACCTTCCCCCGCTTCTGCGGGCAGACCTTCACCGAGGCCGCCGACAAGGAACTCGCCCTGCTGTGCGTGCGCGCCTACAACGACTGGATGGTGGAGGAGTGGTGCGGGGCTCAGGCGCACGGGCGCCTGATACCGCTCACCCTCATACCCCTGTGGGACGCCGAGCTGGCGGCGGCGGAAGTGCGGCGCAACGCCGCGCGCGGCGTCCGGGCCGTCGCCTTCTCCGAGATACCCCCGCATCTCGGGCTGCCCTCCGTGCACACCGACGACTGGGACCCCTTCCTCGCCGCCTGCGACGAGACCGGCACGGTCGTCGCCATGCACATCGGCTCCAGCAGCCGTATGCCCTCCACCTCCGCCGACGCCCCGCCCGCCGTCGGCTCCACCATCACCTTCGCCAACTGCTGCTTCTCGATGGTGGACTGGCTGATGAGCGGCAAGTTCGAGCGGTTCCCGAACCTCAGGGTCATGTATGCGGAAGGGCAGATCGGATGGATTCCGTACATCCTTGAGCGCGCCGATGTGGTGTGGGAGGAGAACCGCGGGTGGGGCGGGGTCGCCGGCAAGGTCACCCGGCCGCCGTCCGAGCTGTTCTCCGAGCACGTCTACGGCTGCTTCTTCGACGACGCCTTCGGGCTCAGGAACCTGGACGCCATCGGGGTCGGCAACGTCCTCTACGAGACCGACTACCCGCACTCCGACTCCACCTGGCCCAAGTCCCGCGAGGTCGGCGAGGCCCAGATGGGGCATCTGCCGGCGGACGTGGTCGAGCGGATCGTGCGCGGCAACGCCATCGAGCTGCTGGGGCTCACCCCCGAAGGGCTGTGGCGGTGAGCGCCCTGGCGTACGGCATCCAGCTGCCCGTGCAGGCGCAGAGCACCCTGTTCGCGGAAGGCTGGGAGGCCGGGGCCGGGCCGCAGGACCTGGTGGCCGTCGCGCGGGCCGTGGACCGGGCCGGGTTCGAGTACCTCGCCGCCTGTGATCACGTGGGCGTGCCGCGCCGGCTCGCCCCCGCCATGGGCACGGTCTGGTACGACCCGGTCGCCACCCTCGCCCATCTCGCCGCCGCGACCGAGCGGGTGCGCCTGCTCAGCCATGTGGCGGTCGTGGCGCTACGGCACCCTCTCCTCAGCGCCAAGCAGTACGCCACCCTCGACCACCTCTCCGGCGGCCGGCTGGTCCTCGGGGTCGGGGCCGGGCACGTCCGGGAGGAGTTCGAGGCGCTCGGGGCCGACTTCGAGCGGCGGGGGGCCGTGCTGGACGAGACGATCGACGCGCTGCGCGCCGCCCTGGGGCCGGAGGAGTTCCCCGAGCACCACGGGAAGATCTACGACTTCGCCGGGCTCGGCCAGCGGCCCCGGCCGGCCCAGCCGCACGTCCCCCTCTGGGTCGGCGGATCCTCGCCCGCCGCCGTACGCCGGGCCGCGCTCAAGGGTGACGGCTGGCTGCCGCAGGGGGATCCGCGGGACCGGCTGCCCGCGCAGATCGCGAGGCTCGGGCGCCTGCGGGCCGAAGCCGGCATCGAGGGGCCGTTCACCGTCGGCGCGATCGCCGAGCCGCTGTACGTCGGACGGGCCGGCTGGGAGGTCGGACGGCGGACGCTCACCGGGCCGCCGGAGGAGATCGCCGAGTCGCTGCGGGCGTACCGGGCGATGGGCGTGAACCAGGTCCAGGTGCGGTTCCGCAGCCGGAGCCGGGCCGAACTCATCGAGCAGATCGAGCTGTTCGGGGCGGAGGTCGCACCCCGGCTGAACTGAGGAGGAGTCCATGGGCAAGCTGGACGGGCGGGTCGTCGTCATCACCGGGGCGGCACGCGGACAGGGCGAGCAGGAGGCACGGCTCTTCCGGGCGGAGGGGGCGCGGGTGGTCGTCGCCGATGTGCTGGACGACCAGGGGGAGGCCCTGGCCAAGGAGATAGGCGCGCTGTACGTCCATCTCGACGTCGGCACCGAGGAGGGCTGGCGGGCGGCCGTGGCGGCCACCAAGGCGGCGTACGGGCACATCGACGGGCTGGTGAACAACGCGGGGATCCTGCGCTTCAACGCGCTCGTGGACACCCCGCTTGACGAGTTCATGCAGGTCGTGCAGGTCAACCAGGTCGGCTGCTTCCTGGGCATGAAGGCGGTGGCGCCCGAGATGGCCGACGGCGGGACCATCGTCAACACCGCCTCCTACACGGCCCTGACCGGCATGGCGGCCGTGGGGACGTACGCCGCCACCAAGCACGCCGTGCTGGGGCTGACCCGGGTGGCCGCGCTGGAGCTGGCGGGCCGTGGCATCCGGGCCAACGCGATCTGTCCGGGCGCCATCGACACCCCGATGTCCAACCCGGCGCGCCTGGACCCGGACGCCGACCCGGAGGAGATGAGCCGGGCCCTGGACGAGCTCTACCGCAAGCTCGTGCCGCTCGGGCGGGTCGGGCAGCCGGAGGAGGTGGCGCGGCTGGCGCTGTTCCTCACCTCGGCGGACTCGTCGTACATCACCGGGCAGCCGTTCGTGATCGACGGCGGGTGGCTGGCGGGGGTCAGTGTGATCTGACGAACCGTCAGCTATTGACGGTCGCGGCGGCCGGTGCGACAGTCGGCCGACAGGAGATCTGACGGTTCGTCAGAACAGACTGAGGACGGTGAACCGCCGTGGAATTCGGGCTCTTTGTACAGGGATACGTGGGCAAGCGCGCCGAGACCGACCCGCTGGCCGAGCACAAGGCGCTGATGGAGGAGACCGAGTACGTCATCCAGGCGGACAAGTCCGGCTTCAAGTACGCCTGGGCCTCCGAGCACCATTTCCTGGAGGAGTACTCGCACCTGTCCGCCAACGACGTGTTCCTGGGGTATCTGGCGCACGCGACGGAGCGGATCCATCTGGGGTCGGGGATCTTCAATCCCCTCGCCCAGGTCAACCATCCGGTGAAGGTCGCCGAGAAGGTGGCCATGCTGGACCACCTCAGCGAGGGACGCTTCGAGTTCGGCAGCGGACGGGGGGCCGGCAGCCACGAGATCCTCGGGTTCATACCGGGTGTGACCGACATGAACTACACCAAGGAGATCTGGGAGGAGACCATCGCCGAGTTCCCGAAGATGTGGCTCCAGGACGAGTACGCCGGCTTCCAGGGCAAGCACTGGCAGCTGCCGCCGCGCAAGGTCCTGCCGAAGCCGTACGGGAAGTCGCACCCGGCGATGTGGTACGCGGCCGGCTCCCCGCCGTCGTACGCCATGGCCGCGAAGAAGGGGCTCGGCGTGCTCGGGTTCAGCATCCAGAAGGTCTCCGACATGGAGTGGGTGCTGGAGCAGTACAAGACGGCGGTCGTGAACGCGGAGCCGGTGGGGGACTTCGTCAACGACAACGTGATGGTCACGACCACGGCGATCTGCGCGCCGACGCATGCCGAGGCGATCGACATCGCTGTGCGCGGCGGGCTGCACTATCTGCCCTCCCTCGTCTTCCGGTACCACGACACCTTCCCGCGCCCCGAGGGCTTCCCCGTGTGGCCGGAGACGCTGCCCGAGTACACGCCGGAGTTCGTGGAGCTGCTGGTGGAGGAGGAGCTGCTGATCTGCGGTGACCCCGACGAGGTGCTGCGGCAGTGCAAGCGGTGGGAGCAGGCGGGCGCCGACCAGCTGAGCTTCGGGTTGCCGGTGGGCGTGCCGAAGGAGGAGACGCTGCAGACGATCCGGCTGATCGGGGAGCACGTGATCCCGAAGATCGACACGGATCCCGTGCACCGGACGTCCAGGTTCCGTCAGGCCGTCTGAGGGGGTTCGGGGACATGCTGGACCATCTCATCAAGGGCGCCACCGTCGTGGATGGCACGGGTGCGCCCTCGTACCTCGCCGACGTCGGCATCCGCAACGGCCGGATCGCCGTCGTCGGCACCGTCACCGAGGACGCCCGGACCACCGAGGAGGCCTCCGGCCTCGTCCTCACCCCCGGCTTCGTCGACCCCCACACCCACTACGACGCCCAGCTGTTCTGGGACCCGTACGCCACGCCCTCCCTCAACCACGGGGTGACGACCGTCGCCGCCGGGAACTGCGGCTTCACCCTCGCACCCCTCAACCCCGCTCGTCCCGAGGACGCCGACTACACGCGCCGGATGATGTCCAGGGTGGAGGGGATGTCCCTGGTGGCGCTGGAGGAGGGGGCTCCCTGGAGCTGGCATTCCTTCGGGGAGTACCTGGACGCGCTCGACGGGCGGATCGCCGTCAACGCCGGATTCATGGTCGGGCACTGTGCGCTGCGGCGGTACGTCATGGGGCCGCAGGCCGTCGGGGGGCAGCCGAGCGAGCAGCAACTGGGCGCGATGCTGCGGCTGCTGCACGAGGCCATGGACGCGGGTGCCTGGGGGCTGTCCACCACGCAGTCCGGTACGCACTCGGACGGGGACGGGCAGCCCGTCGCGTCCCGGCATGCGCGACCGGCGGAACTGCTGGCGCTGTCGAGGGCCGTCGGCGAGCACGAGGGGACGCAGATCGAGGCGATCGTCGCCGGCTGTCTGGATCAGTTCAGCGACGACGAGATCGATCTGCTGGTGGAGATGAGCGCGGTCGCCGGCCGGCCGCTCAACTGGAACGTGCTCACCGTCGACGCGGCCGTACCGGAGCGGGTGCCGCGGCAGCTCAGCGCGAGCGAGCGGGCCCGGAAGGCGGGCGGCCGGGTGGTGGCGCTCACCATGCCGATCCTCACCCCGATGAACATGTCGCTCGGCACCTTCTGCGCCCTCAACCTCATCCCGGGCTGGGGTCCGGTCCTCGGGCTGCCCGTGCCGGAGCGGATCGCCAGGCTCCGGGACCCCGCCGTCCGGGCGGAGATGCTGCGGCGGGCCCGGTCGAAGGAGGCGGGCGTCTTCCGGCGGCTGGCGAACTTCGGCCGGTACGTCATCGGGGACACCTACAGCGAGGCCAACCGGGGGCTCACGGGCCGGGTCGTAGGGGACATCGCGGAGGAGCGGGGGCAGGACCCGTTCGCCTGCCTGGTGGAGATCTGCGCGGGCGACGAGCTGCGTACGGTGCTGTGGCCGATGCCCACCGACAACGACCCGGCCTCCTGGGCGCTGCGCGCCGAGACCTGGCAGCACGAGGACGTGCTGCTCGGCGGCTCCGACGCGGGCGCGCATCTGGACCGGATGTGCGGGGCGCCGTACACCACCCGGTTCCTCGGGGACTGTCTGCGCGGCCGGAAGCTGGTCGGACTTGAGCAGGCCGTGAAGATGCTGACCGACGACCCGGCGCGGCTGTTCGGGCTGCGGGAGCGGGGACAGGTGCGGGAGGGCTGGCATGCGGACCTCGTCCTGTTCGACCCGGAGCGCATCGACGCCGGCCAGGCCCGGCTGGTGCACGACCTGCCGGGTGACAGTCCGCGGCTGGACTCCAGGGCGATCGGGGTGCGGGCCGTGTGGGTCAACGGGGTCGAGGCGATCCGGGACGACGTGGTGAGCGGGGCCGTACCGGGGAAGGTGCTGCGGTCCGGCACCGACACGCGGACGGTGAGCACCAGGTGACGGGGGAGCGGCTGTTCGTCGGCGGGGAGTGGGTGGAGCCGGACGGCGGGCACTACCCGGTGACCGACCCGGCCACCGAGGAGACCGTCGGCTGGGCGCCGGAGGCCTCGCCGGAGCAGGTGCGGGCGGCCTGCGCGGCGGCCCGGGAGGCGTTCGGGGCGTGGTCGCGGACCCGGCCGGAGGAGCGGGCGGCGGTGCTGGGCCGGGCGGCCGAGCTGATCCGCGAGCGGATGGGGCCGTACACCGAGCTGGCCCGCGCGGAGACCGGCGCGACCACGGGGACCGCGCGGGCGATGCAGGTCGGGGTGGCCGCCGCCCGGTTCCGCCGGTACGCGCGCGTGGAGCCCGCCGAGTGGGCGATCGCGCCGCAGATCAACGAGGCCGGGCCGATGGGCCGGGCCGCCGTGCTGGGCGCGCTGGCGGTACGGCAGCCCGTCGGCGTCGTCACCTGCATCACCTCCTACAACAACCCGTGGGCCAACCCGGCCGGCAAGGTCGCGCCGGCGCTGGCCATGGGCAACACGGTGGTGGTGAAGCCGGCCCCGCAGGATCCGCTGTCCGTGTACCGGATGGCCGAGGCACTGGAGGCGGCCGGGGCGCCGCCGGGGGTGGTGAACGTCGTCTCCGGGCGTTCCACCGACGTGGGCGAGGCCGCCGTCGCGTCCCCCGACGTCGACATGGTGAGCTTCACCGGGTCCACGGCCGTCGGCCGGCGGATCGCCGAGGTGTGCGGGCGGGGCATGAAACGCCAGCTCATGGAGCTGGGCGGGAAGGGCGCGGCGGTCGTGTTCGACGACGCGGACGTGGGCTCCGCCGTCGCCGGCATCGGTACGACCTTCTCCTTCTACAGCGGACAGATCTGCACGGCACCGACCCGGGTGCTGGCCCAGCGCGGGGTCTACGGCCGTCTCGTCGAGCAACTCGCCGGTTATGCGAGGAGCTTGAAGGTCGGGGATCCGCGGGAGGCGGACACGGTCGTCGGGCCGGTGATCTCGGCGGAGCACCGGGCGCGGGTCGAGTCGTACGTCGAACTCGGGCGGAAGGAGGGCGCGTCGGTGGTCGCGGGCGGCGAACGGCCGTCGCTGGAACGGGGTTTCTATGTCTCGCCCACCCTCCTCGCCGACTGCGCCAACGACATGCGGGTGGCCCGGGAGGAGATCTTCGGGCCGGTCGTCGTGGTCATCCCCTTCGACGACGAGGAGGAGGGGGCCGCCCTCGCCAACGACTCCGCGTACGGGCTCATCGACTACGTCTGGTCCGGTGACGTGGCCAGGGCGTTCCGGGTGGCCCGGCGGCTGCGGGCCGGGGGCGTGGGGGTGAACACCGTCGGCCGCAACATGGAGGCGCCGTTCGGGGGGTTCAAGCAGAGCGGGGTGGGCCGCGACGTCGGCTCCTACGCGCTGCACGCGTACAGCGAGGTGCAGGCGATCGTGTGGCCGGGGTGAGCGGGGCCATCCGGCGACACAACATCCGCCGTTCCCTCACCGACTCCCCCCGGGCCGTCACCCCTCCAGGTCCACCCGGACCGTCAGCAAGTCCGTGCCGAACGCCCTTACCGCCGCGCTGTTGAAGCTGGGCAGGGCGCGCAGGCGGGCCACCGGGTCGTCGTCGGGGAGGAGGTGGGCGGTGCCGTGGTGCCAGCGGCCGGCGAGGCGGACGCGGACCCTCGGGTCGGCCTGGATGTTGCGGACGTACTGGGACTTGTAGCCGAACTCGGAGACCAGCCAGAAGGAGTCGCCGACCTTGCGGCCGCCCACCGGGGTCTGCCGCGGCAGTCCGGAGCTGCGGCCCGTCGTCTCCAGGAGGGTCTGGAACGGCAGCCGCCGGTTGAGCGGGTTGGCGATGTGCCGTTGGAAGGCGGTCACCACGCGGTGCTTGCGGTCTGCGGGGGCTGACATACGGGTCGCTCTCCTGGTCTGACGGTACGGCGTCGCGGCGGGGATGGTGTGTCGGCTTGGTGCGGGGCGTGTGGCCCCCGGACTTTCCGCCGACTGTCGCGTGTTAGCCTCCCCCGCGGTCGTGATCATTGCAACGGGGGAGCCTGATGGGCGCGTCTTCGGACGGCTACACGGTCAGGTCCGGGATGTCCGGACAGGCGAAGGAACTGGACGCCGCGGGCGACGACGCGGGCAAGATCCGCGAGGCGATCCAGCCGGGAATGTGCTACGTGGACGACGTGCTCGGCGGCCCGGACGCCGCCGCGGCGTTCAACGCGTACGCCGCCGCCTGGGAGGCGGAGGCCAAGGCCCTGGAATCGGCGCTGCACGAACTCGCCGACAAGGTACGGCTGTCGAAGGGGGCGTACCACGGCAGCGACAGCCTCGTCGGTACGAACGCCCACAACGTGGCCGTCGGCGAGAGCAACCTCACCAGCACCATGCCCGCCCACGCCGGCCGCCCGTCGGCGCTGGCCGGCTACTGAGAGGGCGGGCGATGACGGAGTCCACGGGCGACCGCAGCAAGCGGCTGGGCGAGCTGTGCAAGACGATTGCCTCCGCCGACAGCAAGAACGACCTGATCGACGCCATCAACGACGCGCTCGCCGTCTCCGCCCCGGTCGGTGACACGGCGACGCTGGAGTTCCTGGGCAAGCTGTACCAGAAGCAGGACCTCGGGGACCTCCACAAGCGCATCGACAGGGTGGCCAAGAAGGGCCTGCCGGACGTCTGGGCCGGGAACACGAGTGTCCTCGCCTCGGACGCGGTGGCCGCCGCCGGGCGGGCCGCCGGGACGGTGGGCCGGGCCCTCTACGGCGGCGGACAAGCGCTGCTCACGTTCGCCGACGCCCTCAAGGACGCCCAGAGCCAGGACAGCGGCGGGCGGGAGACGCTGCACGAGGCACTCCAGATGCTCGGCGGCAAGGACGGCTGGTTCGACGACCTCTTCGAGTCCGACGCCGACAAGGCCGTCCGGCTGAACGCCCGTTCCCTCGCCTCCCTGGGCGCCGACGACATGCACAAGGCCGCGATCGCCGCCGACGCCGCCGCCCACGCCGTCGCCAGGGACCTGAACAAGTGGGTCTCCGAGGCGCGCCTCGGCAAGCTGGGCACGAGCGACCTGACCGCCGTCGACAAGCTGATGCTGGCCGAGACCAGCGCCGTCGACGGCGACCCTGTGCTGAACGAGATCCTCACCGCGCACGACCTGGAGCGCGCCGGCCGGCGCATGGACCAGCTGAGCGCCGCCGACCGGGCCGCCATGGACCGGATGCTGGCCGGGTCGGGCAGTCCGCAGGAGCGGGCCTATCTGATGAAGGCCCTGGCCGCCGGGCACAGCGTGGCGGAGATCGAGCGGTTCCAGGGCCAGATCCAGGGCCACGACCCCGAGTGGCTGCGCAGGCATCTCACGCCGGTCGTCACCGAGGTGGACAGCATGGACGACGAGGGCCTGGCCTCCGACGGCTCCAACAACAACAAGGACTACGTCACCTTCGACGGGCAGCGGTGGATCCAGGGCGGCGACGGCTCGGAGGGCACCTGCGTGGCCTCGTCCACCGTCACCGCCCGCGCCATGGTCGACCCCCTCTACGCCCTCGGCCTCACCGGCGGGCCCAGCGGACAGGAGGACGACCCAGGGGCCTTCGAGCGGCGCCTGGTGGCCGAGCAGCACCGGCTGCACACGGAGGGCCACGGCGGTGACCACTGGGAGGGCATGGGCCCCGATGGGCAGGAGCACATCGCCGACACCACCATCGGCGCCGCCACCGGCGACGACTACCAGCGCCACGACCTGGACGGTGCCGCCGACCGCAAGGCGGTGCTGAGCGATGTGGAGAAGGCGGTCGCGGACGGCCGCCCGGTCCCCGTCGACGTCAAGGGCAAGGACGGCGCCCACGCGATGACCATCATCGCCCAGGACGGCGACAGACTGCAGATCTACAACCCCTGGGGCACGACGACCTGGGTCAGCGAGAACGACTTCATCAACGGACACATGAGCAAGGCAGCGGACAGTGGACTCAACGACGCGTACAGCGTGTACCTCCCGACAGCCAAGTAGGCGGAGCCTTTGGCGTCGGGGCAGGGCGGCGGGCGGTGCCCTCGCGGCGGCCGCGCTGCTCACGCTCGTCGCGGGCTGCGGGTCGGGCACCCGCGAACCCGCCCCCGTCGCGCACCCCACCGACGAACCGCGCATCACCGCGAAGGTCGGGGAGCGCTTCACGCTCACCGTCCATCAGAACGCCTCCACCCGCGAGCACTGGTACCTGTCCGACCCCAGGCCCGACGCCGACGTGGTCCGCGAGCGCGGGCAGCACAGCACCCCGGACTCCAAGCACCTGGCCGGCGCCGGCAGCGGCCTCACCTTCACCTTCGAGGCCACCGGCAAGGGCAGCACCCGGATCGTGCTGACCCACTGCACGTTCGCCACCACCTGCGACGAGGACGGCGGCGGCAACCCGGCCCCGGCGTCGACCGCACCGTACCGGCAGTCCGCGCCGAAGCGCGTCACCTACACCGTCACCGTCCGCTGAGCCGGCCGACACCACTGACACCGGAACATGAACCCCGTATCGAACCCCGCCCCGCAGCCCCCGGACCGCACCGACGACGAGCTGGCCCGGCTCGACATAGCCCTCCTGCTCCGCTACGGCCTCACAGCACCGCCCGGCCCCCGGCGCACCGCCCTGTTCGGCGACGGCGTCGCGGGCGCGGCCGTGCTGCTCGACCGCCTCGGCACCCAGCCGCGCTCGGTGGCCTTCCTCGCCGACACCGTCCGGGCCGGCGGCCTCGCCTACGCCGCCGACCTCGCCGAGCCGCTGCCGCGCCCGGAGGCGACGGCTGTCATCCGCGACTGGCTGGCCGCCGGCACCGAGCTGGCGGCCGGTGTCGCCGCCGATGACACGGCCGCCCGCTGGCTGCGTGCCGTCGCGACGGTCATCGAACTGCGGCAGCTGACGAGGGCCGCACGGAGCTGACCGGCCGCGCGGGTCACGCCCCGCCGACCGCCCCGAGGAAGATCGGGTTGGTGAAGGCGGCCAGGGCGCCCGGCACCGGTCCCGCCGCCGTCTCGTGCCGCAGCTCGGCGCGCACGTACGCGGCGTAGGCGGGCGTCGTACGCCACTCGGCCGTGCCCGAGCCGGACACCGGCAGCGGATCGCTGGTGAACAGCACACCCTGGTCGGTGACGAAACGGATCGAGCAGCGCGGGGCGCCGGAGACCTCCAGCCGGACGGTCACGGGGGTGTCGGCGGCCACGGGCAGCCGCTCGCCGATGCCCGCCTGCTCTCCGCGCCCGCCCGCCACCGTGAACGCGAGGGTCACGTTCTTCGACTCGGCCACGTACGAGCGTCCCGCGCGGATGCCTTCCTGGACGGCCTCCCGGGTCAGGTCGTCGGCGAGGACGACCGTCTGGGGACTGCCGACCGTGTCCGGGTCGCGGTGGGCGTCGCTGTTGCCCATGGCCGGGAGCCAGGGCCGCCCCTGCCGCACGGAGGCGACCAGCAGGTTGTCCCACTCGGCCAGCGTCACCTCGTCGTCCGGGGTGTAGGGGCCGTTCCACACCTCCACGGCGTCCGCCTCGCCGAAGCCGAACTTCCAGCCGCAGCCGACGCAGGTGGCGTGCGGGTGGGCGGGGACGACCAGGCCGCCGGCGCGGCGGATGTCCCGCGCGAAGCGGGCCCAGCGGTTGTCCCGGGCCCGGTAGCGCCAGTCCACGAACGTACCGGGCTCGGCGCCGAGGGCCACCACATGGCCGTTGCGGGTGGTGATCTCCTCGCCGAGCATGATCAGCAGGTCGTCGCCGGCCTGGTCCGCCCAATGGGGGTGCGCGGAGTGGGTGTTGTGGTCCGAGGAGTTGATGAAGTCCAGGCCGGCCGCCCGTGCGAGGGCCGCGATCTCGGCCGGGGTGCGGCGGCCGTCGGAGTACCAGGAGTGCAGATGGCAGTCGCCCCGGTACCAGGCCCGGCCCCGCCCCTTGGCCCGGGAGGGCGGGTACACCGGCCGCGGGGTCTCGCCCGGCTCGCCGTAGGTCAGCGTGATCGTCAGCTCGTACGACAGTCCCTGCGGCGCCACCGTGTAGGGGCCCAGCGCCACGTACCAGGTGCCCTGCCGCACCGGGCCGGGGATGTAGCCCGGCGTCGCGTCGTCGGCGCGGACGAAGAACTCCGTGCGGGCGCCGCCCGACCAGCCCCGGAAGCCCCGGCCGCCCAGCTCGGTGCCGCGCTCGTCGAAGAGGCCGATGTCGAGGGCGTTGCCCTGGGTGCCGGCCGGGACCGAGGGCCTGTCGTAGGTGTAGGAGACCCTGATCTCCCGTACGCCGGCGGGTACTTCGACCGGTACGTACACGAAGTCGGGGGAGCCGGGCGGCAGGGTGCCGTGTACCGTCCGGGTCTCCTGCTGCTGACCGTCCGCCGCTGCGAAGCTCACGCTCCCCAACGTAAGGGCAGCGGCCGCGCCCGTCACGAACAGCGCGCGTCTGCCGATGCCATGAGCCTGACCGTGCGTGTCTTCAGCCATGGCGGCCACTCTCCCGTCCGCGCGTTAACGCCCGTGGACGGGAGGGCGAGTGGCATCCGTCGGGTGTCATGCGGGCTGCTTCACGGCCGCCGGCGCGAACAGTGCCGACCAGTCGGTATGGACAGTGGAGGCCCGGCCCGGTACAGATGGGCCATGCGTATCGCCGTCACCATCTTCCTCACCGACGAGACCATCGCGCCGGTACGGCTCGCCCGCGAACTGGAACACCGCGGTTACGCCGGCCTCTACCTCCCCGAACACACCCACATCCCGGTCGAGCGGACCACTCCGTACCCGGCCGGCGGCGACCTGCCGCGCGAATACGGCCGCACCCTCGACCCCTTCGTCGCCCTCGGCCAGGCCGCGGCCGTCACCGAGCGCCTCGGCCTCGGCACCGGCATCACCCTCCTCGCGCAGCACGACCCCATCGCGCTGGCCAAGCAGATCGCCACCCTGGACCACCTGTCCGGCGGCCGGTTCACCCTCGGTCTCGGCTACGGCTGGAACGTCGAGGAGGCCGCCGACCACGGGGTCGAATGGCGCACGCGCCGGGAACTGGTCCGCGACCGGGTGCGGCTGATGCAGGCGCTGTGGACCGAGGAACCGACGCCCTACGAGGGCGAGTTCGCCCGCGTCCGGGCCAGCCACGCCCACCCCAAGCCGGTGCGCAAGCCGCGCGGCCCGGTCACCGGCCCGCGCACACTCGTCGGCGGCACGGCCGGGCCGAAACTGTTCGCGCACATCGCCGAGTACGCCGACGGCTGGCTGCCGATCGGCGGCCGGGGCCTCACCGAGTCCCTGCCGGTGCTGCGCACGCTGTGGGCCGACGCGGGCCGCGACCCGGCCGCCCTCCAGATCGTCCCGTACGCGGTCCAGCCCACCTCCGGCAAGCTGGCCCACTACGCGGACCTGGGCATCGAGGAGGTCGTACTGCAGTTGCCGCCGGCGGGGGAGGGCGAAGTGCTTCGGGTGTTGGACGAATACGCCGAGTACCTGTAAGGACAGGGAGGCAGTAGCCCACTCAGGGGCGCGGGGAACTGCGCGAGTGACCACGACGATCCCGCACCGACAAACGCACCGTACCCCCCAAGCCCAACCCGCTGAACCGGCGGAGCCCGAACGTATGCTCAAGGGATGACGACTTCCGCGACCCCCGGAACCGGACCGACCGAGAACTCCATGCGTCGCGCCCTCAAACGTGCCCGGGACGGCGTCGCCCTCGACGTCGCCGAGGCGGCGGTGCTGCTCCAGGCCCGCGGTGAGGCCCTGACCGACCTCGCCGCGTCCGCCGCCCGGGTGCGCGACGCGGGTCTCGAACAGGCGGGCCGTCCCGGTGTCATCACGTACTCGAAGAGCGTCTTCATCCCCCTCACCCGGCTGTGCCGGGACAAGTGCCACTACTGCACCTTCGTCACCGTCCCCGGCAAGCTGCGCCGGTCCGGCCACGGAATGTTCATGTCCCCGGACGAGGTGCTGGACATCGCCCGCAAGGGCGCGGCCCTCGGCTGCAAGGAAGCCCTGATCACCCTCGGCGACAAGCCCGAGGACCGCTGGCCCGAGGCGCGCGAGTGGCTCGACGCGCACGGCTACGACGACACCATCGCCTACGTCCGCGCCATCTCCATCCGGATCCTGGAGGAGACGGGTCTGCTGCCCCACCTCAACCCGGGCGTGCTGAGCTGGACGGACTTCCAGCGGCTCAAGCCGGTCGCCCCCTCCATGGGCATGATGCTGGAGACGACCGCGACCCGGCTGTGGTCCGAGCCCGGCGGCCCGCACCACGGCTCCCCGGACAAGGAACCGGCCGTACGGCTGCGGGTGTTGGAGGACGCCGGGCGCTCCTCGGTCCCCTTCACCTCGGGCCTGCTGATCGGCATCGGGGAGACGTACGAGGAGCGGGCCGAGTCCCTCTTCGCCCTCCGCAAGGTCTCCCGGGCCTACCACGGCATCCAGGAACTGATCATCCAGAACTTCCGCGCCAAGCCGGACACGGCGATGCGCGGCATGCCGGACGCCGAACTCGACGACCTGGTCGCCACGGTGGCCGTCGCCCGCCACATCATGGGCCCCTCCGGCTGCCTCCAGGCCCCGCCGAACCTCGTCGACTCCGAGTACGAGCGGCTGATCGGCGCCGGCATCGACGACTGGGGCGGGGTGTCGCCCCTGACCATCGACCACGTCAACCCCGAACGCCCCTGGCCGCAGATCGAGGAACTCACCGCACGCTCCCGGGCCGCGGGCTTCGAGCTGCGCGAACGCCTCTGCGTCTACCCCGAGTTCGTGCGCCGCGGCGAGCCCTGGCTGGACCCGCGGCTGCGCCCGCACGTGAGCGCGCTGGCCGACCCGGAGACGGGCCTGGCCCTCCCGGACGCGACCGTCGAGGGCCACCCGTGGCAGGAGCCGGAGGAGGCCTTCGTACCGTCCGGCCGTACGGACCTGCACCGCACGATCGACACCGCGGGCCGCACGGCCGACCGGCGCGACGACTTCGACGAGGTGTACGGCGACTGGGAGGCGCTGCGCGAGGCGGCGGCCCCCGGCATGGCGCCGGAGCGCATCGACACCGACGTGCGCCAGGCGCTGGCGACGGCGGCCGACGACCCGACGAAGCTCACCGACGCCGAGGCCCTGGCCCTGCTGCACGCGGACGGCCCGGCGCTGGACGCCCTGTGCAAGGTGGCCGACGACGTGCGCAGGTCGGCCGTCGGGGACGACGTGACGTACATCGTCACCCGCAACATCAACTTCACCAACGTCTGCTACACCGGCTGCCGCTTCTGCGCCTTCGCCCAGCGCCGCACGGACGCCGACGCGTACACCCTGTCGCTGGAGCAGGTCGCCGACCGCGCCCAGCAGGCCTGGGACGTGGGCGCGGTCGAGGTGTGCATGCAGGGCGGCATCCATCCCGACCTGCCGGGGACGGCGTACTTCGACATCGCGAAGGCGGTCAAGGAGCGCGTCCCCGGTATGCACGTCCACGCCTTCTCCCCGATGGAGGTGGTGAACGGCGCGACCAGGACGGGCATGTCGATCCGGGAGTGGCTGTCCGCCGCCAAGGAGGCCGGGCTGGACACCATCCCCGGCACAGCGGCCGAGATCCTGGACGACGAGGTCCGCTGGGTGCTGACCAAGGGCAAGCTGCCGACGGCCACCTGGATCGAGGTGGTGAGGACGGCCCACGAGCTGGGCATCCGCTCCTCCTCGACCATGATGTACGGCCATGTCGACCAGCCCCGCCACTGGCTGGGCCACCTGCGCACGCTGGCCGCCGTCCAGCGGGAGACGGGCGGTTTCACGGAGTTCGTCACCCTCCCCTTCATCCACACGAACGCGCCGGTGTACCTGGCGGGCATCGCGCGCCCCGGCCCTTCCACGCGGGACAACCGCGCGGTCACGGCGATGGCCCGGCTCCTCCTCCACCCCTGGATCCCGAACATCCAGACAAGCTGGGTGAAACTGGGCACGGAGGGCGCGGCGGAGATGCTCCGCTCCGGAGCCAACGACCTGGGCGGCACCCTCATGGAGGAGACGATCTCCCGCATGGCGGGCTCGTCGTACGGCTCGTACAAGTCGGTCCGCGACCTGGTCGCCGTGGCCGAGGCGGCCGGCCGGCCGGCGAAGCCGCGCACCACGCTCTACGGCGAGGTGCCGGAGGAACGGCAGCGGGCGGCGGAGGCCTCCGACGGCCACCTGCCCGAGCTGCTGCCGGTCCTGGACTGAGTACGATGATCCGACCCCCGACCTGAGGCGGGGCCCCGTAGCGGAGGAGATGCGTACCCGTGGCTGCCCGACTGCCCTCCTGGGCCTGGGTCACCGGCCTGACGGCAGGCGCGACCGCGGCCGTCGTCGCCCTCGCCGTACAGGCGGACCACGGGCCGCGACCCACGGCCGCCGTGGCCGGGCCGCGCCCGTCGGCGACGGCGAGCGCCCACGGCTCCGCCGCGCCGCACTCCACGGCCCCGCCCGCGCTGCCGGACGCGTCGGGCGAGGGCCGCCGGATCGTGTACTCGCTCGGCGAGAAGCGGGTGTGGCTGGTCGACGCGACGGGCAAGGCGTCCCGGACGTTCACGGTGTGGCCGGGCACGGTGAGCCCGCAGCCCGGCCGTTACTCGATCACCCTGCGTACCCAGTCCCTCAGGGGCTCGGACGGCGTGCAGATCGAGCACATCATGTACTTCACCAAGGTGCAGGGCGTGAACATAGCCTTCTCCAACGCCCTGGACGGCTCCTCGCCGCCCCCGGCGGACGGCAAGAAGCTGGGCGGCATCCGGATGCACAAGGAGGACGGCGCCGCCCTGTGGTCCTTCGGCGATCAGGGCACCAGGGTGGCGGTCGTCAACTAGCGTCCACCCGGCGGGCCGGTAGCTGGTTCACGATCAGGGCGACCCCGGCGAGCAGGAAGACACGGGTAGCGGCCTCCAGCCCGTTCCAGGTCTTGGACTGCCACATCGAGAACCACTCACCCCCGATCGCGATGAACCCGGCGCCGAAGAGCAGCAGCAGCATCAGCAGCCCGTAGGTGGACCAGCGCCGCGCGAGGTCGTCGTCCTTGCGTCGCGCCCAGAGGTACGTGCCCCGGATCAGCACCAGGGCCGCCACCGTCTCCCACGCGATGATGAGGACGTACGCGGTGTCCTGAAGGCCGGTGCCGGTGATCGCCCGCCACATCAGGTTCTTGTCGTGGAAGGTCGTGTCCATCGCCAGCACATGCCGGACGAACTGCTGGTTCGTCCCGAAGTCGGTGATGTTCCCGAGGGCGACCAGGGCTATGTAGAGGGCGAGGATGCCGGTGAGCACGCCGGCGGCGAGGCCGAGGCCGGTGTGACGTGGGGGGTTGGTGGTCATGGCTGGATTCTCCCCCGCCCAACGCCCGCTTATCGCGTGGTCATTGCGCCAGAATGGGAGTGCGGGCTGCGGGAGGGGCGGACGGATGGCGCAGGCACGGCCGTCGATGCAGGAGCTGATCGGGCGGCGCAGACGGGCGGGGTTCGTCGGACGGAGCGATGAACGGGCGGCTTTCCGCGCCAACTTGGACGTACCCCCCGAGGACGAACGCCACCGCTTCCTCTTTCACATCCATGGCAACGCGGGCGTCGGGAAGACCTTCCTGGTGCGGGAGTTGGAGCAGATCGCGCGCGAGCGCGGGGCGCTGACGGCATACGTGGACGAGAGCGTCGGGAGCGTGCCGGAGGCGATGGCGGCGATCTGCGACCAGCTCGGCCGGCAGGGTCATCGGTGCAAGGAGCTGGAGCGGCTGCTGGCCGCCTACCGGGAACGGCGGCACGAGGCGGAGGCTGCCGCGCTCGCCCTCGACCCGGAGTCGGCGCCGCACCCGTCGGCGGGTGCGCTGGCGGTGGCGCGGGCCGGGCTCGTCGGGCTCGGCATGGTGCCGGGCGTCGGACCGTTCGCCGGCGCGCTGGACGCGGCCCAACTCGCCCAGAGCGCCGACCGGTTGCGGGCCGGACTCAGCGCTCGGCTGCGCAACCAGGAGGACGTGCGCCTGGTGCTGTCTCCGGAGCGGGTCCTGACCCCGGCGCTGCTGGGCGAGCTGGCCGCCTCCGCCTCCGCCGCACCGTGGATCGTCCTGCTCTTCGACACCTACGAGCGCACGGGCGCGTTCCTGGACGGCTGGCTGCACGAGATCATGACGACGGACCGGCACGGCACCCTGCCGGCCAATGTCGTCCTGGTGACCGCGGGCCAGCTCCCGCTCGCCCCCGCCCGCTGGGCCGGGTTCGCGGACTTCGTGGCGGACGTGCCGCTCGGCCCGTTCACGGAGACGGAGGCGCGCGGACTCCTCGCGGACAAGGGCGTCCGGGACGAACCAGTCGTCGCCGAGGTGCTGCGGCTGACCGGGGGCCTGCCGGTGCTCGTCTCCACCCTGGCCGAGACCCGCCCCGCCGACCCGCAGGACGTGGGCGACCCCAGCGGAACGGCCGTGGAGCGGTTCCTGAAGTGGGAGCAGGACCCCGTGCACCGGGCCACCGCGCTGGCCTGCGCGCTGCCCCGGACGCTGGACGCGGATGTGTTCCGGGCCGTGGTCGAGTGCCCGGAGGAGGAGTTCGACGGGCTGTACGCGTGGCTGCAGAGCATGCCGTTCGTGAGCGGGCGCGGGGACCGGATGCGGTACCACGATCTCGTGCGGGCGCCGATGCTGCGGCTGCAGCGTCGGCAGTCGCCGCGGAGCTGGGCCGAGCGGCACCGGCGGCTCGCGCGGACGTTCGCGGGATGGCGCACGGAGACCGAAGCCGCCCTGGAACCGGGGGAGTTCTGGAGGGAGGAGGACTGGCGGGAGCTGCGCCTGGCCGAGTCCTACCACTCGCTCTGCGCGGATCCCCGCGCCGCACTGCCCGCCGTGCTGGCGGACGTCGTCACCGCCTGCGACCACGGGGACGACGTCCTGTGGCGCTGGGTGCGGCTGCTCGTCGAGGCGGGCGAGGACACGGGTGCCACGGGCGCGCGGAGCCTGGCGGGCTGGGGAGACGCGCTGGCGGAGGCGTTCGCGGCGGACGCGGAGACCGGGGTGGCGGGTGTGCTGCTGGACCGGGCGCGGGGCGAGGAGCCCTGGCGGGCGACGGCGTACGCGGTCCGGGGCGACGCCCTGGCGCGCGGCGGCGACCAGCAGGCCGCGCTGGACGCGTACGACCGGGCCCTCGCCGTCGACCCCTCGCTGGTGCGGGCCCTGCGGGGCAAGGTCCTGGCGCGCAGCTCGCTCGGCGACTACCGGGGGGCCCTGGAGGACCTGCGCAGGGTGCTGGAGCTGGAGCCGGACAACCCGTACAACATGTTCCTGCGCGGGGAGCACCTGCGGATCCTGGGCCGGTACGAGGAGGCGGTGGCCGACCTCGACCAGGGGATCCGGCTCGACCCCGGCCAGGCCTTCGCCTGGGCCTCCCGGGGCGCCGCCCGCCTGGCCCTCGGCGAGCTGGACGAGGCGCACGCCGATCTGAACCGGGCGCTCGATCTCAACGCCGACTACGCGTGGGCGCTCGCCCGCCGGGCCCGTCTCTGGCGCGCCCGCCGGGACCGCGCCCGGCAGCTCGCCGACCTGGACCGGGCCCTCGCCCTCCAGCCGGACTGGGCCTGGGGCCGCTGCGAACGCGGCGACGCGCTCCGGGTGGCCGGCCGGGACGAGGAGGCGCTCGCCGACTACGACCGCGCGCTCGCCCTGGACCCCGACTACGCCTCGGCGTACGCGAGCCGGGGTGCCTCTTACGCCAACCTCGGCCGCCTCCAGGAGGCCCTCGCCGACCTCGACCGCGCCCTGGCGCTCAACCCGGTCTACGTCTGGGCGCTGCACCGCCGGGCGGAGGTGCACCGGCGACTCGGCGCGGAGGCCCTGGCCGAGGCGGACGAGTCCCACGCCGCCCGCCTCTCCGCGCCGGAGCCCCCACCCCCGCGCCACCACCCGTCCTCGGTCAACTGACCCGGCCCCGACGCCCCGTCCTCAGTACACCGCCGCGTCCCCCGCCACCACCGGCCGCACCTTGGTCAGCAGCAGGTCCAGGAAGTGGTCGGGGTGGCGGAAGGACGCGAAGTGGCTTGCCTCGGCGATCAGGGCGAAGTCCTTCACCGGGGCCGTGACCGACTCGTGGAAGCGGCGGGCCGGTTCGGGCGGGGTGAGGACGTCGCTCTCGCCCTGGAAGACGAAGAAGGGGAGGCGGAAGGCGGTGCCCTCGGCGTACTCGTCGATCGTCATCGCCTGGGGGCCGAGCGTTTCGGAGAAGGTCTGGGCCTTCAGGTAGGTGCGCAGGTCGCGGAGGGTGTGCAGGGGGGAGAACCAGAGGGAGCGGATGACGACCGTCTTCATGGTGTCGTAGGTGAGGGGGTCGGTCGTCACCACCGTCTTCGCGTACTCCGCCCATTCGTGGGCCGACCAGGCCGACCGGTCGGGGCCGATGGCGGTCATCCTCGCCAGTTGCTTCTTCCGGCCCGCCGTCTCCAGGCGGGCCAGCAGCGCCTCGTAGGCGGAGGTGTCCCGGTCCCCGCCGACGATGTTCTGGTCGGTGCCGACGTACGCCGAGTACCGCTCGGGGTGGTCACGGGCCAGGCGCAGGCCGATGACCGTGCCGAAGCTGTTGGCGAGGAGGATCACCTTGTCCACGTTCAGGCGGGTGCGGATGTGGTCGGTGACCTCGAGGGCGTCCTCGTAGAGGCGGTCGAGGGTCAGCTCGCCCTGGCCTTCCGGGCCGCCCGCCGCGAAGGTCTTGCCGGCGCCCCGCATGTCCCAGCGGACGATCGTGAAGTGCCGCTCCCAGGCGCGGGTGCGCGGGGTGAAGATCAGGTTGGAGGCGCCGGGGCCGCCGTGGATCTCCAGGATCACGGGGTTGGCCCGGTCCTCGCCGCGGACGGAGATCCACTGGTCGATGCCGCCGATGCGGACGTACGACGACTCGTCGATGCCGTTCGGGGTGGTGATCGTGAGCTTCCTGGCGAGGGCGCGGCGCTTGAGGGCCCGGTAGGTGAGCAGCATGGTGTTCCCCTAAACTGTTTATACCATCAGCTGTTCGATGTGTTTACGATATATACAGTTGTCTGGCGGAGTCAACGGGCTTCGCGGCGCGGCGATCGGGAGGAACACCATGGGCGGGCGGAAGAGCCGGCAGGAACAGGACCGCGATCCGCGGGCGGTCCTCGCGCTGCTGTGGGGAGAACAGGGGCAGCCCACGCGCGGCCCCAAGCCGACGCTGTCCCCGCAGCGCATCGCCGCGGCGGCCGTCGAACTGGCCGATGCCCAGGGGCTGGACGCGGTCTCGATGAGCAAGGTCGCCGCCGAGTTCGGCGTCTCGGCGATGGCGCTCTACCGCTATGTGCCCGGCAAGGCGGAGCTGGTCGAGCTGATGATCGAGTCGATGCTCGCCGAGGTCCCCGACCTCTCCGCCGCCGAGGGCGACTGGCGGGCCGGGACACGGCTGTGGGCCCGCCGGTGCCTGGACCTCTACCGGGCCCATCCCTGGGCGCTCGCCGCCACCGCGATGCGCCGCCAGGTCATGGGCCCGCACCAGCTCGGCTGGCTGGACGCGGCGCACGCGGTGCTGGAGCCGACCGGCCTGTCGGCGGTCCAGCGGCACCAGGTCTTCGTCCTGGTCGTCGGTCTGGTGCGCAGCCTCGCCCAGCAGACGGCCGACTTCGACGCGGACGGGGACCGGGAATGGAACCGCCTCACCGGCCAGGTGCTCGAACGCCACGCGGACCGGTTCCCGGCCCTCACCCGGGCCATCGCCGACGGCGCCTTCGAACCGACCGGCACCGACCCGCTCGACTTCGGGCTCGACCGGATCCTCGACGGAGTCGAAGCGCTCATGGCCGGGCGGGAATGACGCGGGAATGACCCCTGGGGGGTGATTTGCCCCTGTGAACGGATCGTTCTCCGTCGATTACAGTGCTGAGCGTCGTACGGGCGGACGGTGCCGTGAGGAGGTCTGAGTGAGTGCGACATCCGGCGCCGTCTGGGGCCGATCCGAGCAGCAGGACTTCCGCAGCAGGGTGCGCGGCACCCTGCTCGGGGTCGCCGTGGGCGACGCGCTCGGCGGGCCCGCCGACCCGCTGTCCCTGGAGGAGATCCGGGCCGCGTACGGCCCCGAGGGCCTGCTCGACCTGGCCTTCGGACACGGGCGGCGCGGCACGGTCACCCATCACACCCAGCTCACCCTGTTCAGCGTGGACGGGCTGATAAGGGCCCAGGTCCGCCGGGACACCGGCGCCTGGCATCCGCCGACCGATCTGCACCGGGCGTATCGGCGCTGGGCCGCCACCCAGCGGGACTGGGGGCCCGACGAGCGCCGCAAGGACGACGGCTGGCTGGCCCGTGAGGAGTGGCTGTACGCCCGCCGGGATCCGAGCCGGGCGCTGCTCGTCGGGTTCGGCGACGAGGTCATGGGCACGCTGGAGGCACCGAAGAACCCCGGCGAGCTGGGACCGGAGGCGGTGGCCCGGTCCGCGCCCTTCGGACTGCTGGTCGGCTGGGAGCCGCAGCTCGTCGCGCAGCTCGCGGTGGAGTGCGCCGCGCAGAGCCACGGGCACCCCCTCGCCTACCTGTCGGCGGGCGCGTACGCCGTGATCGTGCATGCGCTGGCCCGGGGCGAGAGCCTGGACGGTGCCGTGCAGCGGACCCTCGCCCTGCTCGCCGCCCGGCCCGGCCACCAGCCCGTCTCGGACGCCCTGCAGCACGCCCTCGGGGCGGTACGGCAGGGGATCCCGAGCCCGACGCGGGTGGAGGAACTGGCGGGCGACGGTACGGCGGACGGGCTGCTGGCGGCGGCGGTGTACTGCGCGCTGGTGGGGGAGGACATGCGGCACGGGCTGTGCCTGGCGGTGAACCAGAGTGGCCCGTCGGCGGCGGCCGGCGCCCTCACCGGCGGCCTCCTCGGCGCCCTCCACGGCGAAACGGCCCTCCCCCCTGCCTGGGTGGCGGAGCTGGAGGGCCGGCCGACGGTGCTGGAACTCGCCGACGACTTCGCGATGGAGATGACCCAGGGCCCGGCCCTGCACGGGCCCGCCGGCTCGTCGCCGGGGTGGCTGGCCCGGTATCCGCGGGCGTGAGCCACGAAGCCGAGGTTCGCTGCAACTCGCCAGGGGCGCGGGGAACTGCGCGAGTGACCACGACGGAGCCGCACCCGAATCCCGGCAGCAACCCCTACGGCGCTCCCACCACGTCGTCCCCCGCCCCCGCAGGGACCGGCACGGCCGCCACTGCATCCCCGTCCGAATTCACCTTCTCGATGATCGCCAGGCGCTCGGGAGTGTCCTCCGGCTTCACATAGCCGATGACGATGTAGAGGACGAGGGACACCGCCAGCGGCACCGAGACCTGGTACTGGAGCGGCAACCCGCCGGAGACGTTCCAGTTGATGGGGTAGTTCACCAGCCAGAACGCCAGCAGACCCGCCGCCCAGCTGGTCAGCGCCGCCGTCGGGCCGGAGCGGCGGAACGGACGGAGCAGGCCCAGCATCATCGGGATCGCGATGGGGCCCATCAGGCCGGCCACCCACTTGATGACCACCGTGATGATGTCCTTGAGCGTGGGCGAGTTGACCTGCGTCGCCACCGCCATGGACAGGGCCAGGAAGACGACCGTCGTGACGCGGGCGGCGATCAGCCCCGACCGCTGTCCCCACGCCCGCGCCCGAGCGGACAGCACCGGCGACACGTCACGGGTGAACACCGCCGCGATCGCGTTCGCGTCGGAGGAGCACATGGCCATCGTGTGGGAGAAGAAGCCGACGACGACCAGGCCCAGCAGGCCGTGCGGCAGCAGCTGTTCGGTCATCAGGCCGTAGGAGTCGGAGCCGTCCGGCTTCTGCGCGTGGACCAGCAGCGGGGACATCCACATCGGGAAGAACAGCACCACCGGCCAGACCAGCCACAGCGCGGACGACAGCCGGGCCGACCGCTCGGCCGCGTAGGCGCTGCCCGTCGCCATGTACCGCTGCGCCTGGTTGAGCATGCCGCCGTTGTACTCGAAGAGCTTGATGAACAGGAAGGCGAGGAGGAACACCGTGCCGTACGGCCCGACCAGGGGCTTGCCGTGGCCGTGCAGCGCGGGCTGGTTCCAGGCGTCGAGGAAGCCGATGTGCTTGTCGTTCAGCTTCAGTACGACGGCGATGAACATCGAGACGCCGGCGAGCAACTGGATGACGAACTGGCCGAGTTCGGTCAGGGCGTCCGCCCAAAGGCCGCCGATCGTGCAGTACACGGCCGTGATCGCACCGGTGATGAGGATGCCCTGGTTCAGGGTGACCCCGGTGAAGACCGACAACAGGGTGGCGATCGCCGCCCACTTGGCGCCCACGTCCACGATCTTCAGCAGCATGCCGGACCAGGCGAGCGCCTGCTGGGTGGACAGGTTGTAACGGTTCTTCAGGTACTCCAGCGGGGAGGCCACATGGAGCCGGGAGCGCAGTCGGTTGATACGGGGCGCGAACAGCTTCGACCCGATGGCGATGCCGAGCGCGATGGGGAAGGACCAGGTGACGAAGGAGGTGACGCCGTAGGTGTAGGCGATGCCGGCGTACCCGGTGAACATGACCGCGCTGTAGCCCGACATGTGGTGCGAGATGCCGGACAGCCACCAGGGCATCTTGCCGCCGGCCGTGAAGAAGTCGGAAACGTTGTCCACGCGCTTGTGCGACCAGACGCCGATCGCGACCATCACACCGAAGTAGCCGATGAGTACGGCCCAGTCGAGACTGTTCATGTGCTCGATCGTGGGTGCGGTCACATGAACGCGACAAGCAAGAGTAAGGTCAAGTCAACGTAAAAATGTTCGACTTGATGATTCAGGTTCATCTACATGAACGCATCCACCTGCGGGGCGAGTTCCCTCAACGCATCAGCTCTCCGGCGTTGACCAGCAGCGACTGCCCGGTGATGGCCCGCGCCCGGTCCGAGGACAGGAACACGGCGGCATCCGCCACGTCCCCGTCCGTCGCGAGCTCCGGCAGTGCCATCCGCTCCGTCAGCCGCCCCAGCACCTCCGCCTCCGGCACCCCTTCCGTCTGTGCGGTGAACCGGACGTAGGCCTGCACCGGCGGCCCCCACATCCAGCCCGGCAGGACGGTGTTGACCCGGATCCGATACGGCCCGAGCTCCCGCGCCAGGGAGTACATCGCACTGGTCAGCGCCCCCTTGGACGCGGCGTAGGCCGCCTGCTTCACCTGCGAGGGAGCGGCGACCGCCGACTGCGTCCCGATGAAGACCACGCAGCCGCCCCCGCCCCCCTTCAGTGCCGGCAGACAGGCCCGCGTCATCCGGAGCGTGCCCAGCAGGTTCACGTCGACGACCGACTGCCAGGTCGCGAAGTCCGCGTCCTCCAGCCCGCCGAAAAGGGAGTCCCAGGCCGCGACATGGACCACCGCGTCGATGCCGCCGAACCGCTCCCGCGCCAGCGCCGCCAGCGCCGCGCACTGCCCCTCGTCGGTGATGTCGGTCGCCCGGTACGCCGTGCGCCCGCCACCCGGATCGATCTCCGCCGCGCTCTTGGCGAGGTTCGCCTCGGTCCGCGCCCCGAGCACCGCGTTCCCGCCGTCCCGTACGACGGCCGCGGCGACCTGGTGACCGAGCCCGGCGCCCACTCCCGATACGACCACTGTCTTGCCTGCGAGCAGGGACATCGGTGCCTCCCGCGGTATGGCGCTTTGTCTGACGGAGCGTCAGAGTAGGGGCCGGCGCAGGAAAGGGGAACCGCATGGGCGAGGACACCCGCAGCGAGACGTACGCCGAACTGGCCGCCGCAGGACCGTACGGCGTCCGGCCCGGCCACGCCCTGATCACCATGGTCGAGCCGCACCCGGGCCACGAGTACGCCTACAACCGCTGGTACGAGGACGACCACTACTACGCCGGCGCGATGGCCATGCCCTGGATGTACGCGGGACGCCGCTGGGTCGCGACCCGGGATCTGCAGCTCCTGCGGTACCCCGAGAAGTCGGCCGTCGCCCAGCCCGTCACGGCCGGCTGCTACCTCTCCACCTACTGGATCACCGACGGCCGCTACGACGACCACATGAAGTGGACCGTGGCCATCAACAAGCGCCTCAACCGCGACGCCCGCGTCCACCACGCCCGCACCCACGTCTTCACGGCTTTCCAGGACCACGAGACGACCGTCTACCGCGACGGCGCGGCGGGCCCGCGCGACTTCCACGCCCTCGACCACCCGTACGCCGGGCTGGTCCTGGAGGTGATCGACGCCGAGTCGCCGCAGCAGCGGGCCGAACTGGTGGAGTGGCTGCGCGCCCGGCACCTGCCCCACCGCCTCGCAGGCTCCCCGGCGGCCATGGTCACGGTCTTCCGGCCCACCCCCCTGCCGGGCGACCGCATGACCTACGTCAAGCAGGTCGAGGGCGTGGACACGCGGGTGACCCTGCTGTGGTTCCTGGAGGCCGACCCACGGGAGTGCTGGGAGCAGCACTTCACCGGCCTGGACACGGAGGTCGCCGCCGGCCCGGGGCTCGGGCGGGTGGAGCTGGTGGCGCCGTTCATCCCGACGATTCCCGGCACGGACGCCTACGTCGCCGAGCTGCGCGGCTCTACTTGAGTTCGTCCGGGCAGGGGGTGCCGCGCGGCAGCTGGTACGGCGCGGCCAGCCGGTACGTGCCGGCCCGCGGTGCGATCAGCATCGTCCACTTGTCCCCGTTCGCGTCCTGAGACGTCTCCGTCAGACACCCGTTTACGTTCCGGTACCGCTTCGGCGGGCCGGAGGAGACCGGCTGCGGCGGCTTCAGGCTCTTCCCGTGCTCGTCGACGATGCTCAGCCAGGGCGAGTAGGGGATCCTGATCAGGATCCGCCCGGCCTTGCGCACCTGAAGCGTCATCTCACCCTGCTCGGCCCGGTCCACCACCGCGTCGGGCTCGGCGAGCGGCGTCGGATCGGTCACCCGGAACAGCTGCCAGTTGGCGTCGCCCCACAGCTGCGTCAGATACGGCATCCCGCGCCGCAGCAGCTCCCGCTCCCGCTCGCCGCCGTCGCCGTCCGGGTTGTCCTTCGGCAGGACGACGAAGTGGACGGCCCAGCGCTGCAGCCACTCGTGGTAGTTCGCGGAGTTGAGGGTGTCGTCGTAGAAGAGCGGGTTGCGCTCCATGTCGGCCTGCCGGTTCCAGCCGCGCGCCAGGTTGACGTACGGCGCGAGCGCGGAGGCCTCCCGGTGCGAGCGGGCCGGGACCACCTCGACGCGGCCCTTCTCGGCGCCGGCCTTCTGCAGCTGGTGCACGAGCGGGGCGAGCTCACGGGCCCAGGACGCGGCCGGGGTCGTGTGGATGATGTCGTCCACCGACTTGAAGCCGATCCAGCCGGCGAAGCCGAGGAGCGCCAGCACGGTCGTGTACCACTTGCGGGACTTCGGCACCGTGAACGGCAGCGCGGCCACCAGCGCCGCACCCGCGAACAGCATCGGCAGCCGGGAGATGTTCGACCCGATCTGCGAGCTGATCAGCCACACCAGCACCACGCCGACGCTGTAGACGGCCGCCGTCAGCCGGACCGTCACCCACTGCCTGGGCGCGAGGAACAGGCACAGCAGGCCGTACAGCAGGGGCAGGATCACCGAGCCGATCGTCATCGGCTGGGTGCCCGAGAACGGGAAGAGGAAGTACGAGGCGGCGACCACCACCGCCGGGGCGAGCCCCAGCGCCCAGGCGCCCGGCCGCCGCTTCTGCAGGAACAGCGCGACCGCGACCAGCCCGACGAACAGGCCCGAGACGGGCGAGGCCATGGTGGAGAGCCCGGCCAGCGGGGCGGCCGCCGCCGCCTTCGCCCAGCGTTTGTGCCGCCACCGGTACGGCCAGCAGAAGACGGCCGCGACGGCGCCGAGCGCGAACATCGTGCCGAGCCCGAAGGTCACCCGACCGGAGATCGCGTTGCACAGCAACGCGAAGACCCCGGCGAGCGAGGCCCACAGCGGGTTCTTCACCGCGCGGCTGCGGATCAGGACCAGCGTCAGCAGCCCCGCCGACACGGTCCCGGCAATCATCATCGTCGTACGGACACCGAGCACCGCCATCAGATACGGCGACACCACGCTGTACGACACCGGGTGCATGCCGCCGTACCAGGCCAGGTTGTACGCCGAGTCCGGGTGCCGGCCGACGAACTCGGCCCAGGCGTCCTGCGCCGCGAGATCGCCACCACTGTTCGCGAACGTGAAGAACCAGACGATGTGCAGGACCCCCGCGAGGGTCGTCACGGACAGCACGGGGTGCCTCAGCAGCCGCTGCCGCAGGGGTTCGGCGGCGGCGAGAAGGCGCGCGAGTCTGCCGACGGGCGCGTCGAGGTGCTCACTGCCGGTACGGCCGTCCGGGTGGCCGGTGTGATCCCCGCGACCGTCCCGGTCAGGCTCGGACAGGCGTATTCGCGGGCCGGATCCCGGCCCCGGATCGGCGTCGTCGGCGCGTGTCGGCTCGGCTGTGGCCACCTGAAGGCACTCCCCGTGTCCCGTCTTCTGTTCTCGGCCGTGTTCCACGGTGTTCCCGGCTGCTTCCCGTCCAGTTCGCGGCCATGCCCCGTGACCGGCGACCTGCCCCGATTCGTGACGCTAGCACGCGCGCCTTTTGTGGCGCGGCTCGCCTCCGGGGCGCTTCAGCCGGTGCCGGGAGTGCGACCGTGCTCACCCCTTCGGGCCTCCGCGCGGTCACACTCCCGGCACCGGCGCGCCCCTTCGGCTCACTCGCGCCGCCGCGGGCCTCCGTCGGCGGGGTGCGTGCTGGTGACGGCCGGGGTGCGGACTCAGCCCAGACGGGTCAGCTTGGCGCCGAAGCCGGGCTCCGTCAGATCCTTCTGCAGGGCCACCGGCACCTTGACGGCGCCGGCCGAACCGTCACCCACGGTGAGCGAGCCGACCTGGGTGCCGGCCTTCGCGGTGTGCGGCAGCCTGCCGGAGGTGAAGGACAGCTTCACCTTCAGCCCCGACCAGCCGGCCGCCGTGACGTCCTGCGTCGCCACGACCGGGGTACGGCCGCCGAGACCGTCGTCGACGTACCCGACCACATCGCCCTTCTTCAGGATCGTCACGGACTTCAGGGCGCCCTGCGCGGCCCGGATCAGCTTGTCGCCCGCGTCCAGGACCCCGCTGATGATGGTGTTGTCGAAACCGCCGGCGGGCTGGCGCAGCACGGCCCCGATGACGGTCCGCGTCTCGCCGCCGACCTGCTGCTTCGCCGCGAAGACCAGGTTGCCGAGCGCGGCGGTCGAGGTGCCGGTCTTGATGCCGACGACGTTGTTGTGGCCGACCAGTCGGTTGTAGTTGGAGTGGTTGACGCCCTTGTAGTCGTCGTACGACATCATCGCCGCGACCTCGCGGAAGACGGGCTGCTGCATCGCCGCGCGGGCCAGCTTCACCTGGTCCACCGCCGTGCTGACCGTGGAGGCGGTCAGGCCCGAGGGGTCGGTGTACCTGGTGTTGCTCATGCCGAGGCTCTTGGCGGCGGCGTTCATCTTCTCCGTGAACGCCTGCTCCGAACCGGAGTCCCAGCGGGCGAGCAGCCGGGCCACGTTGTTGGCGGAGGGCAGGAGGATGGCCTCCAGGGCCTCGCGCTCGGAGATCCGATCACCCGCGGTGACGCGGACGGTGGACTCCTGGCCGGCGTCCGACTGCTGCTCGGCGGGCTTGTCGATCTTGATCTTCGGCCCGTCCTGGCCGCTCTTGAGCGGGTGGTCGCGCAGGATGAGGTACGCCGTCATCACCTTCGCGACACTCGCGATCGGTACGGGCTTCTGGGCGCCGGAGGAGCCGAACGTGCCGATGCCCTGGACGTCGAGCGCGGCCTGACCGGTGGTCGGCCACGGGATGCCGACCTTGCCGCCGTCGAAGGTGTAGGTGTCCTTCGCGGTGAGGTCGAGGGTGGGGTCGGGCAGCGGGCGAAGGGTCTGTACGACCGCGAAGACGATCGCCAGGAGCAGGACCAGGGGGGTCCAGATCTTGACCCGGCGCACGAGCGTGCGGACCGCGGTCTCCGGGGGCGGGGGCGTGTTCGTCAGCTCCGCCAGGAGGTCCAGCGGGGGCTTCGGGGGGAGGGGCTGCTGGGTGGTGCGCTCGGGGCCGACGTGGGGGACGGGGGTGGTGACGTCCGGCTTGGCAGCCGGCGCCATGTCGTTCTTGAGCGCGACGAACTTGCTGGTGCGCTCGGAGTCGGACTCGGGGGACTTCGGCTTGCCGCCCAGCTTGAGCATGGTCGTCGGCTGATCGACCGGCGGCTTCTTGAAGACGGTGGTGGGCTGATCTACGGCGTCCGCCTCCGGCGTGGGGGCCGGCTCGTCGTCCGCCTCGGCTTCGCCTTCGGCGTCCGTGTCGTTCCCGCCCGCACCACCCGTGCGGGTCTCGTCGTCGGCTGCGGGTGACCCCTGCGGGGCGTCCCCACCGTCGGCGTCCTCAGGCCCGTCCTCGGCCTCCGCCGCCTCGGCTTCGGACTTCGGGCTCGCCTCGGTCTTCGCTTCCTCGGCGGCCTTCTGGTCGGCGTCGGCGTCGGCGTGCGCCTCCCCCGCCGCGTCCGCATCCGAGGCCGCATCAGCGTCCGTCTCCGTGCCCCCGTTGGCCTCCGCCTCTGCGCCCTCGGCCTTTGCCTTCGCATCGCCGGGCACGTCAGCCTCAGCCTCCGCGTTGCCCTCAGCCCCGGCGCCGCCGTCCGCGTCGGCCTCGGCGTCAGCGTTCGCGTCGGCGTCACGGCCGGCGTCGGCGTCCGCGTCTCGATCCGCGTCGGCGTCCGCGTCTCGGTCCGCGTCGGCGTCACGGCCGGCGTCGGCGTCCGCGTCAGCCTTCGCCTGCGCGTCGCGGTCAGCGTCAGCCTGCGCGTCGCGGTCCGCGTCCGCCTCCGCTTCGGCCTTCGGGCTCGCCTCGGTCTTCGCTTCCTCGGCGGCCTTCTGGTCGGCGTCGGTGTCGGCGCGCGCCTCCCCCTCCGCGTCCGCATCCGAGGCCGCGTCAGCGTCCGTCTCCGTGCCCGCGTTGGCCTCCGCCTCGGCGTCCGCGGTCTCCGCCTCGGCGTCCGCGGTCTCCGCCTCGGCGTCCGCGGTCTCCGCCTCGGCGTCCGCGGTCTCCGCGTCCGCGTCCGCGGCCTCCGCCTCCGCGGCCTTCGCCTTCGTCTCGGCCTCCTCGGGCTCGGGCGCAGCCTCCTCCGGCTTCGGCTCATCCGTTGCCGTCGGGCCGGGAGTTGTGGGCGCGGCGGTGCGGACCCAGGCTGAGACCGCCTCGCGGAGGGCGGTGTCCTCGGGCGAGGCTTCCGTGGGGCGGGGCTTCGGGTCACGGACCGACAGGATCTGCGTCGCGGTGTCCACGCCGCGGGGCGAGGAATCCTTTTCCCGGGAGACGGCGAGGCGCGGATCGCGTGCCTCGGGAACCGGACCCGCGCTCCCCGACGTCGGTTCTGCCGACGACTCGCGCTGCTTGGACCTGTCGGGGGACTCGCCCGCCACCGATGCCTCCTCATGCGCCGCACGCCCACGCGCGCGCCCTGTCCGAACCATGTACCAGTGTCCTGTGTGGGGGCTTGGCCCCTGCGGTAGACGAGAACGACATACCTACCGGTTCCCTCACGAACCGGTCACGCACCCTCGACAGACCAATGTGAGAGGGGTCACCCTGTCATTCATCCACGCGGGGAGGCATGGATGGGCAGGAGCCGCAGAACACTTCCGGAGGAGCTTCTGTTGCTGGCATTGGACCCGACCACGGGTACCACTGCGCAGCCGCAGTCGCTCGACCTCGGTCTGGCCGGAGCACAGCTAGTGGAGCTGGCGCTGGCCGGACGGATAGCCCCAGACGGGGATCGTATCGCCGTGGTGGTGCCACGGCCGACAGGAGATCCGACTCTGGACTGCGCGTTGGAGTTGCTGCGAAGGCGTGGCGCTCCCGTGCGTGCCGTCCACTGGATCGGCGGACCCCGGCTGGGGCTCCGTCAGACGTACCTCTCGCACCTGGAGCGGTGCGGCATGGTGCATGCCGTGGCCGGTCAGATGTGCGGGGTGCTGCCGACGACTCGCTATCAGGCGACGGACAACGAGATCAGCCGGGAGATCCGAGCCCGGCTGGATTCCGCGATCCGCACCGGCGTACCGCCGGACCCGCGGACCGCGGCGCTCGCCGCCCTGGCGCACGCCGTCGGACTCGGCAAGCACCTGTATCCGGGGAACGAGGGACGGTCGTCCCGGTCCCGGCTGCGGGATCTGATCCGGCACGACCCCATGGGCGGTCTTGTCGCACACGCCGTGATGGACGTGCAGAACGGGGCTGCCGCACAGCCGCGCCGTGGCCCGGCCGCCACCGGGCGGCAGGGTGCGGCAGGCGCCAGGTCCGCGGCGGAACCCGCGCGCGGGGTTCCGATGCAGCCGCACCGCGGATCCATGGCACGCGCCGTGGCCCACTGAGCCGTAACCGCGGTTCCGAGCCGTACCCCCGGTTCGGGCCGTAACCCCGGTTCGCCCAGACCCGTTCGGGAGCCGCTGGTCAGAGCGGGGCGGTGAGGTCCTTCCCCGGGACCTCGCCGTCCCGCTCGACTGCGTCCGGGCACACCATCGGGTGGCGAGCCGTGGCGAACTGACGCGTACGCGCCGCATATCCACCATTTGCCAGCGGTAGAAAGCACCTTGGTGGCAGTCTGCTCAGCAGCAGATACGGAAAGTGTTAGGCAAACAGGCAGGCAGCCGGAGGTGCACGTCCCGTGGCGTCCAATGTCAATCCCACCGTCAGGCGGCGCCGGCTGGGCCAGGAGCTGCGCAGGCTCCGGGAGCTCAAAGGTATGACGGCCGAGGAAGTGGCCGAGCGTCTGCTCGTGTCGCAGTCGAAGATCAGCCGGCTGGAGAACGGCCGGAGAAGCATCAGCCAGCGCGATGTGCGTGACCTGTGCGGGGTGTACGAGGTCGAGGACCAGCGGATCGTCGACTCGCTGATGGAGATGGCCCGGGACTCCCGGCAGCAGGGGTGGTGGCACACCTTCGGGGACATCCCGTACAGCGTGTACATCGGGCTGGAGACCGATGCCGAGTCGCTGCGGGTGTACGAACCCCAGCTGGTGACCGGTCTGTTGCAGACCCGCGCCTACGCGGAGGCGCTGGTGCAGGGCGCGCTGCCGGAGACGTCGACCGCCGAGATCGAGAAGCGTGTGCAGGTGCGCATGCGCCGACAGGAACGTATCACCGCCGAGAACAACCCGCTCCGGCTGTGGGTGGTGCTCGACGAGGCGGCGCTCAAGCGCGTCGTGGGCAGCAGGCTGGTGATGCGGGAGCAGCTGGACCATCTGATCGAGATGTCCCAGCTGCCGCACGTCACGGTGCAGGTGCTGCCGTTCGAGGTCGGCGCGCATCCGGGGCTCAACGGCCAGTACGCGATCCTGGAGTTCGCCGACGCGGCCGACTCCAGCGTGGTCTACCTGGAGGGTGTCACCAGTGACCTGTATCTGGAGAAGGCCCAGGACGTGCAGAAGTACGCCGTGATGTACGAACATCTGCGGGCGCAGTCCCTCAATGTGGAGCAATCCCGGCAGTTCATTGCGAAGGTGGCCAAACAGTACGCGGAGTGAACTCCTGTCACGGAGGGCGCCAGATAGTACACCGCCGGTCCACTCCAATGGAAGGCTCCCCGGGAATATGCCATCCGGTTGAGTGAACGACTACTCCGGCAAGGGCAGTTGCCCGGTAGCGTCGATCACGCCAATCAGACGACCAGGTTGGCGTGAACCGCACTACCGCAACTCGCAACAGGAGTGGACATGGCACTGATTCAGGGCGCTTCGGAGACGTGGATGAAGTCCTCCTATTCCGCGGGCAACGGCGCTTGCGTCGAGGTCAAGTCGCCCATCGACGCCGAACTCGCCGTCCGTGACTCCAAGGTCCCCGCGGGCCCGATCCTGGCCTTCCCGGCCGACGCGTGGAACGCCTTCGTGACCTCGGTCAAGGCCTAGGGGGCCCTCCCTGACCTTCGTCAGTGAACCCCTCGAAGAAAACAACTTCACACACCAGAAGAGCCCTCTCGACCGGTCGCCGTCCTTGCCGAGAGGGCACCTTCTGTTCCGGGGTACCGTCACACCGCCCTCGTGACTCGCGACACCGGGAACGCCACGTCGCACACCGGGTCCTCGGGGCCTGACGCGTCCCAGTCCGCCCAGTAGATCTCGCGGCAGGGACCGGCCATCTCCAGCCCCTCGGCCGCCATCCACTGCTCCACCGCCTCGAAGGCGGCCAGGATCTGCGGATGCGCCACCTGCGCCTTGGTGATCCGGGTGTAGGCCAGCCGGGCCGCCGGTTCCACCCGTACCGCCGTCTTCCAGGCCCTCCCCCGCCCGGCGGCCCACGCCCGGGCCGCCGCCTCGTCGGCCACCGGCACACAGGACTCGACCGGGCCGTCGCTCTCCATCGACACCTCGGAGTGGTAGACCACGAACGGCGCGCCCGTCATGCCCCCGCACTCCCGCGCCGCCGCCTCCAGCCGGCCCAGCGACGACCCGATCCACGTCGGCAGCTCGTCCGCCAGCGTGTGCCGCGACTCGGTGATCACCACCTGCGCCGGCACGTCCACGGTCTCGATCGCGAACCTCTCGTACATCTCGGAGCTCCTCCCAGACAGCCGTCCACGGAGGTACTCGGCAAGTGTCCGCTGCCCGGCCACCCGGCTCTCCACGTCCGCCCAGTAGGCGGCCAGCCGGTCGGCGGCCTCGGGGCCCTCGGCGCCGAGCACCTCGGCGATCCGGGCCAGCGGCATGTCCAGCTGCCGCAACAGAGCCACAAGCCGGGCGCGTTCGGACTGGTCGGCGCGGTAGTAGCGGTAGCCGGTCGTCTCGTCGACGTGCGCGGGCCGCAGCAGGCCGAGCCGGTCGTACAGGCGCAGCGCCTTGGCCGACAGCCGGGCCCGCGCGGCGAACGCGCCGATGGTGAGCTGGTCGTCGTCCACCGTGCCATCCTCCGTCACCGGGCGGATCCGCCGCCCGGTGACAGGGACACTCGGCTCTGCCCCAGGGGCAAGGTCAAGCGCCGCTCAGCCGAGCTGGGCCTCGATGGCGGTCACGATCGCGTCGGACTCGGGCTCGGTCTGCGGCGAGAACCGGGCGACGACCGTGCCGTCCCGGCCGATCAGGAACTTCTCGAAGTTCCAGCGGATGTCGCCGGTGTGCCCCTCGGCGTCGGCGACGTCCACCAGGCGCTCGTACAGCGGGTGCCGGCCCTCGCCGTTCACCTCGACCTTCTCGGTGAGCGGGAAGGTCACGCCGTACGTCGCCGAGCAGAACTCCGCGATCTCCTCGGCGGTGCCGGGCTCCTGGCCGAGGAACTGGTTGCAGGGCACGCCGAGCACGGTGAAGCCACGGTCGGCGTACCGCTCCTGGAGCTTCTCCAGGCCGGTGTACTGGGGGGTGAGGCCGCACTTGGAGGCCACGTTGACGACGAGGACCGCCTTGCCGGCGTACTGGGCGAGGTTGGCGGGGCCGCCGGTGAGGGCGTCGATTTCGACATTCAGCACGTTGGTCATGACTGGATGCTAGGCGCTCGGAGGATTGGGCCGTCATGGGCCGTCTTTTGGCTGCCGGTCCGTCGTGGTTGCTCGCGCAGTTCCCCGCGCCCCTTTGGGGCGCGCTGTCCTACCGCTTCCACCAGGACGTTCCCGGCATCTGTGCGCCGGTACAACACCGACCGCCCCGCCCTCCGCCGCTCCACCAGCCCCGCATCCCTGAGCACCTTCAGATGGCGCCCCACCGAGCCCAGCCCCTGCCCGGTCACCGCCGTGAGCTGGGTGGTGCTCATGGGGGCGGCGAGGAGGACCAGGACCTCGGCCCGGGCCGGACCCAGAAGCGCGCCCAACGCGGACGGGACGGTCCTGATGCCCGCGTCGGCCAGGGCGCCGGCGCACGGGTAGACCGCCGCGTAGCGCACGCCGTCGTCCCAGGCGACCCAGCCCGCCCGCTGCACGGTCACCGGTACGAAGATCAGCTCGGCCCCGGAGATCTCGCGGGGCGGGTACTCGTGCAGGCTGATCTGGAGCAGGTTCTCGCCGAGCCAACGGGTGCGTCCGGGCCGCAGCTCGTCCAGCACGCTCACCCAGCCGCCCCGGCTCACCCGCGCGGTGCGCGCGACCACGTCCGCCTCCAGCACCCGCCGGCGCCGCTCCCAGGACGGCCGTACCGTCGCCTCCCACACCCACTCCAGGAGGACAACGCCCTGCTGTGGTCGTCCCGCCCGCGCCGCCTCACCTATCTGGGTCTGTGGCTGCCCAACGGCCTGGTCGTCGGCTGCGAGTCCCTGTACGTGTCGTACGCGCCGCACGCCGCGGGCACCCTGTTCGCCTGCGGGGCGTTCGGCATGTTCGCCGGAGATGTGACGGTGGGCCGGCTGCTGCCGCCCGCGGTACGCCGCCGCCTGGCCACGCCCCTGCTGCTTCTGCTGGCGACGCCGTACCTGGCGTTCTGCGCGCACTCGCCGCTGCCGGTGGCGGCGGTGTGCGTGACGGTCGCCTCGGTGGGCTTCGGTGCGAGCCTGGTGCAGCAGGAGCGGCTGATGGAGCTGACCCCGGGGGAGCTCGCCGGGCAGGCCCTGGGGCTGCACTCGTCCGGCATGCTGACCATGCAGGGCGTGAGCGCCGCGCTGGCCGGCGCGGTGGCCCAACTCACCTCGCCCGCCGCCGGGATGACCGTGATGGCGGCGGGCTCGGTGGCTGTGACACTGGTGCTCGCTACGGCTGCTCGGCGCTCTCCGCGGCCGGGGCGGGAGCCTGCTGCTGCCGAGGCACGCTGAGGTCGGCGTCGATCTTCTGCACGGTCCGGTCGAAGTAGCGCAACAGCTCGACGGGGAAGGGCATCACAAGGGTCGAGTTCTTCTCGGCGGCGACCTCGACGACCGTCTGGAGGAGCCGCAGCTGCATGGCCTCCGGGCTGTCGGACATGATCCTGGAGGCGTTGGCGAGCTGCTGTGCGGCCTGGAACTCACCGTCGGCGGTGATGACCCGGGCCCGCCGCTCCCGCTCGGCCTCGGCCTGCCGGGACATGGACCGCTTCAGTGACTCGGGCAGCTGTACGTCCTTGATCTCGACGCGGTCGATGTGAATGCCCCACCCGGCGGCCGGGCTGTCGATCATCAGAGCGAGCCCTTCGTGCAGCCGCTCCCGGTCACTCAACAGGTCGTCCAGATCGCTCTTTCCGATGATGGACCGCAGGGAGGACTGGGCGACCTGGCCGACGGCGAAGACGTAGTCCTGCACCTCGATGGCCGCGCGCGCCGGGTCGGTGACCCGGAAGTAGACGACCGCGTCGACCTTCACGGACACGTTGTCCTTGGTGATGCCCTCCTGGGTGGGCACGGGCATGGTCACGACCTGCACGTTGACCTTGCGCATACGGTCGGCGAAGGGGATCAGGAAGGTGATGCCCGGCTGCCGGTAGCCCGGCAGGGCCTTGCCCCACCGGAACACGACCCCGCGCTCCACCTGGTTGACCACCCGCATACCGCTCTTGAGCACGAGCAGCGCCAACAGCGCTACCACGACGACCGCCACCACGGTGCCTTCCATGGCACTCCATTCCTCACAACGGTACGGACACCGGGGAGGACACCGGCGGTGGCCGGATGGATGCGGTCACCCGCGTCACGAATCCGTCAAGGTTCCGCCGGCGGCCCGGTCCTGTGCGTAGGGCGGCGGGCGGCGCTGTCACCACTCGTCGTCGCAGACCACCCGGAAGCTGCCCACGGCGCTGTCGTCACCGAAGTTGAACAGGCCCTCGCGATCGAACAGGCCCTCGTGGAAGGTGCTCGTCACCACGCCACTGGTCTCCCCGTGGGGACCCACGACGGCGACCGGAGCCCCGTTGTCACAGTTAAAGCCCCGGAAGACCTCGATGGTCCTGTGGCTGTCGTTGAAAACGCTGAAGCTGCTGGCGCCCAGTCCGCTGGCCGCGGTGATGCATCCTTCGGCGGAGGCGGAGTAGGTACGTTCGTTGAAGAAGATCCTCCCGCCGTCCCAATGACCGCGGCCACGTCCGCCGCCGTCGCGCCCACCGCTGTCGCGTCCACCGCGGCCTTCGTTCCCGCCGCGGCCTTCGTTCATCTCTCCGCTTGCTTTCGTGTCGTTCGAGGAAGCCGCGGCAGGAGCGGCCTGTTGGACGGGCTGGGCCGCCGGGTGGGCAGGAGAGGCCGCCCGGTGGGCCGGATGCGCCACCGGATGGGCTGCCGGGTGGGCCGCCCGGTGGGCAGACGGGGATGCCGGGGCGGATCCGGCGGTCGTGGCGAAGGTGATGCCGGCGGCGGCAAGGACGGTCGCGCCTACTCCGGCGCCGATCACAGCAAAAGTACGCGGGGCCATGTCACTTCTCTCTGTCTCACGGACGTCGGCCCGGACGACCGACCTTCGATGAACGTACCGAGAGCTCTCATGACTGGCATTCCGGATATGTCCAGGGTGTGACAGCGTGAGCCCAGCCGGGTGGAAGCGCGGTCTTCGTCCCGTCGGTCCGCTTTCCCTGGTTCGGCTACGGCGGCGACCCGCGCCACTCCGGCCGGCCGGCCGCAGCGGCTCCGGGGACGGCGTCGTCCGGGCGGCGGGCCCGTCGACCCGTATCCCGTCCGGTCAGCAATTCCGCTGCCTGGTGGTGCGTGTGTTCCGCGGCGAGTTGAGCCTCGGCGACGACGTCACCGCGTTCGCGTATCAGGTACTCATAGATCGGCAGGCGATCGTTTCCGGGTGAGCTGTGTGTCATCGTCGGCCCAGTTTCATGGTGATCGATAAAGCGGTCGGTCAACTGTCAGGCTCGGTTGAGCCGGGCAGCGATCCCGTGGCCGATCAGCAGATACATGACGGCCGGGAGACCGCAATTGAGGGCAACGCGTAGACCCTCTGTGTGCATCGTGAAAATGTCCTGTGACCACCAGGACAGCCAGTCCGCCGTGCCCCGCACGAATTCGACGAAGATATTCGCGCGGTTCGCGTCGAGCAGGAACAACAGGACCCACAGGCCCAGCAGTCCCGCCGCGGTGTCGGCGATCGTGCAGATGGCGACGGCCGTACGCCGTGTGATGTCCCGGCTGCGCACAGGGCGGTCCGGGCCCGTGGGCTGGTGGTATGCCTGGTATCCGGGAGTCGGGCCGATGTTGTTCACAGGAAGAATCCGATCTGACGTTCTGACGCGGTGGCAGTATCGGCGCACCCGTGCCGGGGCGCCGAAATGCAGCCGGGTCGGCTCCCGGCTTCTTCCTGCTTCTGCGTTCCGCCCGCACTACGGTGTTACACCGCCGTCCGCGATGCTCCGAATATGGCCGTCTATACAGGCACTTGCCCACATGTTGATGCGCCAGGGCACTTTTCCGGACTGAATGCGGGAGTGTGATTCGGGGCCGGCACAGACCTCGGCCGCCGGTGTTCGCGCAATTCTCACAGGCCCAGCGTGATGGCGGCAGCGACGCCTCCGAGCCCCAACGCGAAGCCGGCTTCGAGCCAGCCGCCCCTGCCCCAGGGGAAGAACCGGTCGAGGGCCAGGCGGCCCGGCCCGATCGCCGCCACGGCCAGGGCGACGACGGCGATGCAGACGTTGTACTCCACGCCACCGTTCACGTCCCACAGGCCGTGGGCCCCCGTGACGGTCGCCATGGCGTTGATCATCGTGCCGATCAGGGCGGCGGCCGCGAGGGGTGTGAGAAGTCCCGCGGCCAGGCCGAGCCCGCCGAGGAACTCGGAGAGACCGCCGATCACCGCGAACACCTTCCCCGGGCGGAAGCCCAGACCGGCGAACCCCTTGCCGGTGGCCGTCAGACCCGGGCCCCCGAACAGGCCGAAGAGCTTCTGAGAGCCGTGTCCGGCCATGAACAGTCCGAAGGCCAGCCGCACCAGCAGAAGTCCCCAGTCGCCGGCGGACCCTCCTCGGTCCGGGGCCGGCCGGGTCGCCGGTCGCGTGGGAGTCGAGGACCTGCCCGTGTTGCGCTTCGTCATGAGAGTGCTCCGGTACGACGCCGGGTGCGTGGCGCCCCTACCGATACTTCCGTAACAACAGGGACCTCGCACATCGGACGCCGCGCGCCGTTCGAGACGAGACGGCGCCCCTGCCGGAGGCTGCGCCATGGGGTGGGTGTCGCCCGCCCCGCTGCCCTGGCCTGCAGTTCAGCGGCCCGCACGGAGGAGGAGCACCATGGCCGGACCCCGGCGGGGAACCGCGTCGGACGACGGAGCCGTACCGCACTCGCCCAAGGCCCCTCGGGCGAGCGCCCGCGAATCGGTGCGCCTCGCGCTGGTGACCGGCGCCCTCGGCGTGGTCTTCGGCAGGTGTGGGCACGCCGAACGCGGATCTGCGGGGGCGCCGTAGCCTGTGGCGGCGCCGGCGGTGGATGTCAGTGGAACAGCTCCGGCACCGGGCAGATCCCCAGAGGCTCATCCGGCCGGTCGGCCCAGCGCCACCAGACATGCCTACCGGTACACCTCCACAGGACCCGGCAGGTCCGCCGGGCTTCGTGCTCACGCGTGGCGAGGACGAAGCCGCCGAACCTCATGGGCAGGCTGCACTCGGGACAGGCCGGGCCTTCGTCGCTCATGCGGGCACCCTACGGAATCCGGAGTCCTGTCCGGCGGGTCCCGCCGGACAGGCCCGTGGTCCCGAGGCGGGCTCAGCGCTTGAGCGTGAAGGTGAAGTCGCCGGAGAGCCTGCCGCTCAGCCGGACCGCCGAAACGAGCTTCCCCTCCGCGATCAGTCCCTCGGCCTCGGCCCGCGAAAGACCGCAGCCCTCGGCGATCAGTCGCACCGGCCGGACAGGAATCCGCGCCGCGAAGCGGACCGAGACGTCGATCACCTCGCGGTCCAGGTGATCCGATCCGCCGGTGTCCAGGCGCCAGGTGCCCGCCCAGTCGAGGGCGATGCGATTACGGCGCCGCACGACCGGATCCTGGAGCAACTCGGCTGCCAGCCCAGGGTCGTTGCCATGCAGCCGGTCCAGCAGCTCAGGTCGTACGGAGCGCACGTTCATCCGCTCCAGAACCGTCAGCTTCGCGGTTTCCCCGCAGCCGGTACAGAGCACGAGGAGCCAGGCGTCGAGGAGCTTGTGGTTGGCGTTGACGCGAAATCTGCCGTCCGCCCGGAAGCGCTCGGACGCGCACGCGCGGCAACGGCGGAGGACGAGCGGCAGGCAGGTGGGCGCGACCACCCAGGTGTTGAGCACAGAAGTACACCGGTTTCAGTGAGAAGTCCGCAGCAAAAAGCGGCGCGGCGCACGAGGCGCGACGCGCGACCGATCAGCTCTCGGGGGGTCTCACAGGGTGTACAACGGCACGTCCTTGGCCAGACGACTTGGTTCGGCAGCACGGTAATGGCGCACAGCGGCGCCGCTCCACCGGTTTTCGAGCGGTGGGACAGCTCAGCCCTTCGAGCCCGGCTTCCAGTCCCGGACGAGCAGCCCGAGCAGCACCTCGTCCAGGAACTCGCCCATCACCCAGGCCGAGGAGCGCAGCACGCCCTCGCGGACGAAGCCGTTGCGCTCGGCGGAGCGCAGCATCGCGGCGTTGTCCGACAGCGTCTCGATCTGCAGCCGCTGCAGGCCGCGCACGACGAAACCGTAGTGGCACAGCACCGCGACCACGTCGGTGCCGTAGCCCTTGCCGCGGCAGGACGGCAACAGCCCCAGCCCGATGTGCGCGGACCGGTTGTGGTTGTCGATGCTCCACAGCGACGCGGTGCCGACCAGCGTGCCGCCGTCCAACTCCACCACGGAGAACGGGACGTGCCGCTGATCCTTGTCGTCCACCACGAGGGGCGAGTCCTTCGAGCCGGGCGTGATCGGCCGCCACGGCCGGCCTTGGGACCGCGAGGAGTTGACCACGTCGTCGTGCAGCTCGGCCTGCAGTATCGGGATGTCGTCCTCGTGCCGGGCCCTGAGCGCGACCTTGCTGCCCTTCAACATGCGGGCTTCCTATCCGACCGGGCCGACCGGCGGCAAACCATTAAAGACCGCGCACCGGGACCAAGCGACTTCCACCGCGACGGCCCGGCGGGCTCAGTGGAGGCAGAGGCAGAACGGATGGCCGGCCGGGTCCGCGTAGATCCGCCAGTTGGCCTCCGGGCGGAGCTGGTCCGTCCGCTCCAGCACGGTCGCGCCGAGGGCGAGTGCCCGCTTCTCCTCGCAGTCGAGGTCGTCCACGTCGAAGTCCAGGTGGAGCTGTTGCGGGCGCTCCTGGCCGGGCCATTCGGGCGCCTGGTAGCCGTCCACCCGCTGGCAGGCCAGCGGCGTCCCCTCGAACCCGTGCACCTCGACCCAGTCGGGTTCCTCCGGATCCGCGACCACCCGCCCGCCGAGCAGGTCCGCGTAGAACTCCGCGAGCTGTACCGGATCGGCGCAGTCCAGCGCGACCGCCTGCAGCTTTCGAATCACTTCCGACACCCCTCGCTCTTCGGCCGCTACCGCGACACCCCTGTACGGGAGGGTCGTACCCGCCGCGGCGGCGGGCATGCCGCTGCCGCTCGGGGTGCTCAGCGTGCCCCGGCCGTCACGGCGGCCGGGGTGTCGGCCGAGGTCTCGGCGGGGGTGTCGCGCAGGCCGAGGCGCAGGTGCTCGACGTGGTAGAGGGCCTGTTCCAGGAGTTCGGCGACGTGGTTGTCGTAGAGGGCGTAGATGACCGAGCGGCCCCGGCGCTCGCCGGTGACCAGGCCGAGGTTGCGCAGCAGCCGGAGCTGGTGGGAGCAGGCGGACTGCTCCATGCCGACGGCGTCGGCGAGTTCCGTCGCCGCGCACGGGCCCTCCTGGAGGCGGGCGAGGATCCGCAGCCGGGAGGGCGTGGCCAGCGCCTGGAGGGTGGCGGCCACATCGGAGGCGCCCACGGTCTCCAGACGCTCACGCGCGGTGGCTTTGGTCTTGGCGGCGTCAGCTCGGTGGCCCATGGCCTTCATCCTACGGAGAACCATTCATGAACGCATGAATCAGTCTTCATGCAGTCCTGTACGGTGGGGGAAGCGGCGCCTGCCCCGGGCTGCCCGCGATCTCGTTGTTCCCTCGTGCCTTTGTGCTTGTGCCTTTGTGAAGGACCGCCTCTCCGATGACATCCACGCTCGTTCCGGCACCCGTCCGCACCGCCGGCGCACGGGGTGACGGCGCGCCCCGGCGGCGCACCCGCGTCTTCGCGCTTCCCGAGGCGCGCTGGGCGGCCGCGGCCACGGTCCTGTTCCTGCTCGCGCTCCCGTTGCAGCTGACCGGTGCACCGGCGTGGGCGTGGGGGCCGCTGTACGCGCTCACCTATGCGGCCGGCGGCTGGGAGCCGGGCTGGGCGGGTCTGCGGGCGCTGCGGGAGAAGACCCTCGACGTCGACCTGCTGATGGTCGTCGCCGCGCTCGGGGCGGCGGCGATCGGGCAGGTGATGGACGGGGCGCTGCTGATCGTCATCTTTGCCACGTCGGGGGCGCTGGAGGCGCTGGCCACCGCGCGCACGGCCGACTCGGTGCGGGGGCTGCTCGACCTGGCGCCGGCCACCGCCACCCGCGTCGACGCGGACGGCGACGAAGCCGTCGTGACCGTGGAGGAGCTGTCCGTCGGCGATGTCGTCCTCGTGCGGCCCGGCGAGCGCATCGGCGCCGACGGGCGGGTGCTCGACGGGGCGAGCGAGGTCGACCAGGCGACCATCACCGGCGAACCGCTGCCCGTGGCCAAGGAGAAGGACGACGAGGTCTTCGCGGGCACCCTCAACGGCGCCGGCGCCCTGCGCGTCCGCGTCGAGCGCGGGGCCTCCGACACGGTGATCGCCCGGATCGTGCGGATGGTGGAGGAGGCATCGCAGACCAAGGCGCCCACCCAGCTGTTCATCGAGAAGGTCGAACAGCGGTACTCGCTGGGCATGGTGGCGGCGACCCTCGCCGTGTTCCTGCTGCCGCTCGCCTTCGGCGCGGACCTCACCGGCTCCCTCCTGAGGGCGATGACCTTCATGATCGTGGCGTCGCCCTGCGCGGTCGTCCTGGCGACCATGCCGCCACTGCTGTCGGCGATCGCGAACGCCGGCCGGCACGGGGTGCTGGTCAAGTCCGCGGTGGTGATGGAGCGGCTGGGTGAGGTCGACGCGGTGGCGCTCGACAAGACCGGGACGCTGACCGAGGGCACGCCGCGCCTCACCGACGTACGGCCGCTGACCGGATCCGGTCTGGACGAGGCGGAGCTGCTGGCGCTGGCGGCCGGGGCCGAGCACCCGAGTGAGCACCCGCTGGCCCGGGCGGTGGTGGCCGCGGCACGCGAGCGCGGACTCGCTCTCGCGGTGGCGGAGCACTTCGACTCCACACCCGGCGTCGGGGTGACCGCGGCTGTCGACGGGCGGGTGGTCGCGGTCGGGGCTCCGGCGCGCCTCCTCGGCGGCGCGACGGACGCCGCGTCCGCGCGAGCCGCCGCCCTCGCCGGTGGATTGGAGGAGGACGGGCGGACCACGGTGCTGGTCATGGCGGACGGTGCGCCCGTGGGCCTGCTGGGCATCGCCGACCGGCTGCGCGCCGACGCCGACCCGACCGTCTCCTCCCTGACGACCCTCACCGGCACCGCGCCGCTGCTGGTGACCGGTGACAACCCACGTGCCGCCGCCCGCCTCGCGGCCGAGGTCGGCATCGAGGACGTCCGTGCCGGACTGCTGCCCCAGCACAAAGTGGACGCGGTCCGGGAACTGGAGAAGTCCGGCCGCAAGGTGATGGTGGTCGGCGACGGCGTCAACGACGCCCCCGCGCTGGCCGCCGCGCACACCGGTGTCGCCATGGGCCGGGCGGGCTCGGACCTGGCGCTGGAGACCGCCGACCTCGTGATCGTCCGCGACGAACTGGCCACCGTCCCCGCCGTGATCTCCCTGTCCCGGCGCGCCCGCGCCCTCGTGGTGCAGAACCTGGTGATCGCCGCGGTGGGCATCGCCGGCCTGGTGGTCTGGGACCTGGCCGGCGCCCTGCCGCTGCCGCTCGGCGTCGCGGGCCACGAGGGCTCCACCGTCATCGTCGGCCTCAACGGCCTGCGGCTGCTGCGCGAGGCGGCCTGGCGGCGGGCCGCGGAGTGAGCCGCCGCAAGCCTCCCGCCCGGGCGGCGGCGCCCCGGTGCACGGTGACCGTGTGCCGGGGCTGCTGCTGCGGCACGGACAGGATTCCCGGCGTCGACCACGCGGCCCAACTCGCCACGCTGAAGGCGGAACTCGAAGCGGTTGCCCAGGTGCGGGTGGTGAACTGCCTCGACGCCTGCGAGCAGGCCAACGTCATCGTCGTACAGCCGTCCCCGGCCGGCCGGGCGGCAGGAGGGCGGCCGGTCTGGCTCGGCCTGGTCAACGACCCCGAGGCGACCGCCGACATCACCGCGTGGGTACGGGCGGGCGGGCCGGGTCTCGCCGAACCGCCCGACATCCTCGACCTGTACGCCTTCGCTCCGTCCCGGCGCGTCCGGAGAGCCGTGGAGGACTGAGACCGACCCGGCCACGCGAAGCGCCGCGCGACTCCGCCGACGCCGTGCTTGGATTCGCAGCTTCGGTGACGCGCCCCGCCCGGATCGGAAGGGGCCACCTGACGCAGAACCAGCCCGCGACTACCGACGGGGTGGTGGGCATGGTGGCATCGACCGAACTCAACGCCATCCTCACCCCTGACGAGCCGACCACTCTCGCTGCCCACATGGTGCCGGAAGTACAGGACCCGAACTGCGACGCCGTCTACGACCTAACTCGTTGGGCGTAGCACAATCCCCGCCGGCTGACAGACGATCTACCCCGCAGCCTGCCGCCCAGGACCAGCGCGAACACCTCGGAGGGCGATCGGACCAGCCCGTTAACCTGCCGCTTCAGTTGGTGGAGGATCACGGGCTCGCACTTGCTGCGGTCCTGTCCCCCTGCCCATCGAAAGCAGCCCTCGATGTTGACGGGCAGGACCAACCGGGGGCGGCGGCGAACTGCCAGTACAGGCAGGTGGGTTAGATTCGTGATCGCCTTCGCCCCCACTGTCTGAGGAACTGCCCGTGTCTCAAACACCGCTCCAGGGCGGCATGAAAGCCTCGTACACTCCGGAGCAGATACGGCGCAACCGCCTGATCTTCCTCGCCCTGGTCCTTGTCATAGCGGGCCTGGTGGCGTTCGTGACCTTGGGCCCGCACGACACGAAGGACCAGTCCGCGACGCTCAAGGCCGGTGACTGCTTCCAGAACATCGGGACCGACAAGGAAGCGAAGACCAAGAAGCTCGACTGCACTGACCCGCATGCCGATTACAAGGTCCTGAAGATGGACAAGGAGGGTGTCGTCGATACCTTCTCGTGTTCCGACGTCCCAGGCACGACCGGCTCGCTCACCCAGCTGGGCCCAGGCGGATCGTTCGTCGTCTGCTTCAAGGAAAACGACGAGAAGGGCAAGAAATAGCAGGGAACAGCCTGCCCTTGCCAAGGGAGGTCACACACCGTGCATTACGCGCGACAGTCCCTCGTGGCTGTGCGCTGAAGACACCTCAGAGGTGCTTCATGCGGCGCTGTTCATGCGCGAAGCTGCAGCTCTACCGGTTCCATGGTCAGCGGCCGTGCATCGGCCCTCTCTGGATCGGGATTTGCTGGCTGTCCAGTGGCTGGCGTGGTGGAGGAAACTGGTCCGCCATGAGATGAGCGAGATTCACCGCAGTCATGGCGGGGACGGCGATGATGCACCGCAACTCCAGGCCCTGGTATGGCAGAATTTCCGGGAGTCTCTGTTGTCGGCCGAAAAAATCAAACGTAGGCCCCTCCGTGTGTCGGCGTCCCCCCGACACTCATCAAGAGTGTTGCCGAGAACGTCGCCGTGACGCATGGCGTTGCCCCAGCAGACGTCACGGGGGCAATCCGCGTTCTTGACGTTGAAGGAATCTGGTCAACGCCGACAGGCCCAGGCTGCATGCTCTGCTCTACTGCGGCAGCAGCCGACTCGTACTTCCCGGCAGCTTTGCTGCGTGACACTTTCGTCTCCGGGCTCGGGGCGTAGTGGAGCGGCCGTGAGCGAGGTGGGCGCCGCCTCTGCCCCCTGTCCGAGGCGAAGCGACAGGCGTTTCCTGTTGGGCGTGGTGGACCGCGACGGGCCCTCGGCTCGACGGACGGCCCCCACGGGATCGCGCGCGGCCTCCCTGAGCCTGGCTGCCGGCCTCTCAATGAAGGCCATCCAGGCCCTCCTCGGGCACGCCTCGTACTCGCTCACCGCGGACACGTACACCTCGCTCATGCCCCAGTTCGAGAAGGAGGCCGCAGACGCCCGTCGCGCTGGTGCCCTGCAAGGACGCGGAGCAGGCCGACGGCAATCCCGCTGCCGCTGAGGCGACTTCGGAGACGGAGCCGCCGTCGAGGCTGTACCTCGTCAAGCCCGACGTGAGCGTGAGCGGGGACAGCGAATTCCGTGACCAGGGCATCGCTTGGCGTTACGTCCCGGCATTGTCCCCGCACACACGAAAACGGTCCCCTCGGAGATCACTCCGAGGGGACCGTTCACTGCTCCGTGCCTGGTCAGACACAGTGCCCCCGGCAGGATTCGAACCTGCGACACCCGCTTTAGGAGAGCAACAGAGCCTGTAGCCAGTGGCTCCTACCTGCATCGTTCGTCTTCATGAGGACACCTGGAGTGTCTGTGAGTGCAGGTTTCGCCTGTGGTTCACGGCTAGAAACACGGCTCCTCAGATGCGGCCTGAGCGGGTGTCTCCTACGGCGTCGTCAGAACGTTGGAGTGCGATGGGCCCGTTGTTTGAGGAACCGGACGCGCCTGAGGTGACGGCCCGCGCCCGTATCGAGGAACTGCGGTAGCTGGTCGGGGAGTTGACTGAGTTGCTGGAGCGCGAGGAGGTGGTGCTGCCGCGGCTGGAGATCACCGGGAGATGGTTACCGAGATCCTCGGTGAGGCCGGAATGCAGGCGCCGCCCAGGCGGCCGGTGGGCTTCTCGATCAGGAGGAACCGCCCTTTGTGCTCGATCAGAGCCGCGGTAGCCGGGGCCTGGATGCCGTCACCGTGGGTGCGGATGACGAGGTCGTCGGCCAGGCGTTCAAAAGTCGAGGTCACGGCAGTCTCCGCATGGAGATGACGTCGGGACGGGGTGGCAGTGCCGGACGGGCGGCTTCAGGGGGGCCAGCAGCGCGATCATGCTGATGAGCTGCCGGCAGTGAGGGCAGTCGCGGGGCGCGGCGGACTCCAGCGGTTCTCTGGCAGGCGATAGTTGATGGGGCGGCGCGGTGGCACGGGCGATGGGTTTGGGCGGGAGCGGAAGTTCCGGCCTCGGGGGAGCCGGCAGTTCCGGCACAGAGGCGCGTTCGGTGGTTTGGGGGGCAGTGGCGCCGTCGATGGCGGCCTGGATGCCGTATGTCCCTCCCGACTGTGCACGCCCTATGGAGGTTCCATGGACTTCCTATGGTGATGGTCATGTTGTTTTCGATCTGACGCTGCTTTAGGGTCTGGCTCGACCACTTATTTTTGCTTTACGTCTGTGTGCGCGGGGGGCTGCAGATGTTATGTCGTCATGCCGTCACCCGTGCCTGGAAAGGAATTCGGGTGACTCCTCGTATGCGCAGGATGCTCCCGGTCGCGGGGGTTGCTGTCTTTCTGGCGCTGGCGGGCACGCCGATGCTCGCGTCCGCCGACCCGCAGCCGACAGGGGGAACCACGCCGCCGTCCGCGGTGGAGGACTACGCGTATCCGAACGCGGATCAGATCCAGCGGGATCAGGGCATCAAGCTGATCAAGGGCGACGGGCACATCACCCTCGCCAAGTGCGACGACTCGGCTCAGCAGATCAAGGTCCTGACCGTGCAGGGGCAGAGCGGGGATTCTCAGGGCTCCTACTGCTTCAAGGCTTCCACGAAGTCGGGGTATCTCACGCTGGAACTGCCGCGGGTGTTCGCGCTGGAGACCGCCGACCATCCCATCAGCGCGGATCTGCGGCCGCAGGCGGATCCCTCGGCGCCGGTGAAGACGGTGACCGTGGACAAGAACGGCTACCAGAGCGTGGGCGAGGGCGCGGCCGGCGGCGCTCCGGCCGTGCTGCTGGAACTGCGGGTCACCGGCTGACCGGCCCCGCCTTCCGCTGCCTCTCCCGCCCTTTCTCGCACGACAGCAAGGAATGTTTTCATGTCTGGGTTTCGTCCGCGCGCCGCGTGGACCGGCGGCCTGATCGCCGCCACCTCGCTGGCCGCCGCCGCTCTGACGGCCGCTCCCGCCACCGCCGTGTCCGGCCCGACCGCTTCTGCCACGGTCTCGGCCGCCACCGCCCGCCTCGACGTCGGCGGCCAGCGCGGCTGTTCGGCCACCCTGGTGGCCCCGCAGTGGCTGCTGACCGCCGCGAGCTGCTTCACCGACACCCCGGGCGGCACGCTCGCGTCCGGTGCGCCGAAGCTGAAGACGACCGCCACCATCGGTGGCGGCGCCCAGCAGGTGGTGAGCCTGGTGCCGCGCACGGACCGTGACGTGGTGATGGCCCAACTGGCCAAGCCCGTCAGCGGCATCACCCCCATCGCGGTGGCTGGCGCCGCGCCCGCGGCTGGGGACGAGGTCCAGGCCGCAGGGTTCGGGCGTACCCACGACGAGTGGGTGCCCGACCAGGTCCACGCGGCCGCCTTCACCGTCCAGAACACCGCCGCCACCACCCTCGCCTTGGCCGGCAAGTCCGACGGCGCCTCGATCTGCAAGGGCGACACCGGCGGTGGGGTGCTGAGCACCACCGGAGCCATCGTGGGTGTCAGCAGCCTGTCCTGGCAGGGCGCTTGCCTGGGCACCGATGCGGCCGAGACCCGCACCGGGGCGGTGGCCGCCCGGGTCGACGACCTCGCTTCCTGGATCGGGCAGGTCGCCTACGCCCCCGTCTTCGCGGCCGCGCCGTGGAAGCACGCCGTGCAGATCACGGCCGGCTACTACGCGGGCGACTCCGCGGGCGGCACGCGGCACATGGACCTGATCGTCGTCTGGGACGACGGCGAGGTCACCCTCTACCAGGGCGGCTACGACAACGACCCCGCCCGCCCCTTCGCCGCGGAACACCAGCTCATGCCCGGGAAGAGCATCTGGACGCACGCCGTCGACGTGACCGGTGTCAACACCGGTGGCGGCACCGACGGAGTCGTGGTGCGGTGGAGTGACGGCGAGATGACCCTCTACACCACGGTCGATGCCAAGGGCTTCCACGGCGAGAAGCAGCTCGCCGCGCCGAACAGCGCCGAGTGGAAGGACGACGCCCGGCAGCTGACCGGCGGCCGCTTCACCGCGAACGGCCTGCGCGACGACCTGCTGGTCACCTGGAACGACGGCCACGTCTCCGTCTTCAGCGACGTGGCGGTCAACGGGCTGAAGAAGCAGACCCAGACCGTCGCCAAGAACAACACCTGGCCCTACGCCGAGAAACTCGCCACCGGCTCCTTCACCGGCAAGAACACCGACGACCTGCTGGTGCGCTGGATCGACGGTGAGACCACCATCTACCCCGGTATGACCGGCAAGGCCCTGCCCGGAGAGATCAGGATCCGGCCGGCCAAGTCGTACTGGACCAACGCGGCCGCCATCACCGTCGGCGCCTTCAGCACCAACACCACCGCCAACGACATCCTCGTGCGCTGGAACGACGGCCACGTCAGCTACTTCACCGGCGTCGACGCCAAGGGCCTCCACGACGAGATCCAGCTCGCACCCGCCAACTGACACACCCGCACTTCACTGGACAACGGACGATACGAGAGACAGTTGAAGAAGAGGAACCCCGCGACCATCGCGGTAAGAAGGGGTGCGCATGCGACACGGATGCTCTGTCTGTGTCTGCTGCCGCTCGCACTCATAGCCGGTCTGCTCGGGAGCTCGGCCTCCCGTGCGATGGCCGACGGCACTCCGACCGGTGGCGGCAGTGCCGCCACCGACGAGGTGGCCGACCGTACTCAGGCGCTCGACCTGTGGTCATCGGGTGGCTCCGAGGTACGGGCCGCCGCGGAAGTCGCTCTGACCGGCAGCGAAGACGACGTACGGCACTTCCTTGCCACGGCGAACGACGCCACGTTCCAGGACGAGCGCATTACCGTGGCCCAGCTCGCCAGCATGGGCGGGCTGAACCTGCAAGAGGCCGCCCGCAAGGCTCTGGACGGAACCCAGAACGACCTTGAGGACTTCCTGGACGAGGGCTGGCAGGACCCGCTGTTCCAGGATCAGCGGGTTCAGGTCGCGCAGATCATCGACGCGGGCGGCCCGGAGGTCAAGAAGGCCGGCCAGGCCGCGCTGAACGGGACACCTGGGGACATCAAAGCGTTCCTGTCCACGGGTCAGTTCGACCGGCGGGCGCAGGACGAGCGGGTCGAGGTCGCGCAGATCATCAGCGCGGGCGGCTCCAACGTGGCGGCCGCGGGCCGGATCGCGTTGAACGGTTCGGCGGACGACATCCACGAGTTCCTGGAGGTCGGCCAGTACGTCGCGCGTGCCCGTGATCAGGAGCACGCCACGGTCGCCCAGCTCGCCGACCAGGCCAAGAAGGCCGGCAGCAAGGCGGCGGCGCAGACCAAGGCGGCCAAGGACGCCTCCGCGCGCGCCGTGACGGCGGCGAAGCTGGCCAAGGAGGCCGCGCAGAAGGCGGCGGCCGAGACCCAGGCGGCCAAGAACGACTCCCTGCACGCCGCAACCGC